>CAYUCM010000001.1:0-6456 GCA_964443365.1 uncultured Candidatus Saccharibacteria bacterium
AACCTCCACTCCCAAAGACTTACATGTTCCCTCAATCATTTTCATTGCTCCAGATAAATCCTTTGCATTAAGATCTGGCATCTTTTGCTCTGCAATCTTTTGAACTTGAGCTTTTGTAATCTTTCCAACCTTCTTTGTATTTGGATGACCTGACCCCTTCTCTACCCCAATTGCCTTAAGTACAAGACTTGCTGCCGGAGGAGTTTTAAGAACGAAATCAAAAGTTCTATCTTCATATACCGAGATAACTACAGGTATAATATCACCCGCCATAGGAGCTGTTGCATCATTGAATCTCTTTACGAATTCTCCAATGTTAACACCAGCCTGACCAAGTGCAGGACCAACTGGAGGAGCAGGATTTGCCTTTCCAGCAGGAATTTGTAATTTTAATGATTTAATTATTTTCTTTGCCATAAATATATATTAATTGTTTTTCTTTATTTATGGCCACAATATGCGAGAGAAGCGCAGGCGTATCTGGCCAAGTTCTTATAAAATACCTTATAATGGCTTAACTTGCAAGAAGTCAAGCTCAACAGGTGTCTCACGACCGAACATTGATACAAGCACTCTAACCTTTCCTCTATCTGTATCAACCTCTGAAACCTTACCTTCCAAGTCCTTAAATGGACCATCAACCACCTTAACAAGATCATCGATAGCTAAATTAATAGTGTGTTTTACATTATCATTAGCCATTCTTCTGAATAATTCTTCAACCTCCTTCTTGTCTAGAGGTACGGGAATTGTTCCTGAACCAACAAAGCCGGTAACTCTTGGAGTGTTTCTAACCATGTACCATGTGTCGTCTGTAACAATCATGTCCACCAAAATATATCCAGGATATATTTTTTCTTCTTCTTCAACTCTTTTAGTTCCCTTGATCTTAATTTTCTTTTCTGTTGGAACAATAACATTGAATATACGATCCTCCATACACAATGACTCTATACGCTGTTTTAGATTTCTCATAACAGCATTTTCATAACCAGCATATGTGTGGACGGCATACCAATTTCTTTCACCTTGTACTTGTTTTGACATTTGGTTTTTAAATTAGCTTAAAAGATTGGTAATATGAATTTTGTAAACAAACCTGTAAAGATTGTGTCTAGCCCTGCAATATAAAGAGAAACCACAACAGATATTGCAATAACAAGTATTGTATAAACAACTGTTTGTTTCTTTGTTGGCCAATTAACATGCTTCATTTCAGATCTTGTATCACTTATATATTGTTTTAATGACATATTTTTATGGTTAATTCTGGTATTTTAAAACACCCTCTCGGGTGCTTTAATTTGATTTTAACGTTATATAGTATATGGCGTTAATTCATTTTTGTCAAACATGGTGAGGAGCTCTTCAAAAACTGGGTGCGATGGATGTTCACGAACACAGATTAAAAATAGAGTTTTGCTGGTGTGACCGGAGCTGTAACAATATCGTAATCGTAAATACAAATAATCTTGTATTGATGTACCGATATTGCTCTATCCCAATAATCAATCTGTTCTTTTGATAGACCCCCATGACCCTCAACGGTAAGGCTACCATCTTTTTCCACCACAAGCGTAGTTTTTCCTGGGGTTGTGGTTATATTGTCATTATTTGCATCTCCTTGTTCAAGGGTGTTTATTATTTCTATGTATTTTTTTCCATCTTGTTCATATATGTTACTTATATTACTAACATGCCCCGATGTAAAAAGAGAGCAGTCTGCTTTTTGATGATAAAACAAATTCATTAATTCTCGGAAACTAAACCACTCATCGAGACTCCTAGGCTTTACAACCTTCATGTTTTTAAGATATTTTTTATAGATCTCTGGATATTCCGTAACTCTAATACCTCCACCCCACCCAACCTCAACACCCTGCATTAACCATTCAAGATATACCTTATTCCAAACCCTTTTTCCATCGACAACGGTAGATGTTGCCATTCCATTTGGAGGAGGTAATTTTAATACCGAGTTTATAGAATGAGCTGCAGACAACGGACCACAAATTCCTCCCATACTGTCCAATATTGGAGTCTTTGGTTTATTGTCTACAGATGAGGTGGATACCGAAACGGTATTCACTGTTGAAAACGAAGCGGCAAAACTACAAGTTGGGGCTTTGACAATAAATTTTGAATTTATGAAGTAACCATCATACATACCCACACTCTCGTTTGAAACCCTTGCTTTATTTAAATACAAGTCAATCTTTGAGCCACGAGAAATTTGAAGTTTTGCATAATTATAGAATCCCGCTTTATTAAAGTAAGAGGAGAAGGATGATTTAGAATAAAAAGCATTTAATTGATTCAAGTTGGTTAACTGAACTCGGTACATATTTGTCTTAGTACCTGTGTATGTTTTTGTTAACACAATGGATCCAGAATTTAATGTGCCAGAACCAGAGGAAGGATTGGTCTTTTGCAAACCCGACCCAGAAGAATATGCATAAGATCCAGATCCCGAGTTTAAATTATTACTTATAAGTACGGTTGATCTGTTTTTTACCGCATCTAGTAAACCTGTTTTTTGATCTATTATAAACAAGATCAGTAATATAAACACAACAAAAACAATAATTTGTATAATTCTTCGATTCTTTTCATGTTTGTTTTTCATGCTTACATAATATCACAAACTGTAAAAAACAGAAGTATTTGTGTTACTTCTGCTTTTTAAATATAAACCTAGTATTTACTAAATTATTATTCCAAACTATACGTAATAACAACGTCTGTGGTTATCTTACTTTCCCCCGTTGGTAAACTGGACACCTCCATGTCTGAAGCTCCCATTCCAAATTTTGCACTTCTTAGAGCATAAGGGTATGCATCTGATGAATTTTCTGAGAAAGATGTAATTTTACCAAGATCTACGCCAAGCGCCCTAGCAATATCTTCCGCCTTTTCTTTAGCCTCTTTTACAGCCTTTGTTCTAGCAAGGGACTTAAGTTCTTCTGTATTATCGACAAAATTATTTAAACCAGAAGTTTCAACACCAATCTTTCCAACAGCCGCAATTGCCTTTTCAGCCATCATTGGATTCTTGTCTATATTAGAAATCTTTATTTCAAGAGATTGTCTTGTATCATATCCAACAATTTCTGATGTTTGATTTGTACAATCAGGAGCCTTAACCATGGCAGGCTCTATTGCAGAAACGGCAACACCTTTGTTCTTTGTTGACGATACGCCCGCCGGAGCTTTTGCATTTGAAACACAAGATGTGGTTCTTGAACTATATTTTGGATAAGTGTCTAATTGTAAAGTTTTTATGTCTTTGTCTAAAACTCCAGCTTTTTTCAAAGCAACAATCGCATCCTTTATTTTCTTTGATACAATTTCTTGAGATGTCTTTACGTCCTTGGCAGAACCGCTTGCTGAAATTGTAAATTTTGTAGTGTCAGGTTTAACGCTCACATCACCATGACCTGTAACTGTTATAACGTTTTGACCAACAGCACCCTCCTCTTTATTCATTAGAACGAATACCCCAACCGTTAGTGATAAAATAAATACTATTGAAACAATTTTTAAAATTGAATTCAAATCCCAAACAAAAATCTTTTTTACATCTTTTTTAATTACCATATAAATATTATATCAGATTTTCTTCACAAAAAATAAAAAATTAAAATATATTGTGAATATGTTTTCAAAATTAAAATCCAAAAAAGAATAGTATCAAAAATATTACACCAACAATAATTCTATAAACACCAAAACCAACAAAATCTTTGGTCTGAATAAATTTTAAAAATTTCTTTATTGCGATTAACGCCACAATGAAAGCCGTGATAAAACCAACCGCCAACAACACAAATTCGTTATAATTAAAAGCGTAAACCCCCTTATATAAATCCAAAACAGAGGCAGCGAGCATTGTTGGAATAGCTAACAAAAAAGAAAACTCCACTATGGCGGTACGTGAAATTCCCTGCATTTGTCCGCCAATAATAGTTGCAGCAGATCTTGAAACACCAGGGATCATCGCTATGGATTGGCAAACACCTATGATTAAAGATTTTTTGGTATTCAATTCAGAATTCCAAATTCCCATATGTTGAGACTGTTGAGATTGAAAATCATTTTTAATATTGGCATTGTATTTCTTATTGTATTTCTTTTCGAACAAAATAATAATAATTCCACCAACAATCAAAGAGACAGAAACTACTAAATAACTAGACAGCAGGTGTGCTTTTACAAAATCGTGAAAAATTAAACCAATTATTGCGGTTGGAATAAAAGCTATAATTATATTTTTTATAACGGAAAAAGAACTGAGTAATCTCTTAAAATAAAGAACCACAACAGATAAAATCGCTCCAAGTTGTATAAATATTTCAAATGTCTTTAAAAACTCAGTACTCTCTAGGCCTAAGAGTTTTGATGCCAATATCATGTGCCCAGTAGAAGATATGGGAAGAAATTCCGTTAAACCCTCAACAATTCCAAGTATTATAGCGTGCAATAAGTTCATGCCAAGCATTATAACAAATCTCGAGTTTTAGAAAAGTTTTCAAAAAACATAGTAGACAAAGATGAAACAAGTAGGCCGATAATTACACCCATGAAAACATCGCTAAAATAATGAACACCGAGATATACCCTACTAATAGATATCGCCAACCAAATTAAAATAAAAAATAGTATAAAAATGTATTTCAGAATTTTATTTTTAAAGTGATTTTTGTACGAATAGATTATCAGAAAGCAAAACACTGTGGCAATTGTTGCGTGCCCGCTAGGAAAAGAAAAATCTTTCAAATGCATTAGGGCGTCAATTGGCCTAGGTCTTTCTATTAGAATTTTCAAAAGAAAGACAGATACAGATGAAACCCCAACGGTGAATAAAAACAAAACTAAATGATACGGCTTTTTATGTAACCAGAAAAACATACACAAAACTAGAGTCAAAAGAAAAAAACAATAAGGACTACCCAAATTACTTACAGAATAGAAAAAATCTGTCCAAACATCATTTCTGTATTGAAATATCCAATCTGAAATAAGTGAATCTATCTTTTTAGCAAAATCCATCATTTGAATGTTCATATTTAAAAATATTTAATGAAAATCAAAATGCCGATTAATACGGATGCAATCGATGAAAATAGCACGACACCAGCCATAGCATCTTTAATTATACCAACCACTGGATGATGATCTGGTTCCAGCTTGTCCCAAGTGTATTCAATTACACTATTAATCATTTCTGATATTAAAACGAGGGCGATGGCCAAGATGATAATAGCCAAATCTGTATTATTTAAATTCAAATAGATGGCCAACAAAATAACCACTATTGAAACAAATGTGTGTTTTCTAAAATTCTTTTCATGTTTATAAACGTATTTAATCCCTTTTACTGCACAAGATATTGATTTTATTAAATTATGATCTGGTTTTGACATACTTATAGTATACTATTATTAATATGAGTTTAAAATCCGCAAAAAACACAATTACGGTCACGCTACTTACAATAATTATATTACCCACCCTGTCTTATGCGCAAATCGTCATTCCGTACGCCCCAGAAATTCAAATTTTAAATGACAGCACAAACTCCACGCTTTCAAAGGCAATTGGAAACAAAAACTCAACAAAGAAGAAAACTTCAACAAGCACACCGGGGACAATTAATAATATTGACTCATTTGATCTTTATGAGGCAATAATTCCAGCGGGAGTTACCAAGTTTTGGCAAGACAATGGCGGACTTAAGCGAAATCTAAAAAAAGGACAGAAGGGTGAAGATGTCTTGATTCTACAGCTTATAATACGATCCCTGGCCAGAAGCACAGAAAAAAATCTGGCAACCAAAAACTTTGGTGTCAAAACAGAAGCGCTATTAAAAAATGTACAAGCGTCCCTCGGTCTTACTGTAACTGGTAAATTTGACTCCACAACAAGACAAGAGATAAATGAATTAATGCTTAATGAAGCCTGCCCTATCGCTATAAACAAAACATATTCAAGCGGATTCATTGATTCAAGTACAAATAAAATGTATGAAAATTTGAATAGAAAAAAATCTATTCCCCTAGACTATATACCCAAAGATTTAATACAAATTCCAGAGCGCATTAAAACGACAGGTATTGAATGTATATCAAAAGAAATTTTACCCAAAATTGAAGAGATGTTTGTAGAGGCACAAAGACAGGGTGTTGATTTGGCGGTAACATCTGCATACAGAAGCGCTGAAACACAAAAGTTCTTATATTCTTTTTGGATTGAAAAAGGTGGAGAGCTGTCCAGGGCAGGAATAGCAGAAGCCGGACACTCAGAACATCAGCTTGGAACAACCATTGATGTTAGTGGAAAAAGTATTGGATACAACAGCGCAAGCGCCAGATTTGGAAATAGCAAAGAAGGAAAATGGATGGCTGAAAATAGTTATAAATATGGTTTTATCATGAGCTATCCAGATAAAAAACAAAA
>CAYUCM010000001.1:6466-54431 GCA_964443365.1 uncultured Candidatus Saccharibacteria bacterium
TTATGAGCCTTGGCACTTCAGATTCATCGGAATAGATAATGCACGAGATATATTCAATCAAAAAATAACCATTCAGGAATTTTTGAGTTTATAACACCCACTAGCTAGTAAGAGGTCTTTTTTAAACTTCCGGGACTGTAGAATTCTCGTTTAAAGAACAAAGTTTTGTTTGTGTCTAAATCGCGCAATTCCATCTGCTCATAATCTTCTGTAAAAGAAATTGCATAATTTAATTCTGCATCATCAATTAATCTTTGATATAAATAAGAACCTTTTGGCAAATTTGAATATTTAGTATTAGATAAATCGCTTTTTAATAACCAAGCGCCGGAATTAACAAGAGAACCATTTTTGTATTCAAAGTATCTATTTAAATCCCTGAACACAAAAACTTGTTTTGAATTTTCAGTGTTTCTCCATTTCCCCTCTATCTTTTTTTCATAAGTATTCAGGGTTGAATTATAAGAATAAACAACGTCTGTAGCACTTGAGTTGTACGAATTTAAAGAAAGTGTCGTGGCACCTCCCAAAACATCAATATATTGTTGATATTTTTGACCGATAATAAAAACTAAATAAGGAAACACTCCAAAGAAAAATATTATCGAAAGCAATCTTGAGTACCATGTTACTTTAAAGAATTCGATTTTCATATAGCTATTATAGCTCACTAATAGGATGTGCAAATGATTTGAAACAACATTCCCGTTTTTACAACCGCCGCCCAATGCTCTTGATCAACCTTTGAAACACCCGCTGTGTGATGACTAACAGAAACCTTTCCAGCACTATCTATAACAAGAACCGTGGAACCCGGGTTGGTTGGTGCCCCGTTGTTGTTTTTATCACCCTGATCTAATGTGTTTGTTAATTCCACAACAGTTTCAGTCTTTTTGGTTTTTGGATTAACTCTCTTATATATGTTTTTAATATGACTGATATGAGAGCCATTCCCTTGAGCTGTCCAATTATGAAACATACAATCAGTCTTTTTGTTCCAGAAAAGTTTTAGGATATTATCCATATTAGTTACAGCTGCAATGTTCATCCAAGCCTTACCCAAAAAAGTATTCTTATATTTTTTATATATCTTCTGTAGATTACTAAGGCTTATACCAGTTTCACCTTTATTAATTACGTTCTGCATCAACCACTCTAAATATTGTGAATTCCAAACTATTTTTCCATTAACAACACTTGATGTTGCCATTCCATTAGGAGGGATTAGTCCGAGAGTTGTGTTTACAGAATGAGCAACACTCAATAAACCGCACGTTCCATAAAGACCAGAGAGTATTGGCATAACTGGCAACTTATTAGTTGCATCCTGTTTATTTTTAACACTCCCCCTCTCAGCACAAGAACTTGATTGAACAATAAAGTCCTTGTTTAAATAATAAGAATTAGCATAAACACCAGCGCTTTCAGATGTTCCACTTTTTTCTAAATATAAATTTATTTTAGACCCACCAATAATTTGATTTTTGGTGTAGCTATAAAAGTCGGCACCGTCATAACTCGTCAAAAACTTAGTCTTTAAATAAAACTCTTGCAATTGTGTTAGATTACCAATTTGAACCAAATACATATTGTATGGATCATATAGATTTATCAAAGACAAGGTTTTACTTGTTGAGTTTGTTCCAGATCCCGAGCCTGTGTTTGTAGCCGAACCTGAACCAGATGCAAAACCAGATTGTCCACTATGGGAACCTGAGCCGCTGCTAAAGCCCATTGTTAATGCTTGATTTTTTATCTTGTTAACAACATTATATTTATTAGATACAAAAAATACCGCAAAAACAATTAACAAAAATATAGTAATATATAAATACTTTAAACCCGTCTTAATCTTTTTCATGAAATAATTATATCACAAAAGAAATACTGACCTTAAACGATTATCACACCTTGTTGCAGATTATTTTGTGCTAACACAAATGATTGAAAAAACACCAACGCTCAACATGTTATCCCAGATAGCTCTTTGTCTCTTGCTTACTTTACTGTCATGATGACCAAGCGTGATTGTTCCATCGCTTTCCACAATAAGAGTTGTTTTTCCTTGCTCTGTAGGAATGTTAACATGTTTTTTTCCACCCTGATCTAATGTGTTTGTTATTTCTATATATTGTTTACCATCTTTTATGTAGATATTACTTATATGA
The DNA here is from genome assembly GCA_964443365.1 of uncultured Candidatus Saccharibacteria bacterium. GTDB lineage: Bacteria > Patescibacteriota > Minisyncoccia > Phycocordibacterales > CAIZLB01 > CAIJKW01. Next base: position 8,635 of record CAYUCM010000001.1, read on the forward strand.
CTAATATGTCCGATCAGTTTACCACCCTCTTGAAGACCATAAGAAACAATGGAACAATCTGTTTTTTTACTATAATATAGCGATATAATCTTAATAAAATCAATTTTATTTACCGACGCGAGCCTGCCCAGCACCGCCTTCCATATCTTAAGAATTTCTGGATGACTAACCCAGGCGTTAATCCCCATTTTAGATAAATACATTTTATAAAAATTTAAGACATCTTGTGGTGCTGTGGCTCCGTTTTGGGGAATTGTGTTCTTCATCAACCACTCTAAATATTCTTTATTCCAAATCCTTTTTCCACCAACAACCGTTGATGTTGCTATCCCAGCAGGCGGAGTCAATTTTAAAACATTATTAATTGAGTAGGCAGCTGATAATGGAGCACAAATACCAAGGTTCATACTATCAATCTTGGGAGTTTTAGATGTGGAACCCGTATTACTTGTTGAAAACGACAGTGTTTTTGCCGAAAATTCAGCTGTAAACTTACAACTTGGAGATTCTACAATAAATTCCTTATTAACATAAAATCCACCGTAGATCGCTGAACTTTCCATGTTTTTACTTCTGTCCAAATAGATATCAATTACAGAACCACCAGATATCCAATCTTTAGCATCGTTATAAAAACTCGTGCCATCGTAATTTGGCAGTGGTTGAATCTTTGAATAGAATTCTTGTAAATTAGCCTGACTGCGAATTTGAATATGCCACATATCAAGAGGGTTACCAAGATATGTTATTTTCAAAGTGGATCCTGAGCCTGTATTTATAGCCGAACCTGAACCAGATGCAAAACCAGATTGTCCACTATGGGAACCTGAGCCGCTGCTAAAGCCCATCATTGTTGAGGCTTGATTTCTAATCCTAGAAACAAAATCAGATTTATTAGCAAACAATATACCAGCAAGTATTATTATAATTACGATTACAACTATAGATGTCTTGTTTTTCATTCTAAAAGTATAACATTGGTAAAAAAATATGCACATCAAAAACTCGTGGTTAATATAACATCAGAAGGTTTGGCAAACTAGAGACTATTCAAATACTTAACGTATTCCCCAAAGGTCACACATTTTACATCTGGTTTTACGCAAATTTCTTTTGTAAAAGATTTTAAAGCTTCCCAATAGACGCCATCATTCCATTTAGAAAAATGATGTCCGATTACAACCGGCGCCCTATTCCCATTATATGATTTATTAAAATAATCTATGTAGGAGCTTTTTACTTCGTTAAAAAAATCTGTCCACAGAACATCTCCGCTTTTAACAACATCCTTACCAGAAGACTGAACAATCCAAAAATTATAATCCATAGCTAGAGTATGGCCACCTTTATACTTCCCCTTATTTTTTATTCCATTCTCATCAGTTCTCTCTTTGTCGATTTTTACCACCCCAATTCCAATGTGCCAAATTCCATTATTGTCTTTTTTGGGAAAACTACCCATAAGAGCCGTGTCACTAGAATCATAATCAAATTTGTTTTTTGCAAGAACTTTATACAGAGATGAATTAATGCCAAGCTCTGGCGCGCGAAACCCCTTGATTGAGGATGAATTGAACGATAATTTAGCATTATCAACAATAGAAGAAAATTGTGAAAACTCTTTTTGCCAATCCTCTTCTGACCACGATCTACCATTAAAATGTCCGACGGCGTGCGATCCAATCTCATGTCCATTTACATACGCATTATTAATAGCGTCAACACGTCTTTTAATATCATCATCACTTGTTGCATATCCAATCTTAGAATTTCCTGGGAAAGATTTTGGTGGATAATAATCCGCACGAGCCTTTTCCTTCGTTAATAAATAAATTGGATTTATAAAATATGTGAAATGAACAGGGTGTCCAGCGTTTTTCATTTCTAGCGCAAAATTTACAGTATCTCTCCACATATCCAATGATCGTGATCCATCAAAAGAAAGAATCACGTATTGAACGCTACTTGTTCCCGACTGTTGGTTTAATGCAGAGTCTTTAATTTCAATTATGTCCCTAGGTTTTCCCGCGAACACAGACATTGCAACCTTATCAAGAGTATTCATGCCTTTGTAAGCAAGGAATCCATTTATGTTAAACAATATTAAAAATAAAGAAATTGTTAGTACAACGGAAGCAAAAAATATTTTATTTGTAATTAGGTGATTGTTCATTTTTATTATTTAAATAATTAGCGAGTCTTGCCATGGTGTAAAAGAGTGACGACAATCTATTTAAGTATGCAAGAGTCACAGGCTCTGCACCAACAGAGACAACTCTTCTTTCTGTTTTTCTAATCAATGTCCTAGCATAATCCAAAAGCGAAGACTCCTCCCCTTCTCCAGAAATCAAAAAAGATTTAATAGGTGGTAAGTTTTTTTCCGCTAATGAAATATAGTGTTCACACAAAGAAACCTTGTCTTGTTCTATTTTCATTGAAGCCCCAGCGATTTCTGCCTGAACAATAAAAAGATTTTGTTGCGTTTCTAAAATTATTTCTGAAAAAGTTTTATCCTCAATTTTGAACGAGTTTTTTTGGCTCAAATTATATCTGACTACACCCAAAAAAGAATTAGCTTCATCCAAAGAGCCAAGCGCCTCTATGATCTTGTGATCCTTTAAAACTCTTTCATTTGTGTTTAGAGTTTTTGTTGTTCCGTTGTCGCCTTTTCCTGTATAAAGCATTCAGGAATTATATCAGAAAAGATTAATAGATTGTAATAGGTTGACAATGTAAGGACAAATGCAATATACTTGAACTATGGTAAACGCACAAACAACTATACAAATACGAGTAAAAGAAAGTCTTAAAAATAAAGCATCTAAGGTTTTTAAAAACATAGGGCTAGATTTATCCTCTGGAATCAAAATATTTTTAGCAGAAGTTGCCAATAATGAAGCTATTCCCTTTTGTCCAGCAACACCCAAAGGCAAGAAGCTTTTGCATTATAAGTTATATAAAAAAGAGATAGCAGAGGCAGAAGAAAACGGAAAGAGATTTGATTCGGCAAAAGAAATGTTGGATGATATCTTACGTGATTAGTTTACACAAAAACTTTTTATTTTCTTCATGTCAACACATATATATTACTTGAATGTATCAGAAAATATACACAAGTAATTTCAAGAAACAACTTAGAAGTATTATTCGCGGTGGACAAAATTTTGAGACTGAAATAATTGATGTAATAGAAAAGATTTCAAAAAGAATACCTCTTGATAGTAAATTCCGGAATCACAAACTTCGGGGTGAACTTTTTGGTCTTTATGAATGCCACATCAGACCAGATTTATTAATGATTTATAGAATCAACGAATTTATTGGAACCGTAACCTTTGTTGAAATAGGCAGTCACTCAAAATTATTTGGATAATAGGTGCGCGAGAGAGGATTTGAACCTCCACGCCCTTACGGGCACTACCACCTCAAGGTAGCGAGTCTACCGTTTCTCCACCCGCGCGTAATATAGCTCAACACGCATATTATGTACGAAATAGCAAAACAAAACAAGACCCTCTCGGAGTCTTGTTTTGCGAAATAATCAATGCTGACTATCTAGATTATTCTGTTTTTGCGTCTTCTGTAGCTTCTACTGCGTCTTCTGTGTTTACATCTGCTGCTTCTACTACCTCCTCTACTGCAACTTCTGGCTCAACAACGGCATTTGCCAATTCTTCAGCCTCAAGTCTTGCGGCTTCTGCTTTTGTAAGATGAGATGAATCACGCTTTGTCATTTCCATCTTCATTCTCTTACTAATTTCTTTAGCCGCCTTCTCTCTAATATAGTAAAGTTTTGAACGACGAACCTTGGCACGCTTAACCACTTCTATTTTATCAATGTTTGGAGAAAATAGTGGAAATATTCTTTCTACACCATATCCACCTGAAACTTTTCTAACTGTAAAAGTAGCTCCGGCTTCATTTCCGTGCTTTCTGGCAAGAACAAGACCTTCAAAAATCTGAATTCTTGTTTTGCCTTTTTCTTGAATTTTTTGGTGAACTTTAACGGTGTCACCCACGCGCATATCAAATTCCTTTCTAGTAGCGTCTGTTTTTGCCACCTTAAGTTCTTTTGTTGCTGGTTTTTTAGCTGCTGTCATAGGGAGCAATATAGCAAAGTTATAGGGTTTTGGCAAATCCAAACAGCCAGTATTTATAGCAATTCACACACATTTTGAAAATCCCTAGGAAGCCCAGCCTCAAATTCAGAAACGGTGCCAGTTAAAACATCTTCAGAATTATCCTTATTAATCACATCCTTTGGCAAAATAACCCTTATTTTACGAGCGTGAAGGGCGAGGCGTGTAAAACCAAGAGCGAGTGGGTGATTTTCAGCATAAAGACCATCGCCAACAATAGGATTATTAATCGCTTTAAAATGAACTCTAATTTGATGAGTTCTCCCAGTCTTTGGATAGACTTCGACAAAAGAAAAAGCTAGAGGAATTTTAGAATTACCCTTTCCAACCATTATGTTTCCGCGTCCCATAACAGGATCACCCTCAAATCTTTTAAGAACTTTGTAAGCAGTAATCGCCATGCGCATTTCCCCTCTTGCAAAACGTTGGGCACTCCATTTTCTAAAATCATTTTTACTTCTCCCAATTGGTCTATCAATCACCCCTTCATCTTCTTTAACGAGTCCCCACACGAAAGTATTATAAGTTTTTTCTATTGTGTGATTTTGAAACTGCGATTTAAGAATATTAAAAGCCTCTTGTGTTTTTGCAATTAACATTACACCAGATGTTTCCTTGTCTAATCTGTGTACGATTCCGGGACGTGGCAAAACTGTAGGCTCTTTACTTGGACCGCGATTAATAATCATTGGTTCTCCAATGTCTTGCAGTTCAGGAAACTCTTCTACTATAAAATCACACAGAGTTTTTTCTGTGGTTTTACCATCGCCGTGAACGATTACGCCCGCAGGCTTGTTTATGACTAAAACGTCTGAATCTTGATAAATAATGTTTAACATTAAGTCTATAGTACCTGATATTGATATTATTTCAATAATAGTATATATTAGAGCAATAAATGAGGGCGATTAGCTCAGTTGGTAGAGCAACTCATTTACACTGAGAAGGTCAGGGGTTCAAGTCCCTTATCGCCCACCAATTAAAAAACGTGCACCATGTGTGTGCGTTTTTTAATATATGGTTAGTCCGCCGCAAGGAGCTTGCGGCGGACTGTTAATTTGATGTCGGATAAACACTTGCGTGCATTCCGGTTTTAATCTTATAAGCAGAAGTAACGAGCTAGCGCCTTGACGCAAAGAAGCGACAAAGTGGGCAGTTCTCTGCAGTATAGATTCCGTTTGGCCTGAAAATATTGGAGAAAATTGACACACCGCCAATCTCCAACCACTCAGACATGTTTAGGTTTGAAACGCAAGCAAGAGGTTTGAAGGCTTTTCCAATCACATTGTGAAAATCAGCGGCGGTGAGGTCTGAAAAACACATTGACTCATCATACCTCTCACAGGTGATTAGATTGGCAAAAAGCACCAACCTTTCATCTGAAGGAGGATCAATAGCCCTCAGAAGGTGAAGGTCCCCGACCTCTGGCGTTTTTACCATGTGAGATTCATTTCTGGGAGCAAAGAAATACTCCCTGAAATTGTCAAAGAAGGTGTAGGTCTGACAAGTCCCCCTGTCAACAAAAATAAATACGGGCTTACGCGGACGAAGCGCCTCATTGGTCCTCGGGTGTTTTTGGACACCCTTGGCACAATTAAACGAATCATATCGAATATTGTCCGTACCCCATTTCATTAATGCATGCCTCAAACACGCAGTGACCCCCACATCTGTTTTTAGTCTGGGCATGAGATCGTTGTCTATATCAGTGACCATGATGTAGCCATCATAATTTGATACACGTTGATTCCACAACTCCAGCTGATGAGGTCCACCGTTATGTCTTGTCTCAATTGAAAGTTGTGTCTCCAGCCACTTGTCCACCTCAGAGACAAAGTCGCCAATGAAAGCGCTTACCTTATCTGGACCACCGTTGAAGAGTTTATTGTAACTTAATCTGTAAACGTAATGAACACCGTTTCTTACGTGGTGTCTGGCAGGATCTACAAATCCATACTCACGCAACAGACCGTCCTTCCTTAATCTTTCTGCAAGATCAAGAGAAAGTGAAGGCATATACATCCAGCCCTCATTCGTGCGATAAGAGGCGTCGCCCACCCGATTTGTCCTACTGGATAACTCTGAATACGGTGTTTCAAAGCAAACAAAAGGATTAAAATCAGAATGAAACTTTTGCCTCTCCAGCACCTCTGGTGAAGTTAAGATTTTCATGCGGTTGCGGTTTAAAAAAATTGGAAAGAACGATAATAAGCAGCGTGCTTACAAATCCCCCCAGGCAAGAATACTCCCACAATTTAAAAAAGCAAGTCCAAAAAAACGCCCGCCTTCTATCTCCAAAATAAATCTAGATATGAATCAATGGTGCTCTCGGTAGGAATCGAACCTACATTAACGGCTTAGAAGTCCGCAGTTCTATCCATTGAACTACGAGAGCTTGGATAGAAAACATAATAGCAGATTTTTTGATTTTTGCTAGCCCCTCCCTGTTGTCGCAAAATATACACAAATCGAATCTAAAAAACCTTGAATATAACTATTATAAATTACTCTAAAAACATAACCTCTCTTTGATTATATTTTTCTAACACCTCTTGTATTTCAGCTTCCTTATCTTTTACTACTGGCGCTTGAATATTAGAAAAATCATTTTTTATTTCTGATCTAACGGCCAAAAAGAAGAAATAGCTCCAAATTGCTATGATCAATAAAACAAAGAAAAAGAAAATAAGTATTTTTGGCCAATCCTGAACGGGCCTACTTCCAAAAAAATAGGAATTGGACATTTTATTTTTAAATAGTTTTACATTAATGTCCTTCATATTATTTTTCTTTAATTATTAAAACATTTAGATCAATCTGCCAAAAATCAGAACCGCTTCCAGGAACACCCTGACTGCCAACTCCAACAAGAGAGAAGGTTTTTATTTGAACATTATAAGGGGCATTATTTATTTTATTCAAAAAATCAAATACCTGCCTCTTACTACCAAACGCCGTCATTTTAACACTCAAATACTCTTTATTAATTTTAGAAAGTCCTTCATCGGCAACAATTTCAATAGAATTCGTCGTATATTTTTGAACATATTTATCAGCCAAATCTTCAATATTTTTTACGAAATTTATAGACCCCTCATTACCTGAAGAAATAATATATTTATAGATTTTAGAATTATTTTCATCGGACTTTTCTGCGACCTTCTTAATAGAATTCATCTTGTTAAAATCTTGCTCAAGCGCCACACTTTCTTCATGTAATGTTTTCAAATTATTACCCATTCCTCCAACATACAAAATCGACCAAACATAGAAGGATATAGCAAAAACGGCGATGATGACTGATATTATTAATATATATACGGTTTGTTTTTGCATATTATTTTTTATCAATTTTAATCAAATTAAATTTAATAGAAAAATTGATATTATTTTTCTTGGCAAAACTAGATATCGGTATTTCTATACCCTGAAATTCTTCATGGGCCTTGAGTTTGTTTTGAAAATATACCAATGTATCCCTATCCCCCGCTACACCATCGATACTAATTGATGCACTCTTATTATCCACCAACATATATGAATAACGATTAATTACAACACCGCTCTGCAAACCGTCCATTAAAGTATTATAGACCTCATTAGGATTTGGAATTTCTTGAGAAATTTTCAAGGCCTGTAAACCATAATCAACATTTTTAATTTTTTCATCTAAATTGTTTCCCTTAATTCCATCAATGGAATTTTGTTTAATTTTATTTCCATTCTTTACAGTATTCAAACTACCAACAGCAGAAAGATATGTTGGCAAAAGAAGAGCTGTTCCAGCCACAGAAATAAGAGCAATAAAAATAGCAATCACAATAGCAATGCGCATTCTATATTCCTTGATGACTCTTTTCTTTTGTGTGTCTGGTAATAGATGTAACATATATTTATTGATCTTTTAATAAAGCGAGTCCAAACGCCGTACCGTAAGAAAGCGAATCTTTCATTGAAATTTCTGGAATCTCATTTTCAAAAGAAAATATATTTGTCCAAACATTTGCTATAGAAACTGGTGTCTTTAATGATATAGACAAATAATCTTTAAATCCAGGCATACTTGCGTCTTGACCTGCTAAGATTATTTTTTCTACACCAAAATCAATATTTTTATTTTGATCTGAAAACATGGAGTCCGCCATACCCTCGCCTTCTTTAAAATTATTAACACTATTCCAATATACTGAAACCTTTCTAATTTCTTCAATCAAAACAGACGCGGTACTCATAAGTGCAGACGCAATCTTTTCATTTCCAACTTCCCGTGAAAAGCCCTTATCAAATTTTGCAAAAAGAGCAGAGTCTTTATCTGTGGACAAAGCACCCATTAGAGAGTTGGTAAAATCTTCAGATCCCATTGGTATAGTAGACGTAAATTGTACCGCCTCATCGTTAACGATTGAAATAACCGTGTTTTTATAATTTATATTAACCACTAAATAACTATTCTTATCCCCCTTCTTAACGATTGCTCTTGAAAGCGCCTGGTTCTCAATCAAAAAAGAAATTGGCAAAAAGCCACAAGACTCAAAAAGAGTAATGTATTCATCAATTACTGTTTTTGGAACAACGGAGACCGCCAAAAACTGCATGCCGGTTTTTTCATTCTTTGTAATTCTATGATAATCAAACACCGCCTCATCCAAAGAAACAGGAACGTTTTCTTCAATATGCATTTCTATTCTTGTTCTAATCTCTTCTTTGGTACCATCAACAACCTCAATTGTAAAAAGATACGATTTCTCTTCTGGAATAGACACCTCGACAAATTTAAAATTATTTTCTTTTTTGATTTTTTTCAAAATAGATAACACATCCGATCTTTGTAAAATCGACTCACTTGGCAAAATTGGGTTTTCAAGTTTTTCTTCAATGCACTTTCTCAATCTAAGTCCCTTAGATGTTCTAATTAATTCAACAACACGAATAGCACCAGAACTTATATCAACACCCGCATGAGACATTTCAAGAAAATGCGGAACTGGAAAATATTTATTGAAGAAACTATAGTACGACATGTACTAATATTCTATCACAAGAAAAAAGATTTGTTATTTTAATTTTGTACCGTTGGGTAAATCTTTACTTGGATTAAGTAGAGCGAGGGTTTCTCCAGAGCTTGCAGCAAGAATCATGGCCTGACTTTCTAACCCCATCATATTTCTTGGCGCCAAATTGGTAACAAAAGGAAATTGTTTTCCAACTATTTCTTCTGGTGTTACATATTTAGCAATTCCAGATAGAACTTGACGAGGTGTTTCTTCGTTAAAATCTACAGAAAGTTTTAATAGCTTATCAGAGCCCTCCAGTCTTTCAGCACTAATGACCTGCCCAAGCTTAATTTCCACCTTGATTAAATCCTCTATTGAAATTGTAGTGTTTATGTTTGTTTCTTCTGTCATATTATTTTAATTATTGCCCTTAAATTTAACCCTATCTAAATAACTTTGCAAGATTATTGCTGCAGCAGAGGCATCCACATGATCGGTTTGACCTTGAAATTTTGTAGCCGAAACGGTTGAAAACATTTCAGGTTCAAAAAAAACTTCAATTTGTTGAGCCGCTAGAAAGTCCACCAAAATTTTTGCATCCTTCATTATAATGTTTTCTTCTCCATGTAGATTGTTGGATTGGCCACAAACAACGGTTTTAACACCCTCTTTGTTAATAATTTCAAGAAGTTCTTTTTTTGTCGAATTTTCTCGCTCTTCCCTCTTTTCTTTATCATGACCAAAGCCAGATATTGTATTTAAAGGAAAAGCAAAAGATGAGGACTCGTCAGAAATTGCCAAACCTATTCTTTTTGAACCAAAATCAACGCCCATTATTCTGCCTTTATTCATATTAATTATAGTCTACCTAAGTATTGTTTTTTATACAACTATCTGATATTATACGGACCACGGAGGAGTGGCAGAGAGGTCGATTGCACCTGTCTTGAAAACAGGAGTCTCTTAACGGGGACCGTGAGTTCGAATCTCACCTCCTCCGCATTTCAAAACAAAACACACCCACGTGGTGTGTTTTGTTTTTATATATAAAGACTAGATAATAACGACGTTTCCATAAAAAATAAACCCTGACTTATTTTGAACGCCACCATATCTAGCCCGTCAGATATATACTGTTTGAATCTGCACACCACACCAAATCGAGCAAACTTGATGTTTGGGGTGTAATGATTAAATTTTTAATGATATAATTTTACCATGAAAAACTCGAAAAAATATTTTGCAGCAACCTTGGTAATTTTAGCTATTATAATGAGTCTCGGCGCGTATTTATATTTACAAAAATCAGCGCAGGTTGAAGAGTCCCACAAACAGAAAAACACCGAGATTACACCGATTTCCACATGGAAAAAATATACTGATGAAAAAGAAGGTTATTCTTTTCTTTATCCGAACGATTGGGTTCCTAATAAGTATTTTTTGGAAACAAATATGGGGTTTTCAACAAAAGAGAATCTAAAATTATCAGAGGCAGCACATGAATGGGGTGGAAAATATGTTGATTTTTCAATTACGGTCTGTGAAAACATTAATACTAAGTGTGCACTTGGTGTATCGACAACAACCAAGTATAAAAATCTTGCCACACAAATTGAAACACAAAGAAACAAATCACACCGAATGTTTTCTGATGATAACTACGGATTTAAAACAATAACCAAACCCGACATCAGCCTTCAAATAAACGGCGTTACAGGTTATGGTTTAGATGTCGGCGGAGCGTATGGCACCTTTGAAGTTATTGTAGAAAACCCGAAGAATGGAAAAATATATCTATTGGGAATACCAAATGCCTATGAATACTGTGGGTATGATTATGAGTGCAAAAATAATCCACCACGCTTAAGTCCTGAGCAGAAAGCAATAATAGAAAGCTTCAAGTTTTAAACCTAGATTAAAAAAACACAATAACGAAACAGGGGTCGTCACCTGTTTTGTTCATAACAACTATTTTAATATTTTTTTATGCTATAATTATTCCAATTATGGACAATGATACAAAAATCAAATCATTGAGTTGGAGCGCGCATGAACACGAGCATCGTGAAAAAAGTAAAGATTGGTATTGGTCTTTGGGTATTTTGACAGTAACAGCATTAATACTATCAATTGTCTTTTCTAATTATATTTTTGGAGTCTTAATCTTAATAATAGGTTTTTCTTTGGCAATAGTAGGATCTAAAGAACCACGATTTATTGATTTTGAACTGAACACAACTGGAGTCAAAATAGACAAACAACTATTCCCCTATTCCACCCTAGAAGCCTTTTGGGTTGAAAACAATCAAGACAATCATTTACCATCACAACTTTTAATTAAATCCAAAAAGGCTATAATGCCCCTTATAATAATGCCCCTTGAAAATACAGACCCAGAGGCAGTTAGAGATTTCTTATTATATAGACTGCTAGAAAAGGAGCTTCAGGAACCATTCTTACAATTTGTGCTAGAAAATTTGGGTTTTTAAGAAATGTGTGGTATTTTATGTCCAGCCACCCGCTTTATTAAAGACGGCCAAATACGATCCGCGTGGCAATAATTTAAGCTCCCGTCGTTCAATGGATAGGACGCAACTTTGCGGAAGTTGTAATGTAGGTTCGATTCCTACCGGGAGCACCTTTGAACTGTACCTAGAGTGTACCTCATACGGTACACCACAAACCCACACCAATTTGAGTGTGCAAGGTTTGTACATTCGTCAACATAGAGAAAATTGTGCTAAAATAGCCTCATGATTAATTATTTTCAATTAATACCAACCTTTATACTAATCATATATTGGATAGGATCATTTTTCTTGGTGTATCACCTTTTAAAATACGGCATTACAAATTGGCCCAAAAGACTAGCAACCATTTTCTTATTAGGCTCTCTTTTTATGAGCATGATATCTTTTATGTTGTTTAATCAAATAGATTGGCAAAAAACTTTTGACGACGGCAAAGTTCAGCTTAAAAACTTAAGTAAATAAATTTATGACGAAAATAATTCTTAAAAAACAAAATTGGTTTTTTGAAGGAAAGGAGGAGCAAGAAGATGTTATGCTTGTTCTTCACAGACATTGGCTAACTCTTGGGGTACAGATTTCAGCAGTTATATTACTAGGTTTTTTACCTTTTGTATTACTGTTGGTATTAAGTAGTGTAATCGTCAAATTTAATTTAATACCAATATTTTCATTCTTTTGGGTTATTTATTATATGGGTTTATGGTATTGGCTATTTTATGTTGTAACAATGTATCAATTAGACAACTGGATTGTTACAAACAGAAGAATAGTAGATAGCTTACAAAGTGGATTCTTCAATAGAAGAATTGCAGAATTACATTTGGAAAAGATTCAAGATGTGTCTTACAAAGTAGAAGGTTTAATACCAACTTTTTTTAATTACGGAACTGTAGAAATTCAAACCGCTGGAACTGAACATAAATTCTTTTTTGATCAAATTCCAAATCCACAAGGTGTAAAAGATGTGATTATGGAATTAATTATTGTAGAAGAGAAGAAGGAAGAAGAAATACCTAATCCCCCACATCATCCACATCATCACCATATTGAAAATAGTAGCGTAGAAATTATAGAAGAGGCACCAGACCCAAACACCGACCCAAACACAGTTCCAAACACAGAACAAAAAATCGCCCAAGAACAAACACCAGAATCAAGAGGTAACTTTTAATGGCGAGCGCCCACATTAGGACAAGGCTTACAAAACAAAAACCGCATATCGCGGTTTTTGTTTTTCTTTTTAATTAAGCGGGACTGGCTAAGGTTGCTTACGCAAGCTTCTTAACAAAATTACTCAATCTTGACTTCTTTCTGTCTGCTGCACCCTTCTTAATAAGACCCTTCTTTGCGGCCTTGTCTAAAGCCTTATAAGCTTCTGAAAGAGCTTTTTGAGCATCAGCCTTAGATGCTGACTTTCTAACGCTTTTTACAGCAGTATCAACCTTCTTTTTACGACGAAGATTTACCACCATCTTTTTTTCAGATCCTCTAAGTGCTTTTTTTGCTGATTTGGTTATTGGCATATGTAATGAGAACAATATCAGAAAAAGTCAAATTAATCAACTTTTTAGTGATGTTCATAATACTTGTAAAAATATCCCTTCTTCTCAACTAATCTCTTGGGTGTTCCCTGTTCAACAATAAGGCCATTTTCCATAACAATTACCTTGTCCGAATTCATTATGGTAGACAATCTATGAGCAATAATTATAACCGTCTTATTCTTTGCGATTTCTTCAAGTCCGGTGACTAGGGTTTTTTCTGTTTTAAAATCTAAGGAACCCGTTGGTTCGTCCAAAACTATAATTGATGAATCCTTAATCAGCGTTCTTGCCAAAGACACTCTTTGTTTCTCCCCACCAGAAAGCTTGCCCCCATTATTACCAACCTGATAATCCATTTCCTCTGGAAATTTTTTAATAAAATCCATTAAATCTAATTTGTCTATTATAAAGTCAATATGCTCTTTATTTATTTTATCTTCATCGAGAGAATACAAAAGATTGTTTTTAATCGTATTATTAAACAAATACAAATCTTGCGTCATAAAAGCAAAGTGTTTTTTGAGAGATTCCAAACTGTATTTTTTAATATCAACACCATCAATAAACACACTATCCGCTGGGCAATCATAAAAACGCAATAAAATATTTACCAAGGTAGACTTACCAGATCCTGTTTTTCCAACTATTGCAATCTTTTCTCCTTTTTTAAAATCTGTAAAAATTCCCTTTAAAACCTCATTTTCTTTGTATGCAAATTTTAAGTTTTTTATTTCAATTTTATCTTTCAATCCATCAAACTCTATTTCACCACCCTTAAATATAAATTTATCTTCATCAGACAAAAGCTCTTGTATTTGTCCAAGTCTAATACCCAATTCAATTAGATGGGCTTGTCCGCTTTGAATTGAAGATATTAGCGATGGAATTCTAGATAAAATAAAGACAAAAATAACTGCGCCAGATATAGAAAGTGCATTATCGTAAAAAGACATCATGGCTATAATTCCAGCCACAGAAAGAACTATAGTCATAGATGCAATTTCTTCTATCGGTGTTAGTAGATGAAACTTTTTCTGAATTTTTATATCCACATCAACCTCCTTCTTACTTTCAATTTCAAAATCTGATCTTTCTTTTTCTTCCCTACCAAAGCCCTTCACCAAAACCAAACAAGCTATTAAGTCAGAAATCTTATTTGAAAAATTAATTCTAGCTGTTTCTTTTTCCAGATGAAGCCTGTTAACATTGTTCTTTATTTTTCGTAAAAATAAATATAATAAAAACAAAAGCGGAACTACAATAATTGTTAATTTCCAAGAAACATACAGTAAATATGAGAAGTATGCTATGAAGGTAATAACATCTATGGCAATTTTATTTAACGAACTCAAACTCCCGCCTATTGTTGAACCAGACTCTATTAAAATTCTATTTAATTCATTTTTGTTTTGATTATCAAAAAACAGCTTTCCAAATGACAGGTATCTTCTAAACAACAGGTCTCTCATTTTATTTGAGGCCACAGCTGTTTGAAGATTGGAGCTGTAAAATGACAGGAAGTTTATTAGAGACCTGAAGACAACAGTAAAATAAAGCGCCCCTCCTAATAACAGTAAAATCTTCCAAAAAGAATCTTGAAATCCAATTTTATATATTAAATCTCTTAAATATCCCAAACTCTCAATGGTTGCCAAATCTCTTTTGAGCACCAAGTTTACTATCGGAAAAAGAAGAGACAACAAAAAGAAGTTGGAGAATATTAAGAAAACCGCCAAAACAGCACCGATAGATAGTATTTTTATATTAATACCAGTTACATTAAAAACCCAAAAAACCTTACTTAAACTGGCTTTTAGACGCTTGGGACTGAAATCAAACATGTCGTTAGTATATCATCTATTTCAAGTTGTGTTACAATATCAGCATGATTGGATATCTAAAAGGAAAACCTGTCTACAGAGACGCAAAATTTGTTATTTTAAACACCGGCGGAGATGTTTTTGGTGTTGGATACAAAGTATATACAACATCTGATGTCCTTATGGGTATGAATAATGAATCAGGTGACAGTGGTGACACCATAGAACTTTGGATACACACCGTCGTCAAAGATGACGCCATTGATCTTTATGGATTTAACAAAAGAGATGATTTAAATTTCTTTGAACTTTTACTAACCGTATCTGGAATAGGGCCAAAATCTGCTTTAAATATACTAAATTTGGCAAACACAAAGAACATAAGCCAAGCTATTCAAACTGGAGACACCTCATATTTGACCAAAATATCAGGTATTAGCAAAAAAATCGCAGATAAAATAGTTTTGGAGCTTAAGGGTAAGGTGGACGATATGTATGATGATGAGCTTGACAATGTGGTCAATAAAAACAAAAATAGCATCGAGGTTGAAGCACTAGAGGCCCTTAAATCTCTTGGCTACACTCAAAAAGAAGCAAAGGATGCGCTTGATAATGTATCGCAGGAAATCAAAAACTCAAAGGATATAGGCGTCATAATTAAAGCAACGCTCAAGATGTTAAACTAGTTAAATTAATGCCGGAATTACCAGAAGTACAAACAACCGTTAATGGACTCAACAAAAAAGTTAAGGGATTCAAAATAACTCAAGTTTGGAGTTCTTATAATAGTTCATATTATAAATCAAAAGAGAATATAAAAAATCTCGCTTTTTTTGACGAATTTAAATCAAGAATTACGGGCGCCACAATTTTAAAATCAGAACGACGCGGAAAAAATATTTTAATTCACTTAAATAACGATGAAACAATTCTAATTCACATGAAAATGACGGGGCATTTAATGTTTGGTGAGTATGTTTTTTCTAATAACAAAATGGACGAGAAGGATCCATGGAAGCCACAAAACCCCAAGAACAAGGCCTTGAACGACCCATTTAATAGAAACATAAGATTTGTTTTGTCTTTAGAAAAAGACGGGGCAAACGTGAATGCGGGTGCAAAAAATACAAATAAAACAACAAAAAAGGTAGCGGGGGCTGAAAAACACCTCGTACTTTCTGACACAAGAAAATTTGCAAAAATAACTGTTCATAAAAGTAATACAGCGAGCCACTCCCCCGATCTATCTCATCTTGGACCAGAGCCTCTAGATAAGTCTTTTGATTTTAATGTTTTTAAGAAGCAGATTTTTAAAAAACCAACTGGCAAAATCAAGACGGTTCTTTTAGACCAAACAATAATCGCAGGTATTGGAAACATATATTCTGATGAATCTTTGTGGTTAGCGGGAATTCACCCGGAAAGACTCGTTAAAAATATTAAGGAGAATGAATTGAAAAAACTTTATCAATCTGTAATTTTGGTTTTGAAACATGGAATAGATTTTGGAGGAGATTCAATGTCGGATTATAGAAATATCGATGGAGAAAAAGGTGGTTTTCAAGAAAGACATAACGTTTACAGAAAAAATAAAGAGAAGTGTGGCAAGCGCGGATGCGAGGGTTTTATTAAAAGAATTGTTGTTGGTGGAAGAGGCACACACCTTTGCGATAAGCATCAAGTTTAAAGACTAAACAGAATGATACCAGCGGTCACAGAGACATTTAAAGACTCCTTCTCTCCCGCCATAGGTATTTCTGCTATATAATCGGCATATTTTAAAAGAGTTTTAGAAAGCCCGTCAACCTCGTTACCAAAAACAAATGCCAATTTTTCAGCGCGCAGGTTTTTTATTTTTTTATAATCGATGGATTTTGGCGCCTGCTCTACGGCAACAATTTTATAGCCTTCTTTTTTAATTTTCTTAAAAAGCGCAGCGTGCGTTTTAAAATATTCCCAGGGAATAGTTTTTTCTGCCCCTAGGGCAGTTTTAGCAATTTGACTATCTGGACGATTAAATTTATCCAAAGGTCTTGGCGAATACCCAGACAGATACACCATAGAAACACCCGCCGCGTCTGATGTTCTAAAGATAGAGCCAATATTATAGGAGCTTCTTATGTCTGGCAAAACAACCGCTATTTTAAAAGACGGCTTTGTGTCTAGCTCAACTTTTTTAAGGGAAGGCTTGGGTTTTTTGTTGGTTTTAGTATTGGACATTTTCTTATTTTTTGATATAGTTCTAACATTATTTGAATTTGTTTACAAATTTAAATGATTAACCCCGCAAGGGGTTATCCGCCCGTAGCTCAGATGGTAGAGCACCTGCCTTTTAAGCAGAGGGTCGTAGGTTCGATTCCTACCGGGCGGACATTGAATTGTATTTCCAAGCAATAACACGGCGGCGGTAGTGGTAACAGCCACATGAAGTATGCAAAACAAGAGACAACATCCAAAAAACACCAGACCAATACAGGCTGGTGTTTTTGGGTATTATCTCTGTTTTTCTAAATGCAAACGACTGGCATTTAGAAATTTGATATCCTAAAGGGTGTATAGTCGGCGCCAATTCAGCCTTGTTTTATTGAATTTACTAGTTATTTTATGCGTATTCTCCACGCCTTTAGATGTGTGTTTTGGTAATGCAAGTCACTTGCGTTTGACCTGTTATTTCACCTGTATTTAACCCATCACCTCGTCTATATTTACCACCCTCATTACAAACCCAACGTCATCCTCTCCAACTCCACCATCAAATCCCCTTCGCCCCGGTGTGCATCGTGATAAATTAAAACCAGCTGTTTTAAAATAGAATTCAACTCATCATCACCCCACGACAATGATGCCTTTTTGGATTTTTGAAAAACATAAGGAGAAAGCCCTGCGTTTTTAGCACCCCCCGCATCCTTACAGTTTTTTGCCAAAAAGACAGATTTAAATTGCCACCACAAAACTCCATGTATTTCCTCTCCCGCAAGCTCGGCTTCTTTTAATTTTTGAAATTCTTGCCACGCCAAAGCTTTGTTTCTAATAGCAAAGTTTTCAGCAAAAGCAAAAGATGTTGGTCTTTCTTTTTTAAGTGATAAAGTTTGATTTGTACGATTTTCCCCAGCCGAAGATTCGTCAAAATGAAAAACCTTAAAAGCGTACTTTTCTAGCTTTTTTAAATTTGGGGCAGACATCTTTTCCTCGACAATAATCCAAGCGTGATCACTTTCCTTAAAATTTTCTAAGTTTTTTATCAAGAAATCTGAAATTTCTGAGTTTGCATTATTGGCCGACTTTGATGCACCGGCACTTAGTGTTATCAATCTATCTAAAACAACAATATATTTTGCCAAAAACAAACCCTGACTAGACAAAAGCTCGTTTAATAAATCCAAAGACGCACCGTCCTCATTTATTTTATACAAAGAAACATCAGGCTGTTTCTTTTGCATTATAGAAACAAGCTCGTTTTGCTTAGCTTTTATTTTATCTATATTTGTTCCGTGTATGAGGTATAGCATTTTAGTATTTTATCATAAACCCTCCATCTCGCTCCAATTCTCACCAATATTAGAAGATGTCATCAAAGGAACACCATTTGACTGCTCGTCACTTAAAACATCCTGCATTTTTTCTTGAATAATTTTGGTGATTTGATTTATAAACTCCTTATTATCCTCAACTTCAAAAACTAATTCATCATGAACTTGTAACAACATTTTTACACGCCCCTGCGCGCCGTTTTTGGGATCGTTTATATAATCATAAATTTTACGCATGCTAATTTTAAGGATATCAGCAGAAGTTCCTTGTACCGGCGCATTAATAGCCATTCTTTCAGCCGCCGCACGTATAAAAGGAAGCCTTGATTTTATTCCCTCAAAATATCTTCTTCTTCCAAACAAGGTCTCTGTATAGCCCTTTTGCCCAGCCAGCTTTTTGGTATTTTCCAAATAATCAGCAATACCAGAAAAAGTTTTAAAATATTCATTATAAAAGTTTTGGGCTTCTTCCTTGGTACTTTCCAAATTTCCCCTTAATGCATTAACTCCCATACCATATAAAATTCCAAAATTAATAACCTTGGCCTTTCTTCTCATGTCTTTTGTAACATCTTCTTCTTTCACGCCAAACACTCTTGAAGCAACACCAGTGTGAACATCCTGCCCTTTCTTAAAGATTTCAATTAAATTTTTATCTCCAGAGAGTACCGCCGCAATTCTTAATTCAATTTGCGAATAATCAAAAGACATAAGCTTAAAGCCTTTTTGTGCGATAAAAGCACCGCGCACCCTTCTTCCAAGCTCTGTCTTAATCGGTATGTTTTGCAAATTTGGATTTTGCGATGACATTCTTCCTGTTGTTGTTCCCGCTTGTAAAAACCTAGCATGAAGCCTGCCTTCTGAATCTGTTAGCGTTGGGAGTGTGTCTACATAAGTGGAGAGTAGTTTTGCAAGCTCTCTATATTCTAATATTTTATCTATTATGGGATGAGCTCCTTTTAATTTTTCAAGCTCAGACTCTTTTGTAGAACGAGCTCCTCCAGCCGTCTTCTTCATTCTCTTTCCAGATTCAAGCAGAGACATTAAATTCATTTCGTCAAAAAGAACGCCCGAGAGTTGCTTTGGGGAATCTATATTAAATTCCCTACCCGCCATACTCCAAATTTCTTTTTCTAATCTGGAAAGTTCCTTGTGATAATCTTCAGAAAGTTTTGCTAGAAATTTTTTATCGAGCAAAATTCCATTCTCCTCTATTTGTTTAACAACAGGAATTAGTGGAATTTCTATTTCATTTAAAACAAATTCAAGGCCCTGCTTTTTAATCTCTCCCATTAAATATTTTTCTGCGTCTTCATATTTTTTTGTCTTTGTATAACGCAAAACATCTTCATACGACGGATTAGTGATTGTGGAATTTAAAACCCAAAGCGCCAAACACACTTTTTGTTTTTGTTCCTCAGAAATGTTTTCAACCTTATTTATAGGCTCTTTTTGAACGTCTTCACCCTTTCCCTTTTCCAATACACCTCGCAATCTTTGCCCAAGAGTTCTGAATTCAAATTCGTCAAATATTGATTGAACCTTGTTTACATCAAGAGTCTCAGTCCACGTCTTTTGAGGAATTTCAAAATCTATTGAAGCATCCCTTCTTATTGTTGCAAGCATTTTGCTAAATTTTGCTTCCTCCTCGCCATTAACAAGCAGGTCAAATATTCTCTCTGTTACACCAAGTTTTTTAAAATCCGCTCTAATTTTTAAATTGTCTTTTTCAGATTTTTTAGAGTCTTCAATTTTTTTGTAAAGATTTTCAATAGTATGAAAATTAGAGATTAAAGTAGTGGCTGTTTTTTCTCCAATACCAACAATTCCAATAATGTTATCAGAAGTATCACCTCTAAGACCCTTATAGTCTGGCAAATATTGAGGTTCAAAACCAAAACGATCAATGACCGCCTGTTCATCGTATAAAACAGTATCCTTTATTCCTTTTTTTAAAGTAAAAACAATAACCTCCTTTTTTCTTATAAGTTGCATGGTGTCCATATCCCCAGATGCAATTATAATCTTCAGGTTTTTTTCATCTTTTGTTTTTTCTACAATTGTTCCCAAAATATCATCCGCCTCAAAACCAGGTTTATCATAAATTGGAATATTAAACGATTCAAAAATATTTCTTGATAGTTTTAACTGTTCAACCAACTCATCATCGCTCTTTTTTCTACCAGCCTTATAATCCTTATAGGCCTCATGTCTATATGTTGGCTGAGGTAAATCATAACAAGCCACAATATAATCTGGATTAAATTTTTCAATAATTCCAATTAGCATTGACGAAAGACCATACAGCGCACCGGTTGGAACACCCTTGGATGAAGAAAAATCAGGCAAGGCGTGATATCCTCTATGAATTATTGCATGAGAATCAAGTAATACTAACGTTTTTTCCTTATTGTTGGTCATTTACCAAGATTATAGCATCATTCCATTTATCTGGTTAGGATTTGGACTAAAGAACATTTTTCTTGTGTTTTCGTCAATAAATTCAAATTCTATTATTGGCGAATCTTTTGGTAGTACGTCCAAATCAGCCACCATTTCTGGCCACTCAAAACAAATTAAATTCTTTGGATTTTTAAGAGTATTTTCAAAATCAATTGATAAAATCTCTTTGGCGGACTCTAAACGAAAGGCATCGATATGAATCAGCGTGTCAAAAGGTATAATCAAATCATTATTTATTTGATCTTTTTTAATTTTATATCTTTTTTCTATCGAAAATGTAGGACTGGTTATTTCCTCCTCAACACCTAAAAGTAAACCTAGTTTTTTTGTGAAGGTTGTTTTTCCAGAACCCAAATCACCCCTTAAAACAAGCACTGTTGCTAGATTGTCTTTTTGAGAAGTGGCGCTTTCTTTGATTAATTCGTTCAGAACAGTTTCTGCAAAAGCCAGTGTGTCATCTACAGAATACGATGTAAAATTAATCATTTTTGGTATTGTTTGATTATTTTCTATCCATGAGTGGTTTAACCCTGGTTTCATATGCTCTTTTTCTTCCGGCTTCATCAAGTTTTGAAAATTCAACTATTACCCGAAGAATCGCGTGATTATGATCACTAATATTATAAAG
Organism: uncultured Candidatus Saccharibacteria bacterium; assembly: GCA_964443365.1. Classification (GTDB taxonomy): domain Bacteria; phylum Patescibacteriota; class Minisyncoccia; order Phycocordibacterales; family CAIZLB01; genus CAIJKW01. Next base: position 30,284 of record CAYUCM010000001.1, read on the forward strand.
AGCGCTATCAAATTTTCTTTGACTAGGTTTTCCACCCTCCATTAAATTTGGATCGTTTGGATCAATGGATTTTTTTACATCTTTATCAAATTGATCATAGTCAAAAGTGGACATGTTTCCCTTACCCTCTTTTGTATACTCTCTGAATGACTTTACCCCACCGAGTTTTCCGTAAGCAGGAAAAACACCCTCGCGTGTAACCATCAGCCTGTAGTAAACAAAAGAATCTACAGGTATACCTTGATTGGCGTGACTTTCCATTATTTGAAGAGCATAAACATTGTTTTTAGCATCCCAACCAATAATTCCATGTTTAATAGCCATATTTGTCGCTGGATTTAGGATTAGGGTTGATTTTTTTGTAGGCAAACCATTCTCAACACCAGTAAACGCACCAAGATATTGTTTTATTTTTTCTCCCGGACCCTCCTGGCTTGCGTAAGTTCCATTTCTTTCCTTGCTAGGGGTTGCTTTATTTACCTCAGAATTCTGGTTTGTAGCCGAGCTATGATTCTCTGGAGTTTCTTTTGATGTAGTTTCATTTTCTGTATCAACACTTAACCTTATTTTTATACCATAAGTTCCATCCTCCCTCTTTTCAACACCAACACCCGGAGAAAAAGTAACGTCATTTTTGGTTTTCTGATTGCAGGCAACTAAAGCCAAAGGAAAGGCCACCGCCAAAGCAACACCCTTTTTTGTATATCTTTGAAAGAAACTTATTTTTCCACCTTCGTCGTTTTCAGAACCCTCACCCTCGGCATCAGACACTTCTGATAATACGGTTTCTGTTTCTTGACCGCCTTCTGATGGTGAAGCTTCACCCTCATCAACAAACAGACCATCTGTAAAATCAAATACAGGCTCTCCTGGAGAAAGGTCTGTATTTGAAAGATCGGGTAGTTCATCTTCAAAATCCTTGATAAAAGCCCCTGGATCTAATTTGAGTTGGTTTTCAGCAAAGACAAACTCAGGGGAAGAATAATTAAGATTAATATCTTCCAATGCTTTTAACTCGCCTTCTATATTTAGACCACTCCCAATTGCATCTGAGTTTGTTGTTACTGAACCCTGAGATTCAACACCAACTTCTGTGCTTTCAGCACCAACCTCCGGAACTTCTGTTTTGTGTTTGAAGAAATTAAACATATTTTTATCGATTTATTACTATACCAAGTATTATATACCAAATTTAATAAAACAAAACACCCCGCTTGAGGTGTTTTGTTTTGTAAAAAACCAACCTATACCCCTATTCCTCTATTTGCTTTAAAGTTTCATCGTCTGTAGCAAGTTCCAAAACAGCCTCGTCCAAATCATTACCTAGTTTTTGTTCTGCTTTTTTTACAAAAGCAATGTCATCCGCTGTTTCTTCTTCCTCTGTTGGTCTTTTAATAGCTTCTACCTCTTGGCAAACAGGGTCTAATTCTTTTGCTATTTCCGCTGTGTCATCCTTGATTTGCTGTACCCTTTTTGCGAGAAAGGCTTCTAATTCTTCCCCTGTTAATCCCTTGATATCATCAGCCGTTATTGGTGTTGTGTTATTTTGTTGCATGATTTTTATTTGGTTTTAGGAATTAAGAACATCGTTCATCTCTCTGCAAAAAACCCTAATTTTATCTAGTAAGGTTTTATCTATAGTTTTATTACTATTTCTTCCTTTACCACCCCCAAATCCTTTGATTATTTTTAATAAATCGTCCTCAAGTTTAACTAACGGATGACCCTCGGTTTCTTCATTGGCCAATTTGGCTCTATCTAAAAATCCTCTTATTTTATCACGCATTGTTTTAATATTATTAAACAAAGAGTTTGTGTTTTGTTGATTGCCAATATCGTTCTCCGTAAAAGAATCTATTATTTCTAGACCCTTTCTGGCACTGTCAACAAAGCTCAGTATTACTGATTCTTCCAAACCATCAACCACACCGCCCGCCATTCCACCAACCTCTGTGTCTTTTGGTGTTGAGTCAGCAGTGGAATCCGCTGTGAATTTTTTAGCCCCATTCTCCTTCGCGCCACCTTTTTCTTCCTTGTCTTTTCGTTCGTTCTCCCAATCCGCTCTTTCTGAACTACCTGGTAGTGGTGGGGGTGTTATTTTTTTTCCAACAGAAGGTGTGGCTGTTTTCCTTGATGTCTTATTTGGTTTTAATCTATTTACAGCCTCAACATATGGTTTTTTATATTCATCAAAACGATTTGTTCTGTTATCTGTGGCCTCCACCAAATCTTCTAGCCTATCACGCACCCTGTTGTAATAACCTAATCTACCACGACTTTCTCCTATAGCGTTTGAAATTTCATTAATTTTGGTTTTAATAATTTTTCTATCAGCACGACTAAGTCCAGGTGCAGACATTGCCGTCTTAAGATTTAACATTTCAGTTTCGCCTTTTGTTATAACCCCTTGTAGACGTCCAATTCCATCGTCAATCAAACTTCTTCTTTCTAGATTTTTATAATATTCTGTGTCTTCTCTTATTTTTTCAGTACGGGAGTCAATATCACCAATAAAATCATCCAATATTCTCTCCTTTCTTTTTCTATAAAACAACATTTGCTCTTTCATATTTTCAGCAGCCTCACCCGCAAGTTCCCTGCTGTTTTGTTTTTCTAGACCCTCCTTTGCTCTGGTTAACAAATTAACCATATCAATATTTCCATCCCTCCTCGCCCTTTCTAGTGATTCATTAATTTGTTCCAACTTATTTTCTCTATCTAATTTATCCTGTTCTGATGATTTTTTTGCTTTTTCAGCTTTTCCTATTGCCTTATCTAAATCTTTTTGTTTTTTGTTTAATAGTAATTCATTCCAACCAAGAACAATATCCAACTTTGTTTCCCTAGGTTTTAGAACAAACAAACTAATTAACCCATCTTTAACCCATCCAAACTTACTTTTTAGTTTTGAAAAATGAGTAGAAATAAACCCCTTAGCAGGACCAAACTCCTCTGAGTTTATCATTCTGGTTAATTCATTTTCTTTATCTATGGAATCTAGAAGTTCTCCTCTGCTCTTCTTGGGTAATGGCGGAGGTTGTGTTTCTGGATTTGTTTTTGGCAAAGCAGGAGGTTGTTGTCTTGGCTTAACATCATCAGGTATTTCATCATAATATTTTAGCCTATCCCCTTTGTCTCTTTTAAGAGACTCTATTGTGGACAGATTGTTGTCTTCTTGCTCGGGTATTTTTTTAAATGGTACATTTGGTGTTTTTATTTTAGCATTAGGAACAGGTCCTCCATAGGAAGCACTATAAGCTCCCCAAAAATCAGCTGTCGTTGGTTCATTTTTTTTAATTCTCTTTCTATTTATGGGTTCATACTTTCCCATTTTTGTGTCCGTGTCTTTTGCGTTTTCAGCCGTAGTGGATAGTGTTTCGTTTTTAATACCTGAATCTATTAAATTAAGGTCGACATTTTTTTGAATATTAAAACCATCATAAGCCTCACCAGATGTTGTTCTAAAATCATCATCCTGTGACACATCAAGGTTTTCAATCCCCCCACCTGGTATTAGTGTTATTTCTTTCGCACCCTCAGGAACATCATCGGGTGCAAGGGTTGATTCTTCAGACATTTTAGAAAGTTCATATTGACCCTCGTCTGTTAAGGGATCAATTCCACCGCCAAATTCAAGGTTTATTAAATCAACATCCCCCTCTTTTTTAGTTGTTGTTTCTATCCCTCCTTCTTTGATTTCCTCAGCTGGGTGACCTTGCTCAAATTTTAATTTCATTTTATTGTTTGTATGTTAATCAATATCTCAGTCAACATTATACAACCACACAAAAAACAACACAACCACACTCTTATAGCCTATTCTCAAAAAACAGTATAAAATACAAACATCATGACAATACATTTTGACGAGGACAAGCAAAATACAAGAATGAAGCACCTGCTTCAAGAAGAAGAGGAGACGGCTATGGAAATGCTCGCTGAAAGACATGGCTTTACATATATAGACCTATCCAAAGTTCCAATCAATCCAGACGGTCTTAAAATAATAGACGAGGAAACAGCAAGAAATAGTCAAACCGCAATATTTGATGTTGTTGGAACAAAGGTTTCTATCGCTGTTCACAAACCAGAAGATCCATTAACCCTAGATGTATTAGACACTCTATCCAGAAGGGGTTATAACAATATTATTTTTGTTGCATCAATACATAGTCTAGAAAAAGCGTGGGAAAGATATAAGGATATTTCTTTTGCTTCAGAAACTGAAGCTGGATCTCTTGAAATATCAAATCAAGAAATTGAAGAACTCCTTGCAAAAGCCCAAAAAACCGAACAAATTTCAGTTTTGGTAAAAGAAGCCCTTGAAATGAAGAAGACCCACCGTGTTTCAAGGCTACTTTCAGTAATAATGGCCGGTTCTCTTTCTACAAAATCATCTGACGTACACATAGAGACCGAAGAAAACAGCTCAAGACTAAGGTACAGAATCGACGGCGTATTAACAACTGTTTCTGATTTTGACATGGAAACATATGAATTGTTGCTTTCTCGTATAAAACTTTTATCTGGATTAAAGCTTAATATTAAAGAAAACGCTCAAGATGGTAGATTTACTGTAAAAATAAAAAATACAGACATAGAAATTAGAACCTCTACAATACCAGGGGCATACGGAGAATCTATTGTTATGCGTATTCTTAATCCTGAGACAATTATGGTTTCAATGGACAAATTGGGCATGTCACCAAGATTTTTAGAGGCCGTTAGAAAAGAAATTTCTAGACCAAACGGACTTATTTTAACAACCGGACCAACAGGATCAGGAAAAACAACAACACTCTATGCGTTTTTACGAGAAGTAGCAAGTCCTGAGTATAAAATAATTACAATTGAAGACCCTGTTGAATATCACCTTCCAGGAATCGTACAAACACAAGTTGAAGATCGCAAGGGTTATACATTTGAAGCCGGGCTTAAGTCTGCGATGAGACAAGACCCAGACATTATAATGGTTGGAGAAATTAGAGATGCAGAAACAGCAATAACTGCAATTAATGCAGCCTTAACTGGACACCTTGTGTTTTCTACACTACACACCAATAATGCCGCTGGAACATTTACAAGATTAATTGATCTTGGTGCAGATCCAAAAACTCTGACCTCCGCAATACATGCAGCAATTGCCCAGAGACTCGTTAGGGTTTTATGTGATAAGTGTAAAAAGAAAATTCCAATACCAGCAGAAAGACAAGCTTTGGTTGATGATGTTTTAGAATCAATTAAGGAAATGGAGGAAGGAAAAGAATTTAACGAGAAGCCAACAGAAATTTGTACAGCCGTTGGTTGCGATGTCTGCAATAAAACTGGGTATTCAGACAGAATTGGTATACATGAAATTATATTAACAGACAGTTCAATAGAAAAAATTGTTAGAGAAAATCCAAGTGAGAGAGAAATCAAAGCGGTGGCTAAAAAACAAGGTTTTCTAGACATGAGACAAGATGGAGTATTGAGAGTTTTGAGAGGTACAACTTCTTTTGACGAATTAGAGAGAGTGATTGATCTTGCAAAAGATGATTTACCAGAAGCAAATACAGAATTTTAAAAAAACAAAAAATCAATATTAAAAAAACACCAGCAATCTCTGGTGTTTTTTAATTGCAGGTTTGACATTTACTGTAATTAATCCTAAAACAAAAAACTGTGCAAATGTTCGTTGACTTAGATGCTTCTCGCGAGTATTGTTATTTTATCAACGAACAAAGACTAAATTCAGTCAGAGAAAGTTGATACAAAAAAACAGCACTTTAAATCTCTAAGCGATGCTTTAAGTCCTAAGACCTAAAGCCCGATAGTTCTTTAAGGATAATTCCAGGAACGTGACGTAAGTCCGCACCAGAACGTCCTCTAAGAAAAACCGATAAACCCGCGAAGGTTGTATCGCTTAGAGATTTAAGGGGCCGTTTGTTTAACTTAACACACCAAAAACTTCTAGCTGAGTTAGATTTCAATTCTAACACGTTTTTTAATGTGGCCGCAACTATTTTTTAAAGTCAAAGTAATCCTAACACAAGTAGGTTTTAATGTCAAGCCCCTATTGTGAGTCTTATTTGTTAAAATACATAGAAATGAATCAAACTATCCCCCATCAAGACCCCATAACAGACGAGGATTTAGAAAAACCCAATGATAAAGTCCTGGATCAGGAGTTGCGTCCAGGGACATTTGAAGAATATATTGGGCAAGAACAGATTAAAAATAATCTCAGAATTTTATTAACAGCAGCAAAACAAAGAAAACACCCCCCAGAACACCTTCTTTTTTATGGACCGCCCGGCTTAGGAAAAACAACCCTGGCCCACCTAATCGCCAAAGAAACCGGCGCCCAAATTAAAATAACATCCGGGCCAGCCATAGAGCGCGTGGGAGACCTGGCTTCAATACTTACCAACCTATCTCCTGGTGACATTCTTTTTATAGATGAAATACATAGATTAAACAAAACCGTTGAGGAAGTTTTATATCCAGCCATGGAATCTGGACAAATTGATATCATCATAGGAAAAGGACCTTCAGCAAGAACAATTCAACTTGATTTGCCACCCTTCACTCTTATTTCGGCAACAACCAGAATTGCCATGATATCCTCCCCTCTTCGTTCAAGATTTTCAGGTGGTGTTTTTAGACTGGAATTTTATACACAAGAAGAAATAGAAAAAATAGTAATGAGGTCTTCCAAAATTCTAAACATGGAAATAGACCCTGTTGCAATTAAAGAAATCGCAAAAAGAAGCAGAGCAACACCAAGAACCTCTAACTATCTTTTAAAAAGATGTAGAGATTATTCTCAGGTCTTAAATAAAAAATTAACAAAAGAAATTGTTGAGGAGGCCATGTCTCTACTTTCTATAGACAACAAAGGTCTAACCTCAATGGACAGATCAATAATTCAGACCATCGTAGAAAAATATAAAGGTGGACCTGTTGGACTTGGAACAATAGGGGCCTCTCTTTCAGAAGAAGAAGCAACCATTGAAGAATTTAGCGAACCATACTTAATACAGCTTGGTTTTATAGAAAGAACGCCAAGAGGTCGTGTTGTTACAGAGTCTGGATATGCTCATTTGGGAATAAATTATCCAGAAGAAAGAAAATTACTATAAAAACTCGCATAAATTAAACACGGATTGAATTTCGTATAATTTAAAATCAAACTCATGAAAATTTTAGCGATTGATCCTGGATATGAAAGACTGGGTGTTGCGGTTTTAGAAAAAAGCAGAGGACAAAAAGAATCTTTAATATATTCGGAATGTTTTAAAACACCAAAAGAATTACCGTTTGAAGATCGTTTATATCAAATAGGCACAAAAATAAATTCACTAATTATAGATTATAAAACCGACACACTCGCAATAGAAACTTTGTTTTTTAGTAAAAACACAAAAACAGCAATGCGCGTAGCAGAAACAAGAGGTGCAATTATTTATATAGCAAAACAAAACAACCTTTTAATTAAAGAGTTAAATCCAATGGAAATTAAACTGGCAGTTACGGGCGATGGAAAAAGCGATAAAAATCAAATGATTAAAATGGTTCAGTTGATTTTAAAGATAAATAAAAAGACGGAAGATGACGAATACGATGCGATATCGTGCGGAATAGCTTGCGCGTCACTTTCAAGATATTAATATGTTATTAACAGGTTCACTTGATTATTTTTTTTGATATGATAAATATATCAAATAAATTAACAAATAATTAAATTGTAAAAATATGTCTGATGAATTAGATTTAAGAGACGAACAAGAAGAAACTGACGGTTTGGCTGATATCGGTGAAGACGACGCAGATTTGGGAGACATTCCAGCTGGTGCTATTACTGATGATGACGATGCTGACGATGTCGACCCAGAGCTTTTAGAAAAGAGTGTTGGGGATGATGAATTTGACGAGAATGCAGAAACTCCTGTAGAGCTTGATCCTTTTGGTTTTGGTGAAATTAAAATAGACGAGGAAACTGGAGAATATGTTCCAGCGGATGAGGATGATGAAGAAGAACCAGAAGAAGAGGTTTCAGATAATATATTTTAAAGATTTAAACAATAAAACATCAAAAGCCTTACAAAAGGCTTTTTTTGTTGTAGAATTAAAAATACCTATATGTTTAAAAATAAAAAGAGTTTTTTGGATTTATTAATTAACAAAAAAAGAAAGTCTATAACAAAGACACTACTTAAGGACATTATACTCGTGTTATTAATCTGTTTCTTGATTTGTGTTGGAATTTTCTTTGTTTGGGCTTCAACGCTAAAAACACCGAGCCTTTCTTCTTTTGACGACAGACTGCTCGGTCAATCGGCAAAAATATATGATAGAACGGGTAAAATATTGCTTTATGATTTGAGCGAAAAGGTCAGAAGAACAGTTATTCCATTTGAAGAAATTTCTCCTTATGTTAAAAATGCCACAATAGCAATTGAGGATGCTGAGTTCTATCAACACAAAGGAATTAGAATAACCTCTATTTTTAGAGCTGTTATAGCAAACATTTTTTCTCTTAAATTCAGCCAAGGAGGATCAACCATCACACAACAGGTTGTTAAAAATTCATTATTAACTCAAAAAAAGAATATTTCAAGAAAGGTTAAGGAGTGGATTTTGGCAATCAAACTAGAAAAGAGTGCATCTAAAGACACTATTTTAAACATGTATCTTAACGAGGCACCATATGGGGGTAGTATTTATGGAATAGAAGAAGCAAGTAGTGCCTTCTTCGACAAAAAAACAAAAGATTTAACTCTAGCAGAAGCGGCTTATTTGGCCGCACTGCCTCAATCCCCTACTGTTTTGTCTCCGTATGGAAAAAACAAAGAAAAGCTAGAGGCTAGAAAAAATCTTGTGTTGGAAAAAATGTTGGAAAACAAAATGATTAGTAATGAAGAGTATGAAAAAGCAAAAAAAGAAGTTGTGGTATTTCAACCAAAATCAATTGCGGGTATTAAGGCTCCACACTTTGTAATGTTTGTAAAAGAATATTTAGAAGAAACTTATGGGGAAGAACTTCTTTCAAGGGGTGGATTAAAAATAACCACAACCCTAGATTATGAATTACAAGAAAAAGCAGAAAGAACAATTTATAATTATGTAGAAAAAAATGGGCCGGGTTTTAAGGCGGGTAATGCAGCTTCTGCGGCTATTAATCCAAAAACAGGTGAAATTTTAATGATGGTTGGGTCAAAAGACTATTTCGACAAAAACAATAGTGGAAACTATAACGTCACAACAGCAAAAAGACAGCCTGGATCATCTTTTAAGCCCTTTGCCTATGTCACAGCCTTTATGAAGGGTTACACCCCTGAAACACCCGTCTATGACCTGGAAACAGAGTTTAATGTTAATTGTTCGCCAATAAGTAGTTTAAATTCTAAAGATTTAAAATGTTATTCTCCTCAAAACTACGAGGGTGGGTTTAAAGGTTTAATGACCTTCAGAAGTGCCCTTGCTGAATCCAGAAACATACCTGCTGTTAAGGTTTTGTATTTAGCAGGAATTGAAGACACCATCAAAACAGCAACATCTATGGGTATTAAAGACCTGGGGTCACCCAATCAATATGGTTTAACACTTGCACTTGGAGGTGGAGAGGTTTCTCTTCTTGATATGGTTTCTGCTTATGGAGTATTTGCTAATAATGGAAATAAAAAACCTGTTGTTTCTGTTCTAAAAATAGAAACTGATAAGGGTGTTGTTTTGGAAGAGTTTGATCAAAACAAAGAAGGAAAACAAGTTATTACAGAACAATCCGCAAAACTACTAAATAGTGTTTTGTCTGATGCAAAAGCAAGATCTGCAATTTTTAGCAGTAAATTATTTGGAGACAGACAAGTTGCACTTAAAACTGGTACAACAAACAGCTCCAGAGATGCTTGGGAAATAGGTTATACCCCAAGTATTTCTATTGGAGCGTGGATGGGAAACAATGATAATAAACCCATGGCCCAACAAGCTTCAGCAAAAATTGTTGGCCCCTTATGGAAAGAACTTATGGATTTTGCATTAACAAAAGTTCCCGTTGAATTATTTGAAACACCGGAACCTTATGAAACAGGCTTAAAACCTTTTCTCTTGGGAGAATGGAGAGGTCCAGGCAATGAAATACACTCTGAATTATATTGGATTAATAGAAAAAATCCAACAGGTGAAGCTCCAGGACTTAATAATGGTGATGAACAATTCAGAAACTGGGAGTATTCTATATCAAATTGGGCAAAAACAGGCACAGCAGAAACCTTATTTAATCAAATAACAAACAAAAGCAGTTCGTTTAAAATAGAAAACCCTAAAAATATGTCCACTCTTAAAAAAGAAGAGAGACAAACTATTACTGTTTCTGGAATTGATCAGAACACTTCGTTAATTGAATATTATTTAAACGGCGAATTAATTGGAAAATCATCAGAAAATCCATTTAGTTTTTCATTCATACCAAAAGAAACAGGTTTTAATGATTACGAAAATGAATTAAGAGCTGTTAAAACCTCATCAAACGGACAAAAGGAAGAATCTGTTATTCTTTATTTATCAACCCAATAAGTTAAAATTGTATCTTTTTAATTTGTCTTTCAGAACTAATCTTATTAATAAAATCTATAATTTTGGCTTGATTTAAAAATATTTTATTTTTTTGAACAGAATCAACTTTGAAAATAACCGTGTTTTGTCTAAAAAACATGGTTTTTTCATTTATTCTTAAATTAAATTCCTTATTTATAGCCTCAAAAACCTCTTTTTTTTCTTCTATTGGGTTTTTAATTAACTTATAGTTTTGCAATAAATCATCAAGTTTAATCATTTTTATTATTTTAAAGATTCCTTTAACGATTCATAGGCATCAACAAATACAAGAAATTACTGTTTTCTCCAATAGGCTTTAGAATCATTGGTTTATTAATTCCACTGAATGAAATAGAAATACTTTCTGAACCAACTGAGTTTAGGGCATCTAATATATATTTATAATTAAAATTAATATCTATAGAATCTCCTATAATTTTTCCATTTAAATTGGCTGAATTTTCTCCAATTTCATTGTTTTTTGTTATAATTTCTATATTATTTTCTTCTTTTCTAACTATAATTTTAATATGGTTAAAGGAATCAGAAAATATTGAACTCATTTTTAAGGTATTTAGAACGTCCTGCTTTAAAACAACAATTTCTGAAACAAAGTCTTTTGGAATAATCGCTTTATAATTAGGAAAATTTCCTTCTATTATTCTAGAAACCAAATATATATCCCCATAAGATATAGCTATTTGATTTTGTTCCATAGTTATAGAAAGGTTTTCATCTACACCTTCAAAAACCCTAATTATTTCAACAGCATTTTTAACTGGTATTAAAATTTGAGAAAAATCTGGCATCTGTTTTGTTTTTACAGTTTTTTCTGCAAGACGCAAACCATCGGTTGCAACAAACACAATAGAATCCCCTTCTGTGGTCACACAGACACTCGAGAGCTCTGGTTTAATACTTGATGTGGCAGAACTATACCAAACCGCCTTAACACCCTCTATGAAGGCACCTGCGGGCATACTAAAACCCGAAGAGGTGTCCACGCTTGGTATTATAGGATAATCATCTGTTGGTAGTGTTTTTATTACCGTATTTGTTTTTGATGTAGAAACTATCAAGCTGCCATCCTTAGAATCCAATTCAACATTTTTTTCAGAAGATAAATTATTAAGAAAAGAATTTAGTGTTGATCCTGGAACCGCTACTTCACCCTCTTCATCAATCTTTGCTGTTATTTTAATTTTTATACCAATATCCAAATTTGTTGCACAAACAAAAAGTCCGTCTTTGTCAGCTTTTAACAAAATACACTTCAAAGAAGGTAGTGAAGCATTCTTGCTGGTTATCTTTTCAACCTTAGAAACAGCTTCTGATAATTTTTCTCTTAAGCACTCTAATTTCATATGTGTATTAATTATATACTTTTATAAATAAAAACAAATACTACTATTAATCCTGTGGATATGTGGACTTTTTGTTTTATCTACTAATATAAAGGTTTTTTAATAAAAGACAAACTAAAAGACGGTGTTTCAAAAGGTGGCTTTAACAATGTCTTTTATGGTGGTGTTAATAAGTACACCTTTAATTAACAGGTTATTTTTAAATAAAAACAGCTTCAACACAGTCTTATAACAAGATATCAATATGTTATTAACAGGTTATTAACATATTTAATACTAAAATAATAATTAAATTAACCCAAACAACAAGACCTTGGGTTGCTCAAGGTCTTGTTGTTATATATTTGCTAGTGCTATTTATGATTTAAATCATTGCCCTTATTTGATTGATTTCCGACTGTAATTCTGGATTAATTTTTATCTCATTCTTAATCTTTTCACAGGAGTGTATAACTGTTGTGTGATCTCTCCCTCCTAGTTTTTGACCAATTGATGGAAGGGATATGTTGTAGTCCTCTCTTAAAATGTACATAGTTAATTGTCTAGGTTTAACCACCTCTTGTCTTCTTGTTTTGTTGTAAATAGTATCTTCCTCTAAATTATAGAACGAAGATACAGCCCTAACTACATCCTTAACAGAAACTGTTCTGTGGGGTCTTCCCGTGTTTTTTGTGTGTTGTTTAATTTCAGAAAGACTCAAATCTCTACCTTTTAGTTGAGATTGGCAAATTATGGTGTTTAAAACTCCCTCAAGCTCTCTAATGCTGCCATCTACTGAAGAAGCTAAATAAGAGGCTGTTTCATCAGAAAGGTTAAAATTGTTGATTCTAGCCTTTGTTTTTAATATTGCCATTCTTGATTCTGTATCTGCTGGTGAAATATCAATAATCATTCCAGACATAAACCTTGATTTTAGGCGATCTTCCAGGTTTGGTAGGTAATTTACATGAACATCTGATGAAAAGATGATTTGTTTGTTGTTGTCATATAAATAGTTAAACAAATGGAACAATTCTTCCTGAGTTTTTTCTTTATTGGATAGAAACTGTATATCGTCCATAATAAAAACGTCATATTTTCTATATTTTTCCTTAAAATTGTTGATTTTTCCAGATTGTAGGGATGTTATATAGTCTGTTGTGAATTTTTCAGAGGTAACATAAAAAACACGCCTATCTTTATTGTGATTTTTGATATAATTACCCACAGCCTGCATTAAGTGTGTTTTACCCAGTCCTGTGTTGCCATAGTAAAAAAGAGGGTTATAGGCAACCGGTTTTTTAATGATTGCTTGTGCTGCTGCGTGTGCTAATTCATTAAATTGTCCAACAACGAAGTTTTCAAAGGTATATCTTGGGTTTAAATTGTCTTCAGGGCTGATAAATAAGCCGCTTAGAGGTAATTCTTTAATAGTTTGACCGTCCTCACTCCCCTCGCCTTCTTTTTTCTTTTTTTGTGTTGAAATAATGTATTCAATTGATCTAATTGATTCATTTTTTCCTCTCAAAATTTCTAATATTTTTTTATGATATCTTTGAGATAGCCATTCTTTAGCAAAAGTGTTTGGAACAGCTAGATAAACCACCCCACCCTCTATCTTGTTGATGTATGTATCCTTAAACCATGTTGAAAAATTAGCTCTAGAAACTTCAATCTCCATTTGTGCCAATAAATCATCCCATAGTTTTTTAATATCCATAGTGGTGAATATTATACCCCCTGATTTTTTAAAAGAAACTTGAATAATACAAAAAAGTATGTTGATACATGTGGATAACCCTGTATTTTTTTTAAAAATATTTTATAAATTTTTTTTATTTACAAAAACACAAAAATGATGTAATATCCTTCTTATGTCACAAACATACCAACCAAATAAAAGAAAGAGAGCAAAAACACATGGTTTTTTGGCCAGAAAGAAAACACATGGCGGACGCCGTGTTGTAGCCGCTCGTAGAGCAAAAGGAAGAAAGAAGCTTACAGCTTCAGTCTAATCCTATTTTATTTTGAAAAAGATGACTAAAATTAAAGGTTTATCTTCTTCACAAATTAGTTTAATTATGAAAAAAGGAGGGGTCTGCAACTCAGGCTCTTTTCTTTTTAAAACACATATAATTAATAATTCTATAGAAGGAGGGGTTTTGAGGGGTTCTTTTATTATTTCGAAAAAGAAAACAAAAAAAGCCGTAGATAGAAACAAAATCAAAAGAATTTTTAAAGAGTCTTTTTTAGAGGCCTTTAATAATTTAAGCCCTACTAATACAGCAATAGATATTCCCCCTTTTATCGTTCTAATCAAAACAAACAAAAGTAAATTTTTACATTTAACAGAAGAAATTAGGCAATTTCTACTAAAAAATTATATAATTAAACAATGATAACGAATTTTTTTACAAACACTTTCTATATTCCCCTTTATAATGGATTGGTATTTATAATTAATCATACACCAGGGTTTGATCTTGGTTTGGCGGTTATTGTTTTCACTTGTATTGTTAAGTTTATATTGATGCCCCTTTCTAAAAAATCTGTTGTTACACAGTTAAAAATGAAAGAGCTGGAGCCTGAATTAAATAAACTAAAAGAACAATATGCAAAAAACAAAGAAGAACAAGCAAGAAAGTTATTGGAATTTTACAGAGAAAATAATTTAAACCCATTTTCTGGAATACTTTTAATTTTAATACAAATTCCTATTATCTTTTCTTTGGCAGCTATTTTTTATAGAGCCGGACTTCCTGTAATAAATGTTGATGCTTTGTATTCATTCGTTTCTAATCCTGAAAGTGTAAATGTTTTATTTTTAGGCTTCTTAGATATAACAAAAAAGAGTATTTGGTTAAGTATTTTGGTGGGAATAACACAATTCGTTCAAATAAGATATTCTGTTCCAGCCTTTAAATCAACAGGAAAAGGTGGTGCACAAGAAGATTTTGCCAAAAGTATGAATGTTCAAATGAGATATACTATGCCCGCCATTGTTTTTTTAATCTCATTTAGTTTAACATCAGCCATTTCTTTGTATTGGATTACTTCAAACGTTTTTGCTATTGCACAAGAAATGTACTTTAGAAAAACCGTTAAGAAATAACAGAATAAACATTGTATTAAAAAACCACCGTCGGTGGTTTTTTAATAGTTAATTTTGTTTTGTTGATTTGGTGGAGGTTGCTTTGGCGCCTGTGTTTGTTGTATTTTTTGTTTCTACAGATTTGGTACTCGTTGCCGCTTCTGTTTTTGGTTTTGGGATTTCAAAGCCCCACAGACTAAGATCTTTTTTGTTTGAAAAAATAATATAATCCTCTTTTTTGCTTAAATTCATATTAATAATATCTAGTCCCGTCTTAACAAAATCTTTTGTTACAACAAGAAGTTTGTTTTCTTGTGTTTCTACATTAATTTTCCAAATATTGTCGTCAAAAAACACTAGCCCTTGATACCATGCGTCTGGATATGGTGCATATGTAATAGCTTCACCTGCGGCACAATAAACCACACTCTTTTCTAATTTTGACCAAACACATTTTTCAGGTAAAACCTTTAAAAACAAATCTTTTGTGCTGTTATTTTTTGTGTCTAAAACAGAAAGTTTTATAGACCCATCAACAGATTCCCCAACTAATACCTTGAGTCCGTCCGGAGACATTAGGGTGGTTAGCCCCGCCTTTTCGCCAACAAGTCTTTTAAATGATTTAATTTTTGGATTAATTGTATATGCAAAACCATTGGCATATGCTGAGGGTTTTGTGTTTAAAACAATAATGTCTTTGTTTGGCCAAGACAATAACCACTCTCTAAATGGCGATTTATATATTATTACAGCTCCTGTACCGTCTAATTTGCTTGTTTTAATGATAGATTCAACACCTTTTGTTTCTGTATAATAGACGAGAGAATCTTTTTCTGGTGAAATTGCAGGGAAAAGCATATTATACTCCAAGTCTTTGGTTTTTAGAGATAACTCTGTAGAGGTTGCATCTTGATAAAACAATGTTGCAAGCTTTGTTTCTATTATGTCGGAGTTTTTTAATAAACCTCTAAATATTATATTTTCTCCCTTCAAATCAAACAAAGATTCCAACATCCTTGTTTGTGTTGAATTTGATATTCTTAAATTTTTTAACGAAGAAGAAGCCGTCTCATAAACATAACCTGTTCCCCTTTCTACAAAACGTATTTTTTCTTCCTGACCAATAATTTTAGGTTTTATAATTTGTTTTTTTCCAACATTTTTACTACTACTTGCTATTAACGTGCTGCTTGTTGAATAAATGTCTTTTGTTATAAATGTAAAACCAGATACGGGAGAAGAGTGAATCATTCTAAGTGGTGGAACCTGTGGTGTGGATGTTGATGTTGGTTTACTTGTTTCTGGTTCTTGATTGGAAGTTGAATTTGTTGTGTCTTTTGGTAAATCTGTTCTAACCCCACCAACTCCACCAAAAATATTTTTATCAGTATTATTTACTGGTGTTAGTTCTGTTGTTGATTTGTTTGTATAGAAATAAAGACCAAGAATAACACCAGCGGCCAAACTTAGTATTAGAATTATTATTATAAAAAGTTTTGTTTTTGACATGTTTTTACTTTGTTAATAATAATGTTTCTACATTGTTTGTTTGTAATACAAGTTCTGGGTTGATTGTATAAAGAATAACATATGAAAATAGTGCGATTAAAAGCCCGGCAATGGCTGATTTAATCATGTCCCGCCCCTTTTCTGTTCCAGAAATAGAGTCTGTTGTACCAAGTCTTATTCCCCCAAGTGTTATCATTACTATTGCGAGAGCAACAGCCGCCATTATTCCAATTTTATACAATCTAGAAAAAAATTCCCCAAGCGCAGGTAATTTTAATATACCCTTCTCCTCCCCCAGTAGTCCATTTAAAGGGGCAAGCATACAATAGTTGTATTTATTGTCTCTTGCGCTTATAGAACAATCAGAACCTGAACTATTGTTTGTTGTTTTTGATGCTGTGGGTGTTATAACAGGAGCTTGATTTTGTGTTGATTCTGCAAATTCAGGAAAGAGTTGATTAAAAACCTCACCGTTTGTACTTTGACCATTTATTCCATCCACGTATGGGGTTGTCATTGCGGCCAGGCCTATATTAAAGGCAAAAACAAACATAATCAAAACAGTCGCTATAACTCTAAAAGTTTTTTTAATCGAAAAAATCATTACTAATATAATACAACAAATTAAGCTTTGTGTATATTTTAATTTGCACCAAATATAAATTCTAAAATATTTTTTGTAGATTGGGTAATGTATTTAGGATTGATTATATCAACAAGAATTGATGCTGAACTTATAGCCTCTTTTTCATTTTGTTTAACCACAATAGAGCTTGTGTTTGATGGCAGGCTTATTTTTTCTGAATTAATATACCAAGTATAATTAAGATCCGTATTTTTGTTGTTTACGCTAAAATTATAAGGAAAAACACTGATTTTAGCTTCTTTTCTCTTTTTTAAATCGATTTGATTTCTCAGAGAATAATTGAACATTATGCCGTTTGTTGGGTTGTCTTCGTAAAATAGTACAAAAGAATTTTTTTCTGTTAAATCAACACTGCCGGAGCCTTTTTTGCTGCTATTGTTTACAGGATAGGCCTCCACCTCTATTGTTGTGTCCTGCGATAATATGTCCGCAATATATTTAAAAGAGTTTTTTCCCTTACCAGAATAATCCCCCTGTACTTCTCCATTGACTATCCATTTATAGACAACAGACGAATCCGGAGTTCTGCTCTTTCCATCGATAAAATTAGGAATAGTAACCATATTTACGGCCGATTCCGCAGAAAACAGAGCCTTTCCTTTATAAAATGGTGGTGTATAAGTTTCTGCTTGCCACAATAAATCTATATTTGTTGGGTTAAAAACAAAGGTTTTGCTTATTTTTGGTTGATTTTTTGGATAAATATTAACAATAATTTTGCTCTCTGTTCCATTTCCAACCTGAAAAACAAATCTCTTTTCACCAACACCTCTTAGTTGTTGTTTGTTGTTTAAAATCCACTGCACATCTGTTGAATCAAGGTCTAAGCTGTATGTTTCTAAAGAAATTGTGACAGTTTCTCCTGGTTTTGGGCTTTCTGGGGAAATGTTAATATCCAGCTGTTCTTTAATTTCTGGTATTTCTCCTGGCACAGGAATATAAGCTTCCGCCTCAACCCTTTTGTTTTGTATAGAAAAAATAATTACAAAAACAGCAATGAGAGTTAAAAAAATAAAATGTTTTTTCAATAGAAAATTCATTAGTATATATTATACACCAATATTATTTTTTATGAACGATCATTTTGTAAAAACTGTTGAATTTTATTTTGTTCAGGGTTTCCTACTAATACCGCCACATCCTTTTTGTCATTCCCGTTATCATTATTATCATCTTTTTGAATCATTGGACCAAGGTTTAATATCACACTTAATACAAAACCAGGAAGTGCGTTTAAAACAGGTATGGTTTCTATTAAGGCGCTTGATCCAAATTTAGAACTGTTTTTTAAATGAAATTTTAAGCCCAATTTTCTATATATGAAGAAAAACAAACCAAAGCCGGGTGCCGTAATGAAAACCGCGGATATAAAACCACCAACCACCACTATTAAGTTTATTAAGGCAGACACAGTATCAAAAACAATCGCTAAAGCAATCATCTTATAAAAAGTACCTCTTGTAATGGTTTTTTCTTCAGAAGATGAATCTCCATTTGTCTGATCTTCCATTTCCTGTGCGAGTTGTTGTTGGGCTAATGCCTGGTCCTCGTTCATAAATTATATTTTATTAAACCCGGTTGTTTAAAATCGATTATTTAAGCCCTCGGCCTCCTTTCTTCTCATTTCAGCCAGCTCCGCCTTTTCTTTCTTAATCTGAAGAACCTCAGATGGTTTTGATGTAATTATTTGATTTTCTGTATATGATGCTATAACCTTGATTGCAACGTGTTTTTGTCCAGCAAAGAACATTCCCTCTCCCACATCTGATTCCAATAATAAATATTTTTCCTCCTCTGTTAAATTGAATGTTTTTTGAATAATATCAATTGATGATGGCGATTGTTTTAACAGAATTTGAATTGAAGAGTTTGAAATAATCGGTAATCCATAAGGTGATTTAAGAAAGTCCTCAACGTCTTGTGTAATTGTTGCAAGTCCTAGATAATATTTTCTACCTCTTTTTGCAAGCCCCAACAAGAACGCGGCTGTATCTTCAGATTTCATCAGATACCACGCCTCGTCAATAACCAAAAGCCTCTTTTTAAGTTCTTTTCTAATGGCGTTCCATATGTAATGCATTACTATATACATGGCGACAGGTTTTAATTCCTCCTCCATGTCTCTAAGGGAGAAAACCACAAACTTTTTATTAATATCAATATTTGATGGTCTGTTTATAAAACCAGCCCAAGTTCCTTTTGTATATTTTGTAATTCTTTGAACCAAAGACTCTCCACCCTCCATTCCACCTAAAACCAATTCAAAATCAGACATCAAAGGAGGTTCAGCTGCTGCAAAATTAGATTCAGCGGTAATATCCTTAAGAGCATAGGTTTCTGTTATTGCTCTGTCTATAACAGCATCTTCTTCAGGTGTTAGTCCACCAAGCATTATTCTAAATAGGCCCACAAGATTAATAATATTTGAACGAAGAACGTCCGCAGAAGACTCCCCCTCTCTTGGTACCGGCAAATCAAATGGATTGATATGATGCTCTGATGTTAGAGAAATATTAAAGTATCTTCCACCTGTTGCTTCTGCTAAATATTCATATTCTCTTTCTGGATCAAGAACAATAACATCGGTATCAAACATCATTGATCTAATAATCTCTAATTTTGTTTGGTATGACTTACCAGAACCAGCCTTTGCAAACGTTACAGAGTTATAGTTTTCTAGAGAAAATCTATCAAACAAGATAAGACTAGAGTTGTGTCTGTTTATTCCATACAAAATTCCCTTGTCTGATGTAAGGTCGAATGAAATGAAGGGAAATATACTTGATAAGGGTTCTGAGTTTAATTTGGAGTGAACTCCAAGCTTGTCCTCTCCTATTGGTAAAACACTTTGAAAGCCTTGTTCTTGTTGAAAGAGTGCCGGTTTAATGAAAACCAAATTTGCTTCTAGTATTGATTTTATTTCCGATTCTATCTTGTCTAACTCTTGCTCATTTTCTCCATATATTGAAATATATAAACCTATGTCAAAAAGTCTTTCTTGGGCTTGCTGTAGCTTGTCTCTTAATTCTTCAAGGTCTTGATATGCTGTATCAAGCTTAGGATCTCTAACAAGACCTTTTTGTTCTCTCGTGCTAATGTCCACTTCAATATCAGCAACCTTTTTTGTAAATTGTCTAAGTATTGTTGCTGTATCTATTGGGTGAATAAAAATTGAAATATCAAAAACTTTGTCTAGATTAATTATTGGCGCAAACCAGTTTTCAGATAGAAATCTTGGGTATGAAATAACAAAGAATGTTCTAACAATCTTTTCTCCAAGATTAATTGTTTTAGGGCTAATTTTAAGGCCAGATGGAGCTATGATGTCTTGAAGTTCAAGTACACCAGATTGATAAATTTCTTTAGGTAAAATAGAACTTATTGGAGAGGGTTCTTCTTTTTTGGGTTTTAAAAAGTCTAGCAAGCTCATAATATTTTAATTGTATGATAAAGTTGATTAATTTCCAACTGAAATTGGTTTTTCTACCGTTCCTGGATTAAATAATTTATAAAAGAATTCTATAGCCTCCTCTGTTCCCAGTTGCGCCGTTCTAATTCCGCATCTTATAAGTCCTTGTTCTATAACAGAAGTTCTTTGCTGTAATTGACTTTTGTATTCTTCAAATCGTAAAAATTCTTCCTCATCTTCCTGTGCTTTGTTTTTCTTTTTTCCAAAAAAACCAGAAATTGCACCATTCTTTTGATTCATTATTGTTGGCGAAAACGGCACAACTACAAAGAAGCTTTTTGTCATAATATTTACAGACTCCGTTAGTCCCCTTATAAAGTCTATATATTCTCTTGTTTGGGTCTTCATTAACTCACCAGATTGATCTTTAATTCTGTCTTCTAGTAAGTTAATATAAGGTGTTATGTCCAATCTTCTTGATTGAACAAATATTTGTATTGAAAAATTGATAGAATTTATAAAGTTTTGAAATTGATATATAACAGATTGCTGTTCTTCTTGGGATTTAAGCGCAAAGTTTATTGACGAAGCTAAAAGTATAGCCCTCATTGATCCGTCCTTTAATACAACAATTCCATCCCTAATTTCTTTTATGGGAACAAATTCTTGTGTTGGTTTTGTGTTGTTGTCTACCATTTTTTTAATTATATATTTATTTATTCAAAATTATCGACTTGTTTGCTTTGCTTTTCGTTAATATCCAAACTCCACGCCAAATCCTTTAGCTTACTACTGGTCATTTTTGTGTGAGATGCTGGAGCTATTTTGGTTTTTTTGTCCTCTTGCACCATTTGTTTTACAGGCTTGTCGATTTTTTTGTATGTATAAAGCCTGTGAGAAAAAATAAAGTAAAAGGCCGCTTCTAGTGTGACAATAAATGGTCTGTCATTAACTCTATAAAAAGCTAAAGCCAAACCAAGCATCAATACAGGAATCATTACGATTATTGCAATGAAATGAGGTAATAATCTATACAGCACAAAAGCAATTCCTACTCCACCGACAAGATAAACAAATTGTTTGAATGTTAATTGACCAAACAGTTTTTCATCTTCTTCAATAAACTGAGGTGTTTGATATCTCATGCGTAAAATAATTATAGCATGAAATTAATTCTTGTGTTTATTCCTGTGGCAATTCTTGTGTTTGTAGTTGTCTCAAGCTGTCTTTTATGGGGTGTATTATCAATTCATTAATATCTTTTGATATTTCTATGGCCTCAGACTTTGATATTTGAACCTCTTCTTCTATTTTATTAATAATATCTGCTGAATTTACTTCTCCAAAAACAATTTTTGCCAGTAGGGCCTCTAATTTTGCTGATTGGTCTATGTGTAATTTATGTTTCTTGCTTATTTGAGCAAGTGTTTCATCATAATTACTTTGATTTATTACCTGTTTCAGGTCATCAGATATTGAATCGTAAGCCTTCTGATTGTTTCTTGTTAGTGATATTGCTGTCATTTTTATAGTTGTTCTCTGTAGGGGTCTACTTTATAATATGTCGATTTTTCTGTTTGTGTTACAGGTTGATTTAATTTTGCCGTCATTTGATCTTCTTTTTTGAGTGAGTTTTTGTTTGGCATTACGGATATGGCTGGCGTTGAAGGGGTGGTTTCTGGTGTTGGTGGTGAGACTGTTGTTGATTGTATTGCTGGTTCGGTTGGTAATTGTGCTTGATATGTTGTATTTGCAGACATGTTCTTTTTTAATATTTCCAACGACGAACTCACAAGCGGTGTTGGATTTTCAATTTCTTTTAGAATGTCTTCCGCGGTTTCTTCTTTTTGGGGTTCTTTATTAAAATCAACCTGTTCTTCTTTGGGTTCTAAATCTTCGTCAACAAAAAGGTCGTCCCATGGCTTATCTGCCCCCTTGAGATTGTTTGGAATTAATATTTTTTCATCGATTTCCTGATAAATTTCTTGATAAAAATCTGGAATCTTTCTCTTTATCAGATCTAACAATTCTGATTTTGCGAAAAAACCAAGCGCCACAAGTGTGATTGTGTTTGCAATAGATTCTATTGCGTTTTGATCAATAATTTTTCTTTTAGAAAACACATTAATCAAGTCTTGATCTGTTTCTAAATCATATAGTTTGTTTCTTAGCGCCTCAGGCAGATTAGACATTCTTTTTCCTATTTCTTGCGATTCTATTTTTTGCATTTTTTTATTTTAATTATTTTTTGGAAATCTATAATTTATAAATCTATATTACGAAGATGCTGAAGCCTGTTTCTTCAGGTCCTCTATCTTGTTGTTATAAGTTTCTAGCTTGTCTCTGACTTTTTCAATTTCATTTACGTGGGCCTGAGCGTCAGCCAGACTGTCGTGGGCATTTTGAAATGCCTGTTGATAGTTGTTGTAATTAGCTTGGGCTCGGGCTTTATCAATGTCGCTAGACATGGGATTGCTTAATGTTGTATTTAAAGCAAGCAAAGAATTGTCTCGTCGCCCTCTTGCTGTGTTCTTGGCCGCTCTAAGTGCAATAATACTCGTTGGTGCGGCGCTGGTTGTTATATCTGAATGATAATTTGAAATAAGCTCCATCATCTTTTTCGTCCTCTCCTCTGGTTTAAGGGTTCTGTCGTTAAGATATCTATTAGCTTTGGCAATATCGGTTGGGTTTTGTAGTATGGCGGGTATTTTTCCAATTATACCAGCATGGTTTCCCCCGGCATCTAGGTGATAAAGTTCTCTGTGTATTTTATTTACTGCTTCTGCAGCACTCTTCTTTTTTGATGTATCAAGTTGATCCATTGCTGCAAGCTCTGCTCCCTTGAACATAAATCCACCTCTTGGCATTTCTCCTTCGCTTGTTAAACCATAAGCCCTGTTTGTCGCCGCTTTTAGTTTTTTTGCATTGTCTCTTTGTGTGGATGTAATACCGGTTCTGTCTTCATATTCAGTATCAGTTTCGTGGTTTAGTTTGTCCACAGCATAGCCGGTTCTTTTAAAGTAATCCAACGCAGATTCCCCAGATCTTTGTTTAAGTGTTGATGTTGCAAGTTTTGCTCTCTCTTCAATTGCTTTCTTGTCCGTATCAACCCTACTTCTATATGAACCGCTGCCGCCCAACTTGGATTGAGCTAGTTTGTCTAATCCCTGAAGAGATCTGCTTCCAATAAATCTTCCAATAGCACTGTTTCCCGTTGCCATTTTTGCCAGAGCTGTACTTTTTGAGGCTTTGTTGAATGCCCAACTTGCGGGCGCCGTTGCTCTATTGACTGCAAAGTTTTTACCCCATTTTCCCATCGCACTACTCCAGCCTTGCATTTTCTTTGACCCCATTGCTCCAAAGTTTGCCGCAACAATTAAGGGCATTGTTAAAAGAACACACATAAATACAAAATAGAATACATTTCCAATCGCACTAAAATCTTCTGCTGTAAATAAAGCCATAAAACCACCTTTCTTACTATTGTCTCCCCATAACATTTCAAGTGCAATAAACATCATTATCATGTATGCTGGCGCAAACAAGAGATTTGTTCTCATTTTTTTCCACCA
>CAYUCM010000002.1:0-33265 GCA_964443365.1 uncultured Candidatus Saccharibacteria bacterium
ATGTACGATTAGGATCGTATTCAATAGTTTCTATCTTTGCAGGAATATCTTTCTTGTCATACTTGAAGTCAATTTGACGATAAAGTCTCTTGTGACCTCCTCCCTTGTGTCTAGTTGTTATACGGCCAGTATTATTACGTCCTGATCCACGCTTGAAACCGTTTGTAAGCGGTTTATAAGGCTCGTCAGTAGTAAGAATCTGTCTGTAATTGACTATAGCCATGTTTCGGCGTGAGGGGCTTGTTGGATTAAATCTTTTCATATAATTTATATTACTTTGCGTGTCACGCTGATTATGCTAAGTCTATTTTATCGCCTTTCTTTAAGAAAACATAAGCTTTCTTAACGGCACTTTTTGTTCCGACCTTTCCTCGTACAAATACTTTCTTTGCAGGAGTATTTACGATATTTACACTTACAGGCTTTACTTTATATAGAGCCTCAATTGATTTTGCGATAGACGCCTTGGTAGATCTTGGAGTAACCTCAAAGACATATTGGTTTTCACCTGCCTTTACGGTTGCCTTTTCAGTAATACGAGGGCGCTTTATAACCTCCAATTGATGCTTCTTGATTGATATCTTTGTCATAGCTTTGGATTAGATTATTAGTTACTTTATTTTTGAAGTAAGAGTAACAAATGCATCTTCAGGTGAAGCAATGACCAAATACTTATACTGAAGAAGCGATACTGGATTAATATTGCGCAACTCGGAAACCTCAAAGCTTCCAAGATTTGAAAAGCCTCTCTTAACATTTTCCTCAAGTGCAGGAACAGTGATAAGTGCAGCATTTTTCTTCTTTGTTGCAATCTTATCAAATCCTTGTACTTTAGAAATTCTGTCAACCATAGCTACTGCAAGCTTTGTTTTAGGTTCAGCTAGTTCAAGATTTTTAACGAAGAGTATCTCACCATCTCTCCACTTTGCGGAAAGAATTGTAAATAGTGCCTTTGCTTTCATCTTTTTATTCACCTTTCTATCGTAATTTTTATCATTACGAGGACCGTGAGCAACACCTCCACCCACCCAAATTGGAGAACGAGAAGAACCATGACGAGCACGTCCAGTTCCCTTTTGCTTCCATGGCTTTTTACCACCACCAGCAACTTCACTTCTATCCTTTGTGTGTGCAACAGATTGTCTTCCGGCTGATTGTATTGAATTTACAACTTGAGCAACAAGATCACCATTCCAAGGAAGTCCAAAGACTTCTTCTGGAAGAGTTAATTTGCCAGCAGTATTACCCTCCACATCGTAAACATTTCCTTCTAGAGAAACTGCTACTTTTTCCTTTCTTGGTTTTTCTGCCTTTGGAGCTTTTTCAGCTTTCTTTGCAGATACCTTTTTTGTTGATGTTTTTTCCATAAATTTTATTTAAGGTTTAGATAATATGCTAGGCGCGCACTTCTACTAATGTGCCTCTTCGACCTGGTACAGCACCGCGAACACAAAGTTCTCCGGTAGCTTTATCATATGAGATAACAGTTAGGTTTTTTACAGTAACACGTTCTCCACCCATGCGTCCGGCCATACGAGTACCTTTAAATACTCTTTGATAACCACCAGCACCGATAGAACCCGGTTCACGTTCACTATGTTTTTGTCCATGAGAACGTGGTCCACCGTGAAAACCATGGCGTTTTACAACACCCTGAAATCCTTTTGATTTTGAAATTGCTGACACCTCCACCTTCTCACCTGGAGTAAGTTCTGGATTAATACTCTCACCTATTGATGAGTCTTTTAGACCAGAAATTTCTCTCAAGTACTGGAAATTGCCGAGATCTTTCATTTGACCCCTTTGTGCTTTATTGATTCTACGTGGACTTTTAGATCCAAATCCAATCTGTACAGCCTCATATCCATCTTTTTCTACGGTTTTAACTTGCGTTACAATCATAGGAGATGTCTTAAGAACCGTAACAGGATGAACTTTACCGTCTTCATCAAACAGCTGAGTCATATTCTGTTTTGTTCCGAGAATAAATTTCATGGTAGTTTTATAGGAATCCACTCTGAAAGTTAAACTACATCATCTTTACGTCTATATTCACTCCTGAAGGAAGATTTAGGTTTGTTAGAGCCTCAATTACCTTTGCATTTGGATTGATTATATCAATTAAACGCTTGTGTATTCTCATCTCAAATTGTTCACGTGCATTTTTAAAGATGAACGATGAACGATTAACCGTATACTTCTTAATTTCTGTAGGAAGTGGCATAGGACCGACGATAGTAGCATCAAATCTAAGTGCTGTGTCCATAATTTGTTTAACAGACGCATCAATTATCTTTGACTCATATGCGCGAACGCGAATACGTAGTCTTGATACACTATCCTCCTTTGTAGTTTTCTTTTTATGTGCTTCTTTTGTTGCCATAATGGCGTTTTTTAATTTTTTCTGAGTAAATTTCTAACTTTAAAGTTAGGCTACGATCTTTGTTACAACTCCGGCACCAACAGTTCTTCCACCTTCACGAATAGCTAGTCTTTGCTTTTCTTCAAGAGCAATAGGAGCTACAAGCTTAACTTTGAAAGTAACTGTGTCACCAGGCATAACCATGTCTACGCCTTCCTTTAGAGTAACCTCTCCTGTTACGTCAGTTGTACGTACGTAGAACTGTGGTTTGTAACCTGAGAAGAATGGAGTGTGTCGACCGCCTTCTTCCTTCTTAAGGATATACACTTCAGCCTCAAATTCTGTATGAGGAGTAATTGATCCTGGCTTTGAGATAACTTGTCCTCTCATAAGATCATCTTTCTTTACAGATCTTAGAAGAATACCAGCGTTGTCTCCTGCCATACCTTCTGTTAGTTGCTTATTGAACATTTCAATTCCTGTAACAACAGTCTTTTGAGTGTCCTTAAGACCAACGATTTCAATTTCCTCACCAATCTTAACTACACCCTTTTCAATCTTTCCTGTAACTACTGTTCCTCTTCCTTCAATTGAGAAGATATCTTCAATAGGCATCAAGAATGGCTTTTCAACCTCTCTTACAGGTTGTGGAATGTAAGTATCTAGAGCGTCTGCAAGTTCTAGGATTTTCTTTGACCACTCATCATTGTTATCTGCAGATTCAAGAGCCTTAAGAGCTGAACCTCTAATAACTGGAGCGTTTTCGTCAAATCCATTCTTTGCTAGAAGCTCTCTGATTTCTGCTTCAACAAGGTCTAGCATATCTGCATCCTCAACCATATCACACTTGTTCATGAATACGATTATCTTTGGAACACCAACTTGCTTTGCAAGAAGAACGTGCTCACGTGTTTGTGGCATTGGTCCGTCTGTTGCAGCAACTACTAGGATAGCGCCGTCCATTTGAGCAGCACCAGTAATCATGTTTTTAATGTAATCAGCGTGACCTGGAGCGTCAATGTGTGCATAGTGACGAGCGTTTGTAGCATACTCACTGTGTGAAAGTGAAATTGTAATACCACGAGCCTTTTCTTCAGGTGCCTTGTCAATTTCTCCAACACCCTTAACTGTAGCTTGCATACCTCCTCTATGTAGAACATTAAGGATTGCAGCTGTTAAAGTTGTCTTTCCGTGGTCAACGTGACCAATTGTTCCCACGTTTACGTGTGGTTTTGAACGATCGAAATTTCCGGTTGCCATAATATTTGTTGATAATTATAGAATTGCGTGTTGTAGTTTATGGATATCGCCATAAAACACCCAATTTTTCTAATTAATAAAATTAATTTTAATAAATTTCTCAAATTTCGTCTCTAGTGCTTCCCTTTGTATATAGCTTTATTATGTTTTTATCCTTAATATTGGCCTTAAATCAAAAGGAAGGTGCGAGAAGAAAACCGCCAAAAGGCGTTAACTGGATAATATCAGAAGGTGGGGGTTTGTCAATAAGAATTCAACCTCCAGCTGGGTAGCTGGAGGTTGTGAATTGTGGGATCGTGGATGTAATGGGCCATACTAATCCCAGTGGTCAGATCCTCCGATTCCATTCTTGGCCAAGAGAACCTTCTTGACCATATACAGAATCGCAACGATGGTGACGGCGCAGCCCATAGCCCCCAGAAAAAACCAAAGGGGTGTCTTGTTGGAAAAACCTTCCGTCTTCTCGTAAAACGAGCCCCACAACCTCCAACAAGAAGCTGCGATGACCGCCATGCCGTAGACCGCAAGACTCACCAGGAGGCACCAAGGTGACGAGCAAAGATTGTCTTTTCCCACGGGTTTGTTGAACCACTTTCTGAATGTTTTCATTGTAAAAATGAGGCCTTTCTGTCCTCAGGTTTATTGATTGATGTCCCGACACCTTTTTGTGACGGGAGATCTGTCAATACTTTAATCTTTTTTATTCAGGTGTCAACAAAATATGGCACGACGCAAACAAAAACACCCCACTTATGGAGTGTTTTTGTTTTGATATTATCTTTAAGCTATCATCTATTTGATTATAACAAATTTACTAACTATACAAAAACACCCCATTTCTGGGATGTCTTTGCCAAAACTTTTTTGTTTTGCCTTGCTTGTATTATTTCCTACTCTCCACAATTGTCTTCTCCACATTAGCTGGAACTGTATCGTAGTGATCAAATTCCATACTAACTGAACCTCTTCCTTGTGTCATTGATCTGATGTCTGTTGTGTAACCAAACATTTCAGACAATGGAACCATGGCTCTAATAACTTTGATTCCACCTGCTCTATCGTCCATTCCTTCAATTTGTCCTCTTGATATTTTTTTATACGATAAACATTATTCATCAATCTCATCTATTTCCTTAGGTTGACTGGGGTTATAATTCTCAGCTCTTTCCCAATCAATTGGAATGACACCTCCTACTTCACCAGTTTCTTCATTAAATTCAATTATCGTATCTTTTATCCTCCATCTTTTATCAATACCAAGTGTTGTCCTGAATAATTTAGCCATTTCCCCATTCTTTTCAGCAACTACCATCAGAATTACTTTGATTTGTTCTTCACTAAATTTACCCAAATCTTTTAAGTATTTATCAAAATTTCTTCCAGAAACTCCTTCTATTTTTTTCATAAGCAAATAACTACCATCTAGTTCCTCCTTACCAGAGACAAACCCCACAGGTTCTGCTGTTGGTAATCCAGCCTTTTTGGCAGAAATAAGAATAGAAAACTCTTTTCGGGCTTCTTTTGATTTTCTAAGTTCAATCTTTTTTGCTACAATTTCTGTTCCATCTGTCATTTTAAACAAAATAATTTCTTCATCAGGAAATTCTCCCGTACCCTTACTGCCTTTTAATAATTCTCCATATGTATTCAAAAAACTCCTTGGATCATTAATAAATTCTTGTGGTAATTTCCTTGCATATTCTTGTCGTATACGAATAGTATAATGCTCAGAATCTAAATTCATATTACCAGAAGGTTCATGATGCAACTTCTCCTTTAGCCAATAATGACGCGCAATCGCCTGCTTAATCATCATGTATTCAAATTGCTCCAAAGGAGAAGTCGGCTCAGCGATAGGGCGGATTTTTCCGGTTTCGGGATCTTTTATTAATCCCACAGCGGTATTATCTAATTTAGCATTATGCTCAATATATTCAACAATTTCTGATCTGGCATTTTTTGGTATTCCCTTAATGCGACGACCTGTGGTCTTAGCCGACAGTAAACGAATTCTTTTTTCAATATCATCACTATCAAAATCCATTATTTTCATTATCTGTTCGGGAATTGTGCCGGTATAGCCAGTATCATAAAATAAAGGGTCCATATCCGGAGTAATTCTTTCTTGTGCCAAAAATGCACGCTTAGTTTTATAATCTAAGTTATCGCGAAAATATCTTGGGTAAACCGTATATTGCGGATTAATTTCAACAACCTCCCCCATTTCTCTAAGTTTTTTTCTTCCTTCAAGTCCCATTTTTCTACGACGAGCAACATCTTGTGCTCGTCTACCAATATATGCATAAATACCGTCTCTACCTAAATAAACTTCCAGTGGATTTCTGCCTGTCTCTCTTAAATTATCAAATTCTTCGTAAAGTTTATCATATAAAGGAATATCAACTTCGTAAGCTTTTATATATTTTTCGAATCCATAATGAAGAAGAGATTGTATGTCCTGCAACAAAACTTCACCTCTAGGGTAGTTGCCAGACCAATCTTTGTCATTTTCGTCAGTAACCACCTCTTCCTGCCTGTTCTTATTTCCAAGTTCATAGTTTAATTTATCTATATCTCCTTCATGTCTTTGTACTAAATAACGCGCAACCAAAGAACGAATGCTATCAATCAATGGGGTCATTTTAACCAAACCTGATTTTGGATTTAATAATACACTTTTATCTTCTTCATTAATTTTTGAATTTAGCTGAATATCCTTAAGAAAACCTTCGTAACATCCTTCTGTGATCCTTTTTACTTCCTCTAGAAACGGAAATATCTCCTGGCTATTTATTCCCAAATTTTCCAGCTCTTTATCTTCTGGTTTTCCGCTCATTAATTCCGAAATCGCCAACGCTGTTTTAATTTGTTTATCTCCAAAACGCCAAGGGTGATCTTCAAATTGGTCAAAGTCTCTCAGTCCTTCATTATGATATCCCCCTTCATATCCATCATCATTATTATCTTCATACTGTGGTGTAGCTGAAATTTTTGCCTTTACAAGAGCCTGTTCCACCCACGTCAGACCCTTCCATTTATCTTTGATTTTCTTCGTTGTCCAGCCATCATCTTCTTCCACTTCAAGAATAAACTTTTTAGCTACTGAATAATGCGATATTGCCTTGTTAATATTTTCCGCTACCCATGGTTGTTGATAATATTTATCAAGATTTTCAACAAAATAATCTGCCAAGTTTTGATCTTTTTCTAAATTATCAAAAATCATATTCCTAGCTTTATCAAAAACCAAAGGAAGTATTTTTTGTTTTTCTTCATCTCCAAGATATGGAATAAATCTTATCAGACTAGATTCGGTAATCTTGTTTACTTGCTCTCTATCAAAAGCTTGTACCAAATCTTCAGCCCCATCTATAAGGTTTTTAATTTTACCAATTATTTCAAAGTTTTTATTATTATATAAAGACTTAATCTCTGCTTTTAAAAGTTTATATGTAAAATCACGCAACTCTTTATTGGGTTCTATTATTTCGATCCCCTCCTTCATGTAACCCAATTCTTCATTAAGGTCCTCTTCTATAACACTCATTTCACCTTCTGAAACCCCTTTTATGTTAGGTAAATTATATTCTTTTTTTGTAATTTTTTTAATTTCTTTCGGAACCAATAAACCATCAAAAAAATGTTGTGTAAGATCTACACTATTAGGGTTGAGCGACCAGTCTGACAAAATTTGCTTAAGCCATTCTTGTTTAGATTCCATGGATTTAAACATGTCTATACCTTTTTTGGTTAAATCAAATTCTTCTTCTGAAAAATTACTATCAATATTCCCCATGAGTAATCCCGGAGTTATACCTTTTTGCATAAACTTTTGCGCTTTGACGATAAATAACCTTTGATCTTCAATCGTCATTTTATTAAATTCTCCAACAAAAAAATCCCAAGTCGTGCTTTTATCATATTTGATTGACTTTACCACTATAGAAAGTCCATCATTCAATCCTACCAAACTACCCTTAGATAATTCTTTCCATTTATTAAAAACATCATCAGGCTCATAAATTTTTTTGCCCTTATCGTCTTTTTTATCGGAGATTTTAATCTTTCCAAAAATATTATCTAGCAGTTTGCAAAATGATTTTTCACCATACAGTGGCATAAACTCTGCTAATTTACCAAGCAATTCAAAAGTTGTTTCATCATAGTTTAAACCATTGTGAGCCCTAAACCATAAATCCATAAGAATATCCTTGGGGTTATCACCATTTTCTCCTTGAACTGCATTATTCTTTAGTATATTGATAAGTGAATCCATCGAGTTTTTCTCATTAGATCCCGTTCGAGATAAAGAATACAATGAATCAATAATCTGTTTAATTAAAGAATAGCTTAAATAACCATTAGGCTCTTTTGAAACTTTTGCAACATCAATAATATTTTGAGCATATTTACGGAAATCTTTTGGACTATTTATATTAAAATACCAAAATCTTTTTTCAATCTCCTCAAAAATAATCTTCATTACCTGGGAATTATCCGAGTCAAAACCTTCTCCAAGTTGTTCACGAACTTGGTCACACATAGCAGATATTTCCTCTCTAATTTTATCTTTGTCCAAGCTGTTCAACTTTTTAATCAAACCTCCATCTTCCTTAAGGTCATTTGGAACTCCTAATTCAGACAACTCAATTGGACTAATTTCTTTTTGTTTTCCTACTAGACCATCTTTTTCAATTTCTAATTCAAATCTTTGTTTCATAAATTTTATTTTACAAATATTATTTTATTATAGCACACAACGCTAGGTTGTACCCTAATTTACATAAAAAACACAAAAACACCCCTCTCGGGGTGCTTTTGTCAGAATGTATTGCACGTTTTTAGAGAAGTGTCTTGAATACGGCTCTGTTGCTATCTTTATTTATTTCCTACTCTCCACAATTGTCTTCTCCACATTAGCTGGAACTGTATCGTAGTGATCAAATTCCATACTAACTGAACCTCTTCCTTGTGTCATTGATCTGATGTCTGTTGTGTAACCAAACATTTCAGACAATGGAACCATGGCTCTAATAACTTTGATTCCACCTGCTCTATCGTCCATTCCTTCAATTTGTCCTCTCTTTGACGAAAGTGAACCTGTAACGTCACCCATGAATTGTTCTGGTGTTAACGCTTCAACTTTCATAATAGGCTCAAGAATAACAGGTCTAGCTTTTCTAGCTGCCTCTTGAAACGCTTGAGAAGCTGCAATTTTGTAAGCAATTTCTGATGAGTCCACATCGTGATATGATCCAAAAGTAAGTTCACAAGATACATTTGTTAGAGGGAAACCAGCAACAATACCTCTTTCCATTGCTTCCTTAACTCCCTTTTCAACTGCTGGGATAAATTCTGCTGGGATAACTCCTCCTTTAATAGAATCGATAAATTCAAATCCTTCAGTTCTATGAACGTTCTTAGGAATTTTAGCACCCTCTTCTAGTGGTTCTAGATGCTTAATATTAATCTTAACGTGACCATATTGTCCCTTACCTCCAGATTGCTTAACATATTTATGCTCTGCTTCTGAAGACCCAAGAATGGTTTCTCTGTATGCGACTTGAGGAGCTCCAACATTAGCCTCGACACTAAACTCTCTTTTCATTCTATCAACCATAATTTCAAGGTGAAGTTCACCCATACCTGAAATAACAGTATCTCCAGTTTCTTGATTTGAAGAAATTCTAAATGTTGGGTCTTCATCACTCAATTTTTTAAGAGCAACACCCATCTTTTCTTGATCAGCCTTTGTCTTTGGCTCAATTCTTAGAGACACAACAGGCTCTGCGAATTTAATAGGATCAAGAATGATTGGATGAGTTTCATCACAGAAAGTATGTGAAGTCTTTGCCTCCTTAAGACCAACAGCGGCAGCAATTTCTCCAGCATAAACTTTCTTAACTTCTTCACGCTTATTAGCTTGAAGTCTAACAATACGTCCAAGTCTTTCTTTATTTCCTGTTGACGAGTTATAAATATATGAACCCGCTTCAATTGTTCCTGAATAAACACGGAAGAAAGTAAGTTGTCCTACGAATGGGTCAGTTTGCAATTTGAATGCAAGAGCTGAAAATGGTTCTTCATCTGAAGCATGTCTTTCAATTTCTGCTCCTGTTTCTGGATCAATTCCCTTCATTGGAGGAACATCAAGAGGACATGGTAGATAATCAACAACAGCATCCAATACTAATTGAACACCCTTGTTCTTTAGAGCTGAACCTGTGAACACTGGGAAAACTTTGTTTGCAATAACTCCCTTTCTTAGAGACGCTTTAAGCTCGTCAATTGTAAATTCTGCAGACTCGCCATTTTCCAAATATCTGTTCATTAATTCTTCATCAAACTCTACACACTTTTCAACAAGCTCTTGTCTTCTTAATTTTGCTTCATCAAGCATGTCAGCTGGAATTTCATATTCAACAACTGTACTTCCCATATCTCCTTCAAATTTATAAGCTTTCATCTTTAAAAGATCTACCATTCCTTCCAAATCTGATTCAAGACCAATTGGAAGTTGCATTCTTATTGCATTCTTATTTAGTCTATCCAAAATTGATTGATATGATCTTTCAAATGATGCTCCCATTCTATCCAATTTGTTAATGAAACAAATACGAGGAACATGATATTTATCAGCCTGTCTCCAAACTGTTTCAGATTGAGCCTCAACTCCGGCAACACCATCAAATACTACAACTCCACCGTCCAAAACTTTAAGAGATCTTTCAACCTCAACTGTAAAGTCTACGTGACCTGGTGTGTCGATAATATTAAATCTTTGCATTTGTGACTTATCTGTACCCATGTATGTTGGATTCCAGAAACAAGTAATAGCAGCTGCGGTAATTGTAATACCACGCTCTTTTTCTTGTTCCATCCAGTCAGTTACAGCCTCACCTTCATGAACCTCACCAATTTTGTGACTCATTCCTGTGTAATAAAGAACGCGTTCTGATGTTGTTGTTTTTCCCGCATCAATGTGAGCGATGATACCAAAGTTACGAACTCGCTCTAATGGATAATCACGATTCATATAATATATTTTTTATTTAATAAATACTTTTCTAAATTTATAATAGTTCTTATTCTAATTTTGACACAAATTATTTTTTCGATAAAGCAACAAACCCCAAAAAGTTGGGGTTTGAATTGCTTACCAAGCAAAGTGAGCGAAGGCCTTGTTTGCCTCTGCCATCTTGTGTGTGTTTTCCTTCTTTCTTACTGCCTCTCCTTCATTCTTTGAAGCTGCAATAATTTCATCTGCTAGTTTTAAATGAATAGCTTTTCCTTTCTTTGCACGAGCAGCATCAATAATCCAGTTCATAGATAGAAATGATCTTCTCTCAGCTCTAACTTCTCTTGGAACTTGGTAGTTTGCTCCTCCCACTCTTCTTGAACGAACTTCAACTTGAGGGGCAGCATTCTTAAGTGCGGTTTCAAAAATCTCTATTGGATTTTCTGTTGCCGCCATTTCCTTGATTGCATCAAAGGTCTTGTAAACTATTTTTGTTGCAGTTTCTTTCTTTCCACTCCACATTATGTAGTTGATGAATTTAGAAACCACATCAGACTTATATTTAATATCAGGTTTTATTACAACCTTCTTTTTTAATTTTCTTCGCATGTTCTGTAATTAACGTAATTTTGATAATTTTATTTATAATACGCGATTCATAGATTTTATTCAGACACTTGGCCGCTTTGCCAAATGCTTACTCTACAAATCATTTAGTACGATAGTACAAAGCAGGGCGCTCCTACTTTTTGCAGTTATTTTATTTACCTGCCTTTGGGCGCTTAGCACCGTAAGCTGAACGTTGTTTTCTACGCTTATCAACACCTGCACAGTCTAACTTTCCTCTAACAACGGTATATCTAATACCTACGTCCTTTACACGTCCACCTCTTAGAAGAACAACTGAGTGCTCTTGCAAGTTGTGACCCATGCCTGGGATATAAGCAGTAACTTCCATACCATTTGTAAGACGAACTCTAGCAATCTTTCTGATAGCTGAGTTAGGCTTTTTAGGTGTCTTAGTTGTAACCTTTGTACATACTCCTCTTTTGAATGATGAATCATAGAAAATAGGCTTATTCTTCAAAGTGTTAAAACCACGAGTAAGGGCAATAGCCTTACTCTTTTTGCGTGCTTTTGAACGATTCTTCTTAACTAATTGATTTAAAGTTGGCATACTTAAATTTACGAGCGTATATAAAATACACTAGTTGACATAGACTACTATATATAGGTGTGAAATGCAAGGTTTTGATTCACTAATCTATAACCCCAAAAGTTTTAGATTAATACACAAAAGACCCCTATATACAATGGGTCTTTTGTTACCTTATATCGATTTTACCCTATGCTCTTATTCCACAACCGTCACCGCCTTACCGTTTACAACTCTTTTGATTACATATGGTTTTGTAAAAGCTCTTAGTCCATCAGACTTCAAATGACCTGACATTCCATCATATTCTTTAATTGAAGCCATATAATCCTTAACTTTATCGGGATCAGTACTTTTTGTGGCATTCATTGCTTGCGCGATCATCATTACAGCATCGTAGGCGGAGTCGGCGCCTATTTGTATTTCTCTATTGTAAGCAACCTTATAGCGTTGTTCAAATTCTTTAGTTGGAGTTAGTGAAACTGGAAAGGTTAAACCTTCACAAGAACCCTTACAGTTAGCAATTAGCGTATTGTCTATATTTTCAGAAAATACCGGTAAATCAATATTTATATCGTCGATTTGATTCATTATTACATCAAACAAGCTATAACCAGCAACTGTCACTATTACAGCATCGATTGACTGATCTTGTTTAATTTTCATAGCCCCTGTTCTGATATCCTTTTCTTCGACATTGGGCTCGTATATAAATGAAACCTTACCACCAAGCTGAGTAAATCTATCCTTAAAGTTCTTGGTCTGATCCTGAACCCATACATCATTAGCTCCGATTATTGCCACATTTCTATGTCCTTTTTTGTAAACGATATCAGCCAGATCTCTTGAGAGTAGAAAGTCATGTTGATAAACGTTGAAAATGTATGGATTAGCCTCATTAAACTCCTTAACGCCAAGAGAAGGTGAGACCAAAACCACCTTCTTTTGTTGTGCCAAATCAGTCAGCGCTAAACCTTGATTAGACCAGTTTGTACCTATAATGAAATTTACTTTATGATAATCAGTTAATTTATTAAAGGCACTTATTGTAGAAATTGGACTTATTTCCGTATCTTCATATTTTGCAACAACCTTTTTACCCATAATGCCGCCATCATCGTTAATATCCTTTATGGCCAATTCCATACCGTTTTTTGAAGATTCCCCCCAAGAAGCAGCGTCACCACTTAGTATCAAAGCGCCTCCGATTACTATCTCATCAGTGTTTTGAACATCAGATGTTTTGTCGTTAAACACCACAACAAGACAAACGACTATGAATATCGAAATAATTGCTATATATTTTTTCATGGCTTTATTTAATGTTAAATTATTAATAAGTATTGACGTATTAATAGTATATGTTATGTTATTTTAGTCAAAACACCATGCACATTCTATGCTTATTTATGTACAAATTAGCAATATATATAGCCATATATATGTGTTGACACGCTACCAACAACAAAGTACAATACAAGTATGATTTTAAGTATTTTAAAAGATCTTGGGTTTTCAGAAAAAGAAGCAACAATATATCAAACCATATATGAACAGGGACACATAAATCCCTCTCAAATATCAGTGTCTACAGGTATCAACAGATCTACCGTATATAGTGTACTCAAAGATCTGACAGACAAAGGGGTTGTGAGTGAAGACCACACAAAAAAACAAACCATGTTTATTGCCCTACCATTAAACAGTTTGGAGAATATGATTAATCGAGAAGAGCGACTACTTCAAGAAAAACGACTACTTGTTGAACAGGCCGTAAAAGAACTTATTAAATTAGACCGGAAAACTTCTATATCCGAACCGAAGATGACTTTCGTATTTGAAGAAAATTTTAATGATTTTTTATACCAACAAACACCAGAATGGAATAAAAGCACCATGAGACGAGGTGGTATATGGTGGGGATTTCAAAGTCCAAGCTTTGCCAAAACTTATCAAAAGTGGATAGATTGGTTCTGGAAAGAATCCGCGGATGAGAGATTAATACTAAAAATACTCACAAATGAATCCATTATAGAAAATGAAATGGAAAAAAGAGGTTATAACAGAAGACTTATTAGATATTGGAACGGTGGATCCAATTTTACCGCCTCTACTTGGATAAGCGGTGATTATATAATTATGGCTATGACAGATCAAAAGCCACACTATCTCGTACAAATACACGATGAGGTCTTGGCTCATAACATGAGAGAAATGTTTAAGGGATTATGGGAGATAAATAACTAAACCCCCATTATCAAACGGGCGGCAAAATAAACAACGGGCACAATTAACTGCCACAAGAATAAAACAAACAATAGAGCAAATAATAGACCATATCTTTCTAGAGCATTCATTAGATATCTGCCACCCTGTGGTAAAACAGCGGATAATATGCGAGAACCATCAAGTGGCGGTATCGGCACTAGATTAAAAATAGCAAGCACCAAATTGGTCAAAACTACTATTTGAAGGGCTAGAATAGCGGGATCTGGCATTATCGTTCCAAAAAACCTTATTGAAAGACCTGCTATTACAGCTATTATTATATTAGATAGGGGTCCAGCAAAAGCCACAAGCGCCTCGCCCTTTTTGCCTGATTTTAAGGCATTAAAATTAACCGGCACAGGTTTTGCCCACCCTAATATGATTCCACCAGGTAAAATGGCACAAATTAAGGGTAGAATTATAGAGCCAAAGGGGTCTATGTGTTTTATTGGGTTTAAGGTTAATCTACCCATTAATTTGGCAGTCTGATCACCCTGGCTTAATGCCGCCATTCCATGAGCCACCTCATGAACCACCACTGAAAATACTAAAATTGCGATTGATATGATTATTGTTGCTATGTCCATAGAATTATGATAACATGCCAACACATATGGCAAAAGTTTGCGCAATAACAAAAAAGAGTTCACTTAACATGGGCGGGTACTCAAACCGTACTCGTGCTACTCAATTCAACCCAGTTGGAATGAGACGTAGGTATGCAAATCTTCAAAAGAAACGCATCTACATTCCTGAACTTAAAAAGACTGTAACACTTACTCTATCAACTAGAGCAATTAAGACTATTCAAAAGAATGGGGCTTTCGTTACACTTAAAAAAGCTGGATTACTATAATTAAACAACAGCTGAGGTCAATCCGCATTTGAGCTGATGACATCACCAAAATACACCGTGCCCTCTGTGGTGCGGTGTATTTTGGTTTTAGGAAAAACCTCTTGAAACATTTCTTCAATCTCTTTGCTTGGATGTTTGTATCTATTATTTTTTCCATAAGAAAATATTACATCTGTAGGATTTATTTTTTTAACGAACTCCTCCGCCGATGAAGTCTTAGATCCATGATGCCCCGCCTTTAATATATTTTGACGAATACTCATGTCATTGAAAATTGTTTTTACAAACCCATTCTCAATCATGTTGTCTACCAGAACTTTTTCTATCTTAATGGGTGCATCTGCCATTAATAGAAAATTCTTATCAAATGTTTTAAAAGAAGAAACCGCAGAGAAAAAATTATTATCCTCTATTTCTTTTTTGCTAAACAAGGGTGCATCAAAAACATTTTCAGAAAGCATGCCGGGTGATAAAAAATCCAAACTTTCATTTTCAGAAAATTGTAAATTAACCCCAGCAAAAACAGGAAGTGTTTTGTTAAAGTTTTGTAAAGTTAAAAGCCCGTCCTCTCGCAAAAAATAAATTGGCGAATGTAACACCAACCCAATATTAAAATGCTTTACCAAACTTACAACATCGCCATCATGATCAGCGTCTGGATGTGTGAGTATCAAGATATCAATTCTTTTTATATCATCACTCAAAATCTTTTTAAGCTCTGGAATTAATTTTCCAAGAGGAGAACCTGTATCAATTAGAATAATCTGTTTCTGTTTTGTAATTATTAAAATAGAATCCCCTTGTCCAACATTTAAAAAGTAGACGCCAGTTTTAATTTCAAGCCCAGCCCCAAATTGAGAAATTGCAATATTGATGCTACTTATGAAAATCGCCAATAAAAATATGCCAGCAAAAAATAATACCTTCCCATGATATAATAGACGAACACCGAACATATACAAGGTGTCCAAAATTTTCAAAATTATCATTATTATTTTATCAATCATTATTTAATTTATTACCCCATCAACATGACGTTCACAGAAAAGAAATTCCAAATACCAGAGCTTATCGGTATAAGCACAAAGACCATTGAGGAGCATCTAAAGCTTTACTCGGGATATGTTAAAAATACCAATTTGAT
Organism: uncultured Candidatus Saccharibacteria bacterium; assembly: GCA_964443365.1. Classification (GTDB taxonomy): domain Bacteria; phylum Patescibacteriota; class Minisyncoccia; order Phycocordibacterales; family CAIZLB01; genus CAIJKW01. Next base: position 16,065 of record CAYUCM010000002.1, read on the forward strand.
TTTAGAAAAAATTAACGAGGCCAGATCAACAGAGGAAAGTATCTCAAAAAACACTTATGCAATTTCTGAAATGCAAAGGCGTTTTGCATTTGAATTTAATGGCATGAGGAATCATGAATATTACTTTGAACAATTTGAGAGTGGTGCCAATTCAATAAATCAAGACCATAAATTATTTAGGACAATCACGGACACTTGGGGTTCTTTTGATTCATGGATAATTAGATTTAAAGAAATTGCAATGACTAGAGGCGTCGGGTGGGCTGTGCTTTATTTTGATAAAAAGACAAACAATCTCATTCACACATGGATTGACGAACAACATATAGGACATCTAGCGGACACTCAAATAATACTCGCTCTTGATATGTGGGAACATTCATATATGTTAGATTGCGCACCAAGTGAAAAGAAAAATTATATTGAATACTTCTTTCAAAACTTAAATTGGAATATTATTGAGGGACGTTTTGAAAAATAAAATCCAACTCACAAAACGTTGCACGGCGATACAAAATGTAAAACAAATACCACCCCTCCCTGACAAACAAAAAACAAAACATCCGTGTTTCATCTATTAATTTAACCTAAATTAATAGATGTTTTTTATTGTAAATTAATCAGATGAATAATCTATAAACTTTTTATAAAGAAAAACCGAAATTGGAATAGCTATTATATACCAGGCTATTACAAAGTAATCGGAAACCTTACCCAGCTCCAATAAAGCATTTTCTGAATCGGAAATATAACGAACTACAGCCATAAAGTATGCCAAAACAAAATGTGAAACAACACCGAATAACATAGCAACATCAACACTAATGAAACACAAAACACTGGCACAAAACACCAGGAGCATTGCCAAGGGAATAAAAGGCACAACCGCTAGATTAGAAAAAATTCCGTATACAGAAAGTGCTCCTGAAAATTTTAACAAAAGCGGCATGGAGAAAATTTGAGTTGCAAAGAATGAAGAAACCGTTTCTCTTAATCCAAAACTTTTAGGTAAAAAACGGAACACCCATCCGCTTGAATTTCCCAAAAGGACAAGTCCGAGAGTGCAAGCAAAAGACAATTGAAAAGATGGGTCACCAATTAAAATTAATGGATTGAAAATTATCATGAGTAAACCAGCTATCAAGGTTGCCATAAGCGCACTGTGTCCTATATTAAAAATTCTTGAATAAATTCCGATCAAAGACATGAGAAGAGATCTTATAACAGTTGCCCCACCGCCGACCATAATGCAAAACAAAATGATGCCAATAGTTCCAAAAACTCCAGATAAAAGTTTTGGTAAAAAAGAAAAAAATGAAATTATTACCTGAGACACAATAGATACATTAAATCCAGAAAGTACCACCATGTGAATTAATCCAGCGCGTTTAAAATGTTCCAAAGACTCTTTGGACATTTCTCCCTTGCCGGTTATTAAAATTCCAGAACCTAGAGCAAATTCATCTTTATCAGGAAGAACTCGTCTAATATTTTCTACCATCAAATTTCTAAAATTAAAAAGCCCCCTCTTTAGTTTGTATTCATAACTCATTGAAGTTTTTTTGTACGAAGAAAAACCACCATCCTCCCACGGGATAATTTTTGCATTCTTCATTTCAAACTGAATTCCTCTTGCAAGTAAAAATAGATTGGAATCAAAATCTTCTGTAATTTCAGGTAAGGAAAGTTTGCCATGAAATTTTATTTTACCTCCAAGGGCGCACCCATCATGAGTGGAGAGCTCATCACAACTCATAACAATTCTGATTTTATTTTTTCTGAACTCTTTTCTAAAAAAATTAACTGGATTTAAAATACAATTAATTCCACATCGTGAACTTACGGGTATTTCATTTTTACCAATTTGTATTTTTTCTATGGTAATCACCACTTTTTTTCTAAATCCAAAATCAGTGGGTTCATCACTTATAATACCCAAAAGCACCACCTCCCTATTTAACTTTTCTAATAAAATTTGTGACCTTGAAGAGACAACCTGATATCTAAAATAAATTAAAAATACAACAAACAAAAACACCAACACAAAAATCAAGATTTTTATTTTTTTATTCACGCCACCATTCTATAAAACAGACATGAAGATTTTATGAAGTTTTTTGTGACAAACCAAATTCCTTTAGTAATTTTTCCGTTGGATAATATTTAACATATTTTCCAGACCGTTTTACATAAACCAAACCCCGATGAAGCAAGTATTTTAAATCTATACATGTCAGGTTATTACATGACCCAATTTGAGTCTTATTTAAAGCTATTTATTACCTCTAAAAATCCTTATGATCTCCTCCTCATCACTCTTAGAAATTGCCTTTTTATAAAGCGCCCCACTCTTTCCCTTCACCCTCTTTTCACAATCGCTCCAATTATTATCGATATGAATTTTACCATCAACAAAACTAACATAGGAATACGCCTTAGCGCTACTCTTACCACCACCCTTACGCGCGCCTCCACTTCCCCCAATCTCTCCACTCTTCTTCAGATCTTTTGCCTCTTGTATTAATTCTGGATTATAAAAAACTTTCAAAATATCATCGGCATTCAAATTATTTATTTTATATTTATCGAGTGCCCCATCGTACAAATCAACCGTCTCACCATCCGCAAATTTTGTAGCAATTTCATCACATCTCTCATTCCCTAGAACACCAGCGTGCCCCGGCAAAAGTTTCCAATTAATTTTTTTACCAGAAATAAGATCGCTCATTTCTTCCCAAAGCTCTCTATTTTTTACCTCCTCTTTATTTGCAGTTTTCCATCCATTTCTCTTCCAACCAAAAATCCACTCAGTTGCGCCCTTAATCACATATTTAGAATCAGTAAAAATAGTTATTTCTAATGGATTACTTAAATCATTTTTATTTTTGTCGATTAAACAAAGTGCGTCAATCACAGACTGAAGCTCCATTTTGTTATTTGTGGTGTGTTCAAATCTTTTACCCAATTCAATTACCCTGTCATTATGTATAAAAATTGCACCATAACCGCCCCTACCAGGGTTTCCCCTAGATGAACCGTCAGAAAAGATTATGATTTGGTTTTTGTTTAGTTTTTGTGGCATTTGCGTAATGTTTATTAAAAGTTTAAGGCAAATCCAAAAATTCGCAAGTTTTTTGGGATTGAAGTCCTGAAATTCCCGGGGTTATTTAGATTTAAACAATATCCACAATCCTAACCCTAAGCACCGGCGTGTAAGTAAAAGTGGATTTTTCCATATTTCCCAGAATTGTACGAGTCACCTCCTCGCCATTCTTAAGAGCTGTGTCTATTTCGTTAAAAAGAGACTCTTCAGCAAAAAATTGAATAGCCTTGATATTAAAAGCATCATTTGGACTTGAAAAAGAAATCTCCAAATGCTCTTTCTTCTTGCCAAACATCTTAATTTCCTTTATCAAGACATTATGAAAAGCAAAAAGGGGTTTGGGATTGCCTTCGCCAAAAGGGGCCAATTTATCTATACCATTCCAAGTTTGCCAATTAATTTGATTTGGCAAAAGTGACGCATCCACAGTGTAGCTAATTTCCTTTAGATTTTCTTTATATAAACCGTCAAAACTTTCCTTAATTTTATCTCTAAACTCATGTATTTCATTTTCATTTATAGAAAAACCTCCAGAAAAAGAGTGCCCACCCGCATTTATGAACAAATTTGGGTTTTTTGTTTGAGCATCTCTTAAAACGGAAACGACATCGCAAAAACCATCAGATCTACAAGATCCCTTAATCATCCCCTCGCTTCTTCCCCATAAAAATACTGGCACATTATAATCTTTGACGAGTGATGTTGCGACCAATCCCAAAAGTGCCGGGCTCCAGTCAGGATTCCCGACCACAATTACACTATCTTCATCTAATTTTAATTCTCTTATAATCTTATGAATTTCTTTGCTGGTTTTTGCAACAATAGTCTTTCTTTCATCGTTTATTGAATTCAAATGTTTAACCATTTCTTCTGCCTCAGACGGAGAATCCGTCGAAAGTAGCACAAAAGCATCTCTGGGATCCGCCATTCTTGAAGCTGCATTAATTCTTGGGGTAATCAAAAACGTAATATCTTCTTCCACAAGATCTTTGGTGGAGATTTTTAATGATCTAAACAGCTTAACAAGCCCTAATCTTGGAGTTTTTTTAAGAACAAGCAAACCATATTTGGCAAAAACTCTATTTTCATTTACAAGCGGGACCATATCAGACAAAGTGGCAATACCAACTAAATCAAGAAGCCATTTTTCCCAACCTTCTTTTATATTAAATTTATTTTGACCATTTCTATCATTTAAAATTAAGGCCTGTACGAGTTTAAACGCAACCCCCGCTCCACAAAGCATCTTGTCTGGATAACTGCAATCTAATCGCTTAGGATCAAGCACAGCAACTGCAGGAGGTAATGTTTCAAGCGGCAAGTGATGATCTGTGATAATCACATCTATATTATTTTCATTGGCTTTTTTTACTGTCTCTATGTCTGTAATACCACAATCAAGTGTGATAATGAGCATTTTTTGTCCATTAGCTAAATTCTCTTCAGCCAAACCCTCCACAACATGAATATGAAATCCAAAACCCTCTTTATGTCTATGCGGAATGTAATTTACAAAATTAGTATATGAAATCTTCTTAAAGAAATCATGAAGAACAACTGAAGCTGGAATACCGTCTGCGTCAAAATCGCCATAAATAACAATTTTTTCATTATTATCTATTGCTTGCATAATTCTTGATACAGCAATATCCATATCCTTCATTAAAAAAGGATTGTGAACATGCTTATCATAGTCTGGATTAAGAAACGCATCCTTGTCTTGTGGACTAACAATTCCTCTGCTTTGAAGCAAATGATCTGTTATAGTGTCACCAATCCAAGGCCTAATCTCGTACTTTTTTGTTTTTTTATTTTTATCGCTTTTCAATAAATTGATTCTATCATAAAATAGCTATTATGAGCGATATACATACAAATCAAAACACAAATAACATAGAGGGGGTAAGTCAGGTTAATACAGGACCAGAGGATTGCGTATTTTGTAAAATTATAGACGGTACAATTCCTTCTCATAAAATATATGAGGACGATGAAACCTTGGCCATTCTTGATATTGCACCGACAAATTACGGGCATGTACTAGTTTTATCAAAAGACCATTTTGAAAATATTTATACATTACCGCAAGAAACAGCTTGCAGAATAATGATGACGGTGCAGAAGATGGCAACAGCCGTAAGAAACGGTGTAGAATCTGACGGCGTTAATATTATTATGAATAATGAACCAGCGGCTGGACAAATTATATTTCACGCACATGTTCATGTTGTGCCAAGGCTAAATGAAGACGGATTAAGACATTGGCCACACAAAGAATATAAAGATGAAGAAGAAAAAATGGTTTATGTAGAAAAAATAAAGAAAGAGATATAAGCACAGGGAATCAAACAACAGACAAAAAACAGATATGGGGATGCCCCGCTCGCGCGCACGCGAGCGGGGCATTTTCTTACCACGAAGAGCACAACCTCAAATCGTCTCGCCGCAGTTAAGAGCAAGTAGTGAAGGTGTTACAATCCTGTTATAATTACCCCCACGGAAAGAAGTAGTATCTGTTGCGGAACGCAGATAGAATTGCCTACCTCCGTTGTGAGTAGAAACAACAAGTCGCAAATTCCCAAATTTACACGGGAAAAAGGTGCCATAATCCGTCACGGTCAGGTATTCAGTGTAATTTGAATTGGAAAGAAAAGCCAAAATTTGCCAAGGTGTCAAAAAACAACCATCAGAAAAATTGGAAAAATTCCAAAACCATTCACACAGCATACCCAGCCGAACCACAACACGCACGTCGACCCGTATTTCAGGAGTTGATATGAAAAAATCAGCACTCCTTTCATTTAAGATACCAACACTGCGCAAATACCTCTTCAGAACCTTCATGAAACTAGTCTCCCAACAGGATTCGTTATAGGCAGAAACAGCAGGAATGTGCGGGTATCTTGAATCAACAATAATCGATCTTGAAAAATCTTGGTTCATAGCTGGAATGTTCGTTTAAATGACAGAAAAACTAGAAGGAACACCCGTTCCTATCCACTAAAACCATACACCCGCTATCTTAGCGCGTCAATCCCAGGCAAACTCTCATTAATCAAAAAATCAATCATGGCTCCCCCACCTGTTGAAATAAACAAATTTAAATCCAAATCTTTATCAACATTTTGAATTGCGGCAACAGTATCTCCTCCACCAATCGCACCCTTAATTTTACTTTCAACCAAAAGCTTTGCACACGCAACGGTTTGATCCTTAAAACCTTTTTCATAATTTCCAAGAGGGCCATTCCACAAAACAAACTTTGCATTAGAAATAACATTCTTTAACTCCTCTAAAATACTTGGACCAAGATCACAAATAACATCGCTATCAGAAACATCTTCAATTTTCTTTATATAAATACTATCTATATTTTCAGCATTATAAACAACAACGTCCTTTGCTAATATAATTTTTTCATTATTTACAATATCAGAAATATCAATATTACCATCTGAAACAAGAGATTTGCCAATATTATAGCCTCTCGCTTTGTAAACATCGTTGATTAAGGCGCCTCCCAAAATTACGTAGTCTGCCTTATCTAAAAACTTTTTAATTAATGACAATTTAGTATCAAATTTTGCACCCCCGAGAATAAACACAAAAGGATGTGGGGGATTAATCGCTGTTTTCAAAGAGTTAATTTCATTTAAAAGTTCTATGCCAGCAAAATGAGGCAGAAATTTTGGAACACCAACAACCGACGCGTGCTTTCTATGAGAAACAGAAAATGCTTCATTGACATAAAAATCTGCAAGACCTGCAAGCTTCTTAGAGAAATCTTCATCATTATTTTTTTCTCCAGGATTAATTCTTAAATTATCCAAAAGAATCATCTCCCCATCTTTCATATTTGAAATGGAAGATTCCACAGCATCATCAATCACTCCATCCCCACTTACAAATTGCACATTCCTATTCAATTTTTCATTAAAATATTTAGCAACAATAGCCATTCCCTTTTGACCCAAAAGATCCACATCTTCTGCTTCTATGTGAGAAATCAAAATAATTTTTGCTCCACCGGCAATTAATAAATCAAGCGTTGGAATAACAGCCTTAAGCCTCATATCCTCAACAATTTCACCATTAGATATGGGCACATTAAAATCCGCTCTTATCAAAAACTTCTTTGAAGTTATATTATTTTTTTGCACGAATTCCTCAATCCCCATTATTTCTTTATTCATTTTTATTTTGATTATTTATCTTTTCTTTGATTTAGCACTCTTGCTTTTTACGCTTTTAATTCTAGGCTTTTTCTTAACTATATTTAACGATTGGCAAATTCCGCGTAAATCTTCTGCCTGCCAACTAGCTCTTCCAATAAGTAATCCATCTACCTCTCCATTAAATACCAAATCTTGTGCATTATCCACCGTTACAGAACCTCCATATACAATTTTAACAATATTAGCAATACTTTCTCCCCAATTATCCTTCAAAAACTTTCTAATTAAAATAACGATTTGATGAACCTCATGCGCAGAAATAGCATTATTTCTTGCACTATTAACTGCCCAGAGTGGCTCATATGCAATAACCAAATTAGCAAACTGCTGACGAGATGTATAAACCAACACTTCTTTTAATTGATTCTTAATGACAGTTAAATACTCTGCATCAGAATCTCTTTCAGATTCACCAACACATACAATCCCCGTCATTCCAACAGCCAATACCTTTTGCAATTTTTGTGCAATTAACGATGCATCCTCCCCTTGGGCCCGTCTTTCAGAATGTCCAACTATAGTATAAGAAACACCAGAACTTTTTAGCATAGATGCAGAAACCTCTCCCGTATGAGCACCGGAATCAAATTTTGAAACATCTTGAGAACCAATCTTAATTTTACCCTTAGGTCCGCCTGCCATCATAGATAATGGCACAATAAATGGAGCGGGTGGACAAATAACAGTTTCCGTCATCTTTAACTTATCAACTCCGCGTTTAATGACCGCCATTTTGGCCTTAGCCTCCGCTAATGTATCAGGAGTAGTCTTCCAATTTGCTATTACTAAAATTTTTTTTGGTTTCATAAACAAATTATACCAAAAAGCTGAGATAACAGTATCTTTACATTTTTTATTAAATCTCTCTTAAATTTTCCAAACTCCACCTAGTAGATGTACTAGAGTTAAAATTCATATTAATTAAGGTATTGTCGAAGGTTATGCTAGCGCTATTTCTCATATATAGATAATTTGCATAAACACCTTTGGTGCTAGCACTATTTGTAAGATAAACCGCACCATATGGAGCTAATATAACAGCGCCAACATAAGCTGAGTTTTCCAATTTAACAGCTGGCGGATTTACATTCGTACAATTTAAATTTGAACATCCGCTAGTATTTTGAGTTATTAATATAATATTACTTGAATTATGTCCACTTCCGCCAAGATATGAGGAATTACCAATATCAATTCTACCATCAACAACAATAGTTTCAGACTTCACCCCGTATGTAGAATTTAATCGCAAAACAGAAGAATTAGACATTGTTAAATTACCAGTCACATAAAGAGGACCGTTCAATGTTAGAACAGAGGAATTGGTAATTGTTAAATTGCCAACAATTTTTAAAGAACCCACTGTTGATGTTGCAACACTAGAATAAGTTTTATTACCATTAATTATAACTCCCGTACTAGCCTGATTTTTGTAATTTGTAATATCAGCATCAGAAATTGGCATATTAACAGAGGATGTAGCAGAAGAATAAACGCCATTAATTTGAGAACTACCAGTTGAAACCTTACCACCCAAAGAAAATACATTTCCATTAACAACAGATGAATTTTCCATTCTAACTCCCCCGGCGCCAGTCCAAACACCATAATTAAATGCAACCGTTCTATTTGGACTAATTAAAGCAGTAATAGTCTTTCTAACAAAAGACCCGTTATCACTACTTGAGACAACTTGTTTTGTTGTTAGATCCAAATCACTAATCAAAGCAGAAGTGTTACCCAAAACAGAAAATCCCAAAACGGCTGGTACATTTTTATTATTATTTAATCGATATAAAATTTCTTCACTGGCAGTTTCAGAATTAACAAGAACCTGTCTTGACGATAGATAATCTGAAGACCCTCTGATTTGATCAGCAACAGGAATAGATAAACCTAATAAGATTAAGGTCGCGATAGTAACAGACAATAAAACCGCAAGCAATATTGTTTGTCCTGATTCGTAATTAATTTTAGGATTATTTTTCATATTTTATCTCAATATATAAGAGTTATAAAAAGCCTTAGACATATATTCAGCGGAACTGGACGCGTTATCAATTGACAACTCAACCTTAAAACCATTGATGGTTGAAGTGGACATGTTTTTAAACATCAACTTTGTAACATTAGATTCAGCAAGAGTAATGGGCCCAAGAACAGATCCATTTTGTGCCATAACAACTCGTCCGCTTTCTAAATAAAACTTTGTAGTTGTAGATTCAGTTCCCTCATTATTAAACTCAATCATTGCAATTGAACCAGAATTATCTTCAAAAACAGTATCTGCCATCTCTATTTTGGTTGAAACAGATGCTATTTCGCTAATCTTATTCATTACATTAATTGCCGATCGCTCAATTCCCCTATTACTTTTTAGCATTGAATATGTATGTGAGGCCTGATCAATTAAAAATATCAAAGACGCTAAAATAATTGTCATCAATGCAATATAAATAACGGTTTCAAGTAGAGAAAAACCCTTATTATTAAACCTGTTTTTAATTTTGCAAGATAAAAATTTCATAATTAATTATTATATATATTGTATATGTAAGAAGTCATTGTCTTTGTACTCGTACCAAATCCAGAATTCCAAGAAATATTTACAGTAAATTTTCTAGTACCCAAATCAATAACACCACCAGATGTTACAATATCAAAACTCACAGCGTCTCTTCTGGCTTCGCTTAGAGTAAATGTTCTTACAAAATTATTATCGATTGAACTAATTGTCGTAGTTGAAACCCAAGAATTCAAAGTATCATTCCAAACCAATCCATATTCTACTCCATTGTTTAAGCTACTGATGTTTTGCCAAGATGAATTTCTAATATTTTGAATTGCTGTCACACCCTCTTCTGCAAGCATTCCTGCCTGAACTCGCCCCGTAGAGCTTAGCCCTATTTTACTTATACCAGCTTCAAGATTAACAATTAAAATCAAGGACAAACAAATGATGCTTGAGCCGACAAGAACTTCGACCAAACTAAAACCTTTTTTATTTTTTAATTTATGTAAAATCATTTTAATTTGATTCTATTATACCAGTTCCAAAAATTGTTATGGTCTTTGAGTGATTCTTTCCTGTAACTGAAATTGTACCGGTTGCATTAGGGGCGCCTGTTATTTTTGTAAAATGAATTTCTTTTTTAGAACCAGTAAGGGAAATATTTCTTAATTCAACACTATTTTCTAATGTATACACACTCAACACATTACCTGATGCAAAAGAAGTGCCAGCATATGATGTAACTGTACTTGTAGCAAATACAACACCATAAGATGAATCATTTTTTCTATTAAGCGACATGCCCTTAACCTTTTCAATCATGGAAACAATAGAATCAGTATCTTTGGAAACCGCGTGTTTATCTCTTAAGGTAAAAAAGCTTGTCACGGCAATCAGAGAAAGTATTGCGGAGATAGCGATGATGGCGGTAATTTCAACCAGACTCATTCCCCCTTCCTGTTTCTGCATTTTTGTTTTTTTAGCGATTTTAAAGTTCATAATTTTATATATTATTCATTACAGAATACATTGGAGTAATCATCGATATAGCAAAGAATCCAACTGCTCCTCCAATAAACACCATAAGTACTGGTTCAATTATAGTAGAAAGATCTTTGGTTTTTTGTTCAACTTCATTTTCGTAAAAATTAGCAACACCCAAAAGCATTGATGCTAATTTTCCAGTTTCTTCACCAACACTAACCATTTCTGCAACAAAAAGAGGGTACAGCTTGGACTCTTCTTCAAAAACCTTCCCCATAGATTCACCCCTCTCAACAACGGTTTCAATCTTTTTTAAAACCCTCTTGTAATTACCATTTTGTACAACCTCGCCAGTTATTTTTACAGCAGAAACAATATCAACACCGGAAGATAAAAGAGAGGATAGTGTTCTTGCGGTTCTTGCTGAATTACTTTCTCTAACAATTGGAGCAATAACTGGTAATTTCAAGACCAATGCATCAAAAATATTTTTACCAAGAGATGTTTTTACAAAATAAAATACACCAATTAGAATCGCAAAAAACAGTCCGAACGATAAGAATATATGAGCTGATAAGAAATCACTGATGGCAATAATAAATTTAGTACTCATCGGCAATTCAGTTTTCAAATCCTTGAATGTCTTAGTTAATCTTGGAACCACATAAGTCATCATTAAAATTCCAATAATTATCATTACAATAAATATTATAGAAGGATACATCATTGCTCCCTTAACTTTTTTCTGTAGCAAATACGTCTTCTCCATTTGAGTAGAAACATCTTTTAGCGATTGAGAAAGGTTTCCAGATTCTTCTCCAGCTCTTACCATTGATACAAAGATAGATGGAAAGACTTTAGGAAATTCAGCCAAAGCCTCGTGAAAAGTATTTCCTCCAGATATAGATGCATTTATTTTAGCAAAAATACTTTTTAATTTTACATTACCTGATTGTCTTTCAGAAACACTCAAAGCCCTAGATAAAGAAAGTCCGGCCTCAAGCATGTTTGCGGTATTTCTTGCAAAAGTTATTTTATCTATTGTTTTTATTCTAGAAAATAAACTAAACTGCAACGGTTTTTTTAAAGCAGACACGCCCTCTTTGACAGAAACAAGCGTATCGCCGGTCTTTTTAAATTCATTAAAAAACTCTGATTTACTACCCACGTCAATATCACCAGTGTACTTATTTCCCTCTTTATTAATTGCTGTGTAAAAATATTTCATAATTTTGACGAATAACACCATGCCCCATCGCACCCAACAGAATCCACAAATAAAACATTATTCTGATGATGCAACTCTCAGAATTTCTTCTATTGATGTGTGACCCTGAACCGCTTTGAAAATTCCATCTTCAAACATTGTAAGCATCCCCTCCTTTTTTGCCTGATCCTGCAATTGATCAGATGTGGAGTCTTTCATAATCATATCTTTGATTGTTGATGTAACCTTCAAAACTTCATGTATACCAATTCTACCCTTGTATCCATCAATACTTTCTGTATTTGGAACAGGTTTATAAAAATTAATCTTTGACCAATCAGCGTCTTCTGGAATAATTTTTTCTGATTTAAGAGATGCTAAAACTCTTTCCAAATTAGCGTATTTACCAAGAGATTCTATTTGCTCTTTGCTTGGTAAATATTTTTCCTTTGCTGATGACAGCTCTCTAACCAATCTTTGTGCAATAATGATTTTTATAGTAGACACCAGAAGAAATGGTTCACACTTCATATCAACCAAACGAGGAATGGCGCCCGCCGCTGAGTTTGTGTGCAAAGTAGAAAGAACCAAGTGCCCAGTTAGGGACGCGTTGATTGCCAAAGAAGCCGTTTCATTATCTCTAATTTCCCCGACCATTATAATATCAGGGTCTTGTCTTAGAAGCGATCTAAGTCCAGATGCAAAAGTTAAACCGATTTCAGGTTTTACTTGAGTTTGATTAACTCTATTCATTTGATATTCAACAGGGTCTTCAACAGTAGAAATGTTTACATCGGGCTGATTCAATATATCCAAAAGAGTATAAAGAGTTGTTGTCTTTCCGGATCCAGTTGGTCCAGTTGTTAAAATCAAACCTTCAGAGTATCCAGATGCTTCATGAATAAGTTCAAGATTTCTTCCATGAAAACCAAGGTGCTCAAGGGTAAAACCAGAAGCATTTTCTCTAAGTAAACGCATTACTGTCTTTTCTCCATAGTACGTTGGCAAAACAGACACACGAAACGAAACATGCTCTCCATTTAATTCTATTTTAAATCTACCATCTTGTGGTAAACGTTTTTCATCAAGCTTAAGACTTGAGAGAACCTTAATTCTGGCCGTAACTGATGGTCCAATATTTTTAGGAAGCACCATGGCATCATGTAACATTCCATCAATTCTATATCTAACAATCACATCGTTTTCCATTTGTTCAATATGAATATCGGAAGCACCTTGCAAAATAGCATGTTTCAACAGAGTATCAACAATTCTCACAACAGGAAGATCATCAGCTAATTTACGAAGGTCCTCCCCACTTGTATCGTCAATTGTCCCCACCCCCTCTTTAATACCTGTAATACCCTTCAAAGCCGAGACCTCTTGCTGAATTATATCGCCAAAATCTGCCTTTAGACTTTTTTGATATTGAATTAGCGCTGACTTCATTGAATCAGTTGTTGTAAGTCTTGGGAGAATTTTAAGACCAGTTTTCTTTTTAACGAAATCAATAGCCGATAAATCCGCCGTATCAAGCATGGCAACCTCAAGAGAGTCCTCTCTTTTTCTAAAGGCAATAATATTATGTTTTCTTGCAATAGGTTCTGGAATCAAGGACAGAGTTTCAAACTCTAATTTTTGCCCACTAATATCAATAAAAGGAATTCCTAAGATATAGGATTGCATTCTTCTATAGTCATCTGCGGAAATTTTTCCAGAATTTACCAATAATTCTCCAAGAGATTTATTTTCAGAAATAGATTTTTTCTGCACTTCTTCCAAGTCAGCACTTGATACAAGTCCTGAATCGATAACGAGTTTTTTCAACTGATTAGGATCGATAATCATTACATGAATTATATCATGCAAAAAAAATATATTCTATAAAAAACAGTGAAAAAACTATTTAGTCTCGTAAGAATCTTTCTGTAGCTCAAATAATTTACGATAAATACCGTTGTTTACTTTCATTAAATTATCATGACTATCAAATTCTTTTAACCCACCATCTTCTATGACCATAATTCTGTCCGCATTCTTAACAGTGTTGAATCTATGTGAAATCAAAATAACAGTTTTGTCATTTGGAAGTTTTTCTAATTCACTAAAAATAGACATTTCAGCAACGGCGTCAATTGATGCTGTTGGCTCATCTAAAATCCAAATTTGAGGATTTTTATAAAACAATCTAGCAAGAGCTAACTTTTGCCATTGACCAACTGATGGCTCAACCCCACCCTCAAATTCTTTACCCAAATGCGTATCATAGCCATTTTCCCATTCTGCTATAAATTCATGGGCTCCAGACTTTTTAGCTGATTCAATAACTCTTTCAATATCCAATTCAATTTCCGTATTACCAAGAGCGATAGCTTCTTTAACCGGCAATTTATATTTTGCATACTCCTGAGAAAGATAGCCGATTCTATTGTAATAGTCAGATAAATCAATATTTTTAATGGAATTTCCACCAATTAAAATATCCCCAGATGTTACATCATAAAATCTCATGATTAGCTTTGTTAATGTTGTTTTACCAGCACCGTTAACACCAACAATAGCAATCTTTTCTCCAGAATTAATTTTAAAATTTAAATTTCCCAATATTAACTTGTTGGTATTTGGGTATGCAAAATCAACATTTTTAAATTCTACACTGGGAGTGCCGTCCTGTATTGAATCATGACCATTCTTAATCACCTTCTTTGTATCAAGAAAGGTAAAGATATCAGTAACGAATTTATTATCTGCGCTTAACACAGAAAAACCTCTAAAAAACTCTGAAACGGTAGTTCTGGTTTCTGTAATTCTTCCTAAAAGAAATATAAAAGTACCAATTGCAAGTGCATTGGTTATCGCATCGTTCATTAGATACAAAACAATGAACGCTCCAACGATGAACTCAAGTAGCATTGCGGCATTTTTAAATTTAGTTCTCTTGTTTTCATTATTGTTTATTTCAGAATTAAAAGAAGTAAGTAAACTACTCACAATATCTTTAAAATAATTCTTGCTTTTAAAAATTTTGATTTCTGTTAAAGATGAAAGGGTAGAAAAGTATGAGGTGATTAAATAAAATTTTCTTTTAACTTCTGATTTAGCACTCCAAATCCCCCATTTCTTATCACCAAATTTAACTTCCAACACAAGACTTGGAATTAAAGAAACTACCAACAACACAACCATCCACCATTTATATGAGAATAATATGAAAAAGATAGCCACAAATTCAATTGTTAAAGCTAAGATATAAGTCATCCACTCAGCAAACCACAATGCCTTTTCTTCATTTTCACCAACTCTCATTGCCAAATTATTAAAATCAGCGTCTTCATACGTTTGAACATCTACACTGTGCCTCTTTTCTATAAAAAGAAGGTGCATATATTGAGAAAAGAAGATATAGAATTTATTGAAGAAATATTGATACCAAACATGAGACATGCTTATAAGAAGTGGAATTATAAGATAAATACCCACAATCCAAATAATTTCTGGATCAAAAATGCCAGTCAAATTCCCCTCGGTTATTTTGTTGATAAACAAGGCTGAATACCAAGCAAGCACAAAAGGCAGAATCGACTTTATCAGAGTCAATGTAACTTCTATAGGTATATACTTCTTATCATAGGCCCAAATCAGCTTTATAATTCGGTAACAATTAGAGATAAGAGCAAACCTCTTTTTGGGAGTATTTGTTTTTGATTGCATAATTTATATTTAGTTTGTTTTATTAATAGTAGTAAAAATATCTACGAACACCCCCACAAACACCCACACAGATTGATTAAATAACATTAAATAACGTTGGGAAGAAAGCTTACAGCTCTCAAAAGGCATACTAATAATGTCGTTTGAAAGCTGAAAATATTACAGAATATAACAAGATAATGCTAAAACTACATATATTTACGTCATTTTTATGAAACTCTATATAGTTTGATAATATTTGCCTAACTCTATATAGTTTGATATACTGTAAAAATGAACCCCATACAGGAAAAACTCCATATTATAAAGGCTAAATCAAGATTAAGCCAAGAAGATCTTGCAAGAGAGCTGGGTGTAACCCTCTCTGCTTTTAATGCTTGGTGGAATGGTAAATCAACCCCCAGAAATGGCGCCCTGCTTAAAATAGAGGATCTGTATGCTAAATATACAGGTTCTGGTAAGCCCAAAACATCAGAAATAGACATTATTCTATCTCAAATAGATGATGCATATAGAAATTATGACAATATTCTTTCTCATATTTTAAACAGGCGAGATGTTTTGGAGAATTTGATTGTAAAACTCACCTATCACTCAGACGCAATTGAAGGTAGTACACTTACACAAGCGGAGACTAAGGCTATCATTTATGACAATAGCACCATTAAAAATAAGACTCTTATAGAGCAAATGGAGGCCAGAAATCACAAATCAGCCTTAATGTATTTATTCTCACATCTAGAATCAGGGGGTAAAATTAATGAAGAATTACTTAAAAAACTTCATTCAATACTATTAAATGGAATTATGGATAATGCTGGGCAATATAGAAATCATCAAGTCAGAATAGCAGGAACAAACGTTGTAACAGCAAATTATATGAGTATTCCCAATCTGGTCAATAAATTGTTTTTAAACAGTGCGGCCCTCAAGGTAAACCCAGAAAGGAGTCCTGGCGAGGCCGAGAACATAATAGCCTTTGTTACAAAATTTCACGCCAATTTTGAAAAAATCCACCCATTTTCAGACGGAAATGGTAGAGTTGGGAGGCTTTTAATTACAGCATTTCTGTTAAAAAACAATGTTGCACCAGCTATTATTGAAAAAGATTTAAAGCATTTGTATTACACATATCTAGAAAACGCCCAAGAGCATGAAAACTATGCTTTTTTAGAGCTTTTTATTGCTGAGGCGATAATGAAGGGATATAAGGAGGTGAAATAGTAAAATACAATTATTGAACGATGATGCAAGGGTATTGATCTTACGATATTGACATAATTCATTTTGAAAAGTATAGTACATCACAGAGATTGCAACTTTTTTGCGATCAAAAACCGACATTTCCAACCAAACAATCCAACCAAACAACAGCATATGTTTATTCAAATAAGCACTATCATTCCGGGTGATGAAATTCCAGCGGCAGAGCTCCCGACGGGATATAAA
>CAYUCM010000003.1:0-12303 GCA_964443365.1 uncultured Candidatus Saccharibacteria bacterium
TAGAGTCATAAGGAAACATCATGTGCACGCGGGTTCAATTCCCGCCATCTCCACAACAAAAGAAAATACTGCCGAGCGAAGCTTGGTGGTATTTTCTTTTGTCTGTGGTTTATGTGCCGGGAATTGAAAGGCGGAGCGCACCGAGCAGAGCGAGGTCTGCGAACGTTAGTGAGCAGAAGTGAGCCGGGGTCGCGAGTACTTAGGCTTTTTCAAGCGAAGCGAAGGAAAAGACTTAGTAACTCGTGACCAATTCCCGCCATCTCCACAATTCAAAAACACCCTTATTCGTATGAGTGCTTTTGTTATACAAAATATTTTAATTTGACAAGTCCCCTTATTCGTTATAATGTATTTTCAGCTAAGTTCTCTGAATACAGTTGTGTTTAGAATAGGACCCGCGGACAACTCGTAGGTCGTATCTAAACACAACCACCAAATCACATCATGGAAGTACCCGTATCAATCACACAGATCGTCGACGGCCGTCAATATATTGGCTGCATCCAGATTGGCGACAATCTTTACGAATTCGCCATTAATTTGAATGTTGCCATCAATGAGTTTGATGCCATGCCTGCTCCCCAGATAACATCACAGGAGGAGGCACTGGCTGATATCAAAAGACTTTTTGGCATCACCCTAACAAGGGATGGTGTTCTCATCGAACTCGAAGCTGGAACCTATGGCTTTCTCATTGCAACACTCATAGATCTCGCGTTCCTTTTTTACAACCTGCCACAGACGCGGAGTTGGAACAATGGGATTGGACAGATGGCGATACTGCATGAGTTAGGCATGACAACCACGTTCGGCATGACACGCGTCTGGGACATTCCCGACGACAAAATTCCAAAACAACTGCTCAATACCCAACTAATCCCTGTTGGGTAGCAGTCCAAGCCACCACCCCCAACCCCGAAGGCACCCCCGCCCTCGCGGCGGGGTGTTTTCATTTACATCACTTCCCCCTCAACCACTCATTCAAATCAAAAAACTTTTCTCCATCCAAAAGATCAAACACTAATCGCAAGGTATCATTCATAATCTTAGTGACACCCTTATCTTTAATTACCAATACAAACTTAGATTTTGGATTAGACAATAATAAAAAATTTTCCGTAGACATTATTTCTCCTGGGGCCACAAAACTTCCATTAGAAAAAATCTTCAAACCCTGAGATCTTCCAATGTGAGACTTGATCATGTCTTTATTTAATTTATCAAAATGATTAAGCGCTTTTTTGTTTGAAATTCCCTTCATAGCAATTCCTTTTCTCTTAAAAACTCTGTGTGCCTCTTTAATAAAAAGAGCTGGCAAATTATCAAATTCCCCCTTTGCAGCGTCACTACCTTGAATAGAAAGTATCAGGGTTTGTTTTGGAAGATTTAAAAGTTGATTATAAGCTTGAACAATTTCCTTATCTCTATAAACTCTATATTGGTTTTTATTATGTTGGTTCTTATAAACAGGATGCCAAACAGACTTTCTCCCAACAATAACTTTTTTAACTAATCCAGAATTAGCAAGACGACTCAGACGATACTGAATTGTAGTCCTTAATGTTTCAAGTTTTCTAGAAATCTCAGATGAATGCATGGGTTCATCACCCAATATTTTTAGTATTTTATTATCTAAATTATCCATTCCAATCATAATGAATCATGGTACCTATCGACAAAATATTTGTCAATATAATCACATGAGGGATTAATATATAAAGCTATAATCTAGTGTAATATTTTCATACGATTATGGAACCGCCTATGTTTTAATCATAAGCATCATGAATACCACAACAATGCTATATTTGGCTTTATATTTGGCGATACTTGCAATTATTACTTGGCACGCCTCAAAACGAGAAACGCCCGCTGAATATATTAATAGCGAAAAGAATCTGTCAGCTAATGACTCAACATGGACCACTTTTGCGTCACTACTCACTGGTTATAATTTTGTACTGGGTGTCACCTTCTCTTTTTTATACGGGTTTTGGTATCTAATGGTATTTATTGGAGCGGGAATGGCTTTTGTCGTCCTATATATATTTTATAAAAAACATCTCTTGATATTACAAAAAGATCACAATTTACTTTCACTGGGGGATTATTTTGAAATAAAATACGGACCATTTAGCAAAATACTTATAGATTTAATACTGAGCGGGGGCCTAATATTATTTTTAATATTACAAATGTTTGTAAACACAGGATTATTTTCTAGCCTTCTTCATATAGAAAAAGTAACAGCATTGATTTTTACCACAGGAATAGTTTGTGTCTATTTGTGGCTTGGCGGTTTTAAAGCCTCAGTTAAAACAGATATTTTTCAAGGTATTTTAATGTTGCCAATAATTATTACGATATTCATCTTCCCCACTCATTTTACTTTAGAAAAAATTCCCCAAGCATTTGACCCATCACAATTTTGGTTTGCTATAGGATTAATGTTATTACAATTTCTCGGACTACTTGGGCAAGCGGAAAGTTTTCAAAGAATTTTTGCAAGCAGAGATGCAAAATCGTTAAAAAAAGGATTAGGACGAGCATTCATTCTACTCGCATTAGTTGCGGGATCAATTGCTTATCTTGGAATAAATTTAAAATTTTCAGGAATGACGATTGACCCCGGAGATTTATTTACAAAAGGAATTTTAACTTCGCTACCAGCATGGCTCAGCTCGCTATTAACAGTTTCCCTAATGGCTGCTTTTATGGGTACGATAGACTCAAGCGCCTTTGCATTTGGTACTATCATTGCAAAAATAAAAAATGGTTCAAAAACAATAGTCATCAATCAAGTTAGATTTTTTACACTGTTAGGCATAATCGTATCAGCAATAGCTTCTTTGTATTTATTCTCTTTTTTATCATCTGCATTTGCATTAATTTCACTAATATCAGTTATCGGCGCAGGACTTGTGATTTCTGTAGTATTAAAGCCAAGTAAAATCGAAATCAATACCTTTCTCATTGTTGGGTATTCTACTTTTATTTTAGGTTTGATTCTGAAATTCGTAACAGACAATCCTCTGACCTCGCTAATCCCAAGTGGAACGGCGTTAATAATAATGTTGTTAGTTAGGTTTTATACGCGTATGAAATAGCTGGATCCCCGCAAAATTGGCAATATTTCAGCCCTGATTTTCATATAATTTAAATACTATTATAGTTCTCACAAGAGTTGTTAATCGTATCATTTAGACCCTCTAATCGTATTATTTTGATACGATTAGGTAAAATATTTGATTTTTGCAAATATAAATCTTTTATATTACAATTGTGCTAGTTATTAGTTTTTATGGGAGTGAAAGTCAGAAAGGCTCTACTGCGGGGTATCATTAGACTGGCTTTTGTCAGAATCGAAAGTATTACGATGGAGATTGCCGCCCTCCCACTTCCATAAAAGCTCGTAATTTTTTAAATAATTATTATCATTAATTCTAAAAAAAGTTACAATCTCTAAACATTTTAACTCGCCATCCTTTTGTGTCTCTTCAATTGAACAAAAATATTTATAATTTTTTAATTCTTTTACGAATACAAAATTCCCCCTCTTGGCTTGTTTGTTGGAATAAATAAAATCTGGATATTTTACAATATCGCTAATATTTAATAGTAAAAAATCAAATTCTTCAGCAGGTCTTTTGTCGTAAATATGTTTAATAACCCTCGTACTGATATACACCTTATTATGTTCTATCTTAATACCTCTGATGACGGCATTTGTTAACACACAAAGAAGAACAGAGGTTAGTTTAACCACACCCCGCTTAATTGTTCCTTTAATATATTTCTTATACAAATCTAAGGTAATCATTTTAAAATTGTAACGGTAATAATATTATTACAATTTAATATATGAAATAAATCAAAAGATTTATAAATACACATGATATAATATATCCATAATGCCCTCCCCTATCTCGCACAAAAAAATAACAAGAAGTCATACGACGCTAATAGACGCGGCGGAAGGAATCGTCAAAAAAGCAACGCAAATGAGCGAAGTTTCAAAAATCAGTTTTGGCATTATTAAAAAAATTAGTGTCGGTAAGCCAAGGATAAAATTCCTTACAATAACAGGTGGGGTTAAGGCTATGGTTAGGGGTAATGCATATGTTCAGGAAATATATTTTTATACTAGTGACAAAAGCGGAGTTTCAAAGACATTGACTGATATTTTTAATAAATAAAATGAACGCTCGTTCTCTTGACAGAAAAATGGCACAGGAGTAGGATATTTGACAGTCGTAAGCAAGTGGACGTTTCCACAAGTAGAGGACTCAAACCCTCGGAACCCCAAACAGACAAAGACCCTGATTGTCGCTCTCTGTATGGGATCAAAAAAAACGACTGAGGCCATAAACCAATAGTTCCTCGGCTAACACCAAGATAGTTTTACCACACAAGCTGTGGTCAGACACAGATTTTGAGCCCGTAATAAAGCTCACCAGCTAAGGAATATATAGTATATCGCCTCTCACCTTCCTGTCCCCAGCGCCCGCAGCCAAGGACCCCGTGTCAGTTGTCAACAACTTTGCCGAATCTTGCGTCTTCATCGACTATGCGAAATTCCACCAAAGTCTCTTGTTGAGACTGGCACGGGGCAACCTGCTGCCCCGCTACACGGAAAGTACAACTCGCCCGCGCCACATCGGCTCCGGCGGGTTTTTTCGTTCATAAAAATAAATGCAAACACAACACAATTACATATAGCCAATATTTAAACAAAGTGCTATACTTCTCGCATATATAAATATGGCAACACAATCAATAAACGTAAGGATTAATCATCAAATCAGAGCGTCTGAAATGCGTATACTGGGACCTGAGGGAGAAAACTTTGGAGTCATGAAGTTTGACGAGGCTATGGCCAAAGCTAGAGAACTAGGGCTGGACCTTATAGAAATATCGCCAAGAGCCAATCCACCGGTTGCAAAAATCATGGATTATGGTAAATTTCAATACGACGAAAACAAAAAACAGAAGCAGGCAAAAGCTAATGCAAAGAACGTTGAAGTCAAGAGTTTACAGGTTAAAATAGGCACCGGAGAGCATGATTTGGCCCTAAAGGCTAAAAAGGCATCTGAGTGGCTAGCGGAGGGTCATAGAATCAAATTTGACCTATTCCTGCCTGGTAGAACCAAGTACTTAGATGAGAAGTTTCTTAAGGAAAGAATGGACCGTCTATTACATTTAATTAGTACTGACTTTAAAATTGCAGATCCGGCAAAGAAAAGCCCAAAGGGTTTAACAATCATTTTGGAAAAAGCTTAGTTGGATTAGCTTACGCCTCGCCTACCTTGTGATAGAGGGCTGTGGGCTCCTTACTCCACCTGTACATCGGTCACATTCGTCTTAATTATTAGTTACTTAAAAAGAAGCGAACGCTCGCTCCGCGAGCTTCTCTTCGTCAAAAACATGAAGACAAATAAGTCATACACAAAACGTCTTAAGGTTTCTAAGAATGGAAAAATCACTTCTAGAGCCAAAGGACAAAACCACTTCAATTCAAAGAATAGTGGAAGAAAGGGAATCTCAAAAGGTCGTACAGTTCCATTTGTTATGAGCAATCGTGATAGACGCCGTTTCTTGGCTCAATCATAATCTCGTTAATATTTAGCAAAATAATTTTTTAAATTTATGGTACGTATTAAAAAAGGTGTTAATGCACTAAAAAGCAGAAGATACATATTAAAGGCAGCAAAAGGTTTTAGAGGGCCAAGAAAGAGTAAAGAGAAATTAGCAAATGAACAACTTGTACACTCATACGCAGCAGCGTTTGCTCACAGAAGAGACAAGAAGGGAGATTTTAGAAGACTATGGAATGTTAGAATCAACGCAGCACTTAGACCTCATGGAGTTTCATACAGTAAATTCATTGGACATTTGAAGAAGCAAAATATTGAGCTAGACAGAAAGACACTTTCTGAAATGGCGCAAAATGCTCCAGCTTCATTTGAAAGAGTGGTGAAGAGCGTGATGGCAAAGGCATAGTTTTAAGTTGTGATACACTCGCGCAAAACAAGAGCCGGCCAGCGCACAAAAAACCGAACCGCGCAAAAATCATAATCAATACAAAAATCCACCTGAAGAGGGTGGGTTTTTGTTTGTTTATATAATTTACTATTAAACTTGTATGTAATCATACATGTAATATAATGATAACATTATGACAAACAAGGAATTACCCCACGAACAGCCTAGTTCTGTAGAGGAAGAAAAACATTTAACAGGCCGTGAAGGATTAACCCTACTTAAAGCATCAACTTCAACAATAGAGGGTATAAATCTTATTGATTATCTTAAAACTCCTGAGGGTCAAGAAGCCATGAAGACAGAGAAAATAGTCTTGGCCGGACCACCAAGATCCGGAAAGTCCTGCCTTCGTCAAGGATTAAAAAACGTAATAATGAAAGAAGGTAGTGGTTCTGTATACCCTTATATGTTTACAGCGTGTCCAGATGGAGAAGGTGCTTGGTTTCAAGAAACAATGAACGCAGATCCAGTATTGGCAGCAAAATTAAAAGCTGATTACAAATCAAAATTTACGCCAGAATTTGCAATAATGAAAGGAGACGGTGTTAGAAAACTGTCCTTACCACTAAGCTTTATAGACATAGGCGGAGTCATTTCTCCGGAAAATGAAGTAATCTGCAAGCATGCAAATGGAGCAATACTAATTGCCGGTGAGACTGCTGTTAAAATGGGTGCTCCAGCTGAATGGAAAAAGTTTTTTACAGGACTAGGAATTCCTCTTGTGGCCGAGCTCTATTCCGACTATTTAGGTGAAGAAGATTTTGTTGAAGGGGTTGGAGAAGATGGAGTTTTTAGAGGATCAGTTCATCATCTTGAGCGTGGAGAAGATTTAACAAATAGACAGACCATTCAAGAATTATCAAGATTTATTCTAAATTTAGGAAAATAATTTAAATTTATTTTAATTCAGCAACGGAATCAATCACCCTTTTAACAAGAGGGTGATTTGGTAATCGTGTATTCAGAATTGAAGCGAATTCTTTATAGAACCAAATTTGTTCTTCCTTTGAAGAATTGAATATATCCCAAGCTTTCTCCCCCACAATCTTTATTCCTTCGATTGTAGTAAATAAATTGTGTAATTTATCTGCAGAAGAAACAAGTATTGCCGCTTCGCTAGCTTCAGACAAATGTTTTAAATATTCAATCTTTCTGTTTTTCCATGTATCTTTCTCGTTAATAATATCTGAATATTTATTTTTATCTTCGGACACACCTTGTATTATCGTGAGAACTCTTTTACCGAAATCATTTTCTATATCCATTTTACTATACTCTTTAGTATCAGTATCTTCTAACAAATCGTGGAGAATCCCAGCAATAATTATATCTTCATCATTGGTATATTCAGACAAAATAATCATTACAGAAAAAGGATGACTAATATATGGTATATCACTTCCCTTCCTTTTTTGATTTCTGTGAGCGTAAGTTGCCACCTTAATCGCCTTTTCAATTTTACTTGTATATTGCATATTATTTATTATTAGAATATTTATTCCACAAAGAATCAAAAAGCATGCTACAAGTATTTGCAATACCTTCATCTTCTATAATAGTAGTAATCATGCAACTACCGAATGAAGTAAATGCCACCTTTTTACCATACACAACAAGCTGAGCTGTGTTTAACAATTCATCCCTTGATACACGCCTTCTTTCTATCAGATTTTGATTATCCCACTCTGTAGAGATTGTTGAGGGTGTATTTTTGATTGGTACGATAAGTTTAGTTTTAATACCCTGCTGAGCTCTATCTTCCAATAATTTTTTAGCCTGCCTATCTGTTTCCTCTGTATTATTATCAAAAGGAGAACGAATTAATTTTATATCAGTTTTAGTGTGAATTATGTCCTTATTTAAAACAACAACCCCCTCCACCCCCTCATAGAATCTAACCGACGGCTTACCGCACACCATATTAAAACGAGAACCTAAGGTACTAACAGTCTCATGAAACGCCCTGTCTGCAAGCTTGAGATCTTCCTCCTTCTTCTTTAAAATAGAGTGTAAATTAGAAGGGTGCAGGGCTGAAAAAGTACTTACAGACCTTGGGTTTGTTGTCTCAACAACAAGATGTAAATCGGCTAATTGCTTTAAGATTCTGTATACCAGACTTCTGTTAATCTTTGTTTCTAGGGCAATTTTTCTAGCCTGAAGACTACCTAAAGACACCAGACAGTTATAGACCTTGGCCTGCTCCTCAGTCAAACCTATTTCTTCCAATAATTTTATACTCATTTTGTGTTTATTTAAAATAACAATAATACCTATATATTATAGGCTTAATTACAAATTGTCAAATATATAGTAAAAGTATCTTTATTTTATAACGATTATGCATATTCTAGGCTTGACAAATTATATATATATGATATCCTATTATCAGATAAATAGTTCATTGAATATAACAGATAGCAAACGGAAATGTTTATATGGGAGGCATGGGATGGTCACAAAACAAAACTTGCAGTGTATCCTGAAAGCAAAACTAATTGTTTTTAGAATACACTGCAAGAGACTTGTTCTAATTTTGACAAGGACTGCCGAAATGGAGTCCTGAGCAACACACAAAGTTGTTGTTCTAGAAATTAGAATGGAGTTTCCTCTGTTAGTGCCCCAACCCCAACCAACCATATGAAGACCTACTTCATCAGCCCCAGCACCGTCACCGTCGGCAAAATCACCGCCACCCTGCTCACCTGCGGTTTCGCCACCAATAGCGAAACCAATGATCACCACGTCCAAAGCGTGGTGGAGCGTCTCGAGGAGCTCGCGCTCCCCGGTGGTGACCTCCTGTTGGTGACCGGACCGGCATCCTTGCCGGTTGCTATGGCGATCGCCCACGGCGTTGCACACCGCTACGCAGCGGTTGCGTGTTTCTGCCCGCCGGAGAAGCGGTATGTCGTGGCAATTGCCCACGGCCCCGCCTTCACCCCGGGCGACGTCATCAACGCCGAGGATGTTGCCTAGAAATAGGTACTGGATCAAGGCGTGTCTCCGCTTGCTTCTGCAAATAAAGATGGGAATATGACAAAAGTGAGTAAAACCCTCATGTCAAAGCCGCCCGCATTAGCAAAAAGGCTAGCCGAAAGGCACTGAAGACATTCACACTGGATGTCCGGCTGAGAAATCAGCCAAGGGGTGTTGCAAAACACCCCCTGCTCTCAGGATGTAATCCTGACTGATGAGTCCAAAAGGACGAAAGCAGAAGATCATTACAGTTTTTTTGGCCATAATTTTTACTATATAAGTATATAAGTTTGTATGTGGTAAAAATTATGGCCAAAGAAAAAATAACCGAAGGTGGAAATGGTGGCAAGAGGGGCCACTCCAACATGAACCATTGGGGCTACACGGCGGAAGTCAAAAAACGCGCCAAAAAAGCCCGTCGGCACCAGGACAAAATCCGGGTGAAAGAACAGAATTGAAAAAATAAAAACCAAAGGGTTCCATGAAACCAGAATCATGGTTGGGCTGAAAAAGCTTAGTAAAAGGCCTTATGGCACGAACCGAGCAACTGCGTAGTGTTGCTCATCTCATTCAGCTTTTCACAAACGTGTGGTAAGTTGATAGGAAAAAGATTTCCGAAGCGCGATACCGGCGTCACAATCTGGTATTAAAGAAACTAAGCACCATGAAAATCAAGCCTGCCGCTTTTGTCCAGATCCAAGGAACCAACACAAGCCTCTACCTCGGCGTCAAACCCAAGGGAGCCTTCGTTACCGCGGCCGCCGCCCGACATGTGCCGGTTCAAATCTCTCCCTCCATCTGTCGAGGAGACGAGGTTGTTTCCACCCTGGCGCCAGTTGATGTTAATCTCAGCTGGAAGAATGGTGAGGAGGTGAAAATCGAACTGTCAGATCTGTTCGGGTACCCACCCGATGAGATGGCGGCCTTCATTTTGGCCTCGTCGGTGACTGAGGTTACCGTCCTCCCCAAAGGCGGATTAAGGGTCAAAAGCCCCCTTCTTCCCAACGGGGAGATTACCTTCTCGTAGGAGAAGGTGTCGGATATTCCAGCTATGGTGGCTGGCGTGGTTTAACAACCAAAATGCCTAATGCGATAAATTAGGCTATCCATTCAACTTGCAACAAATAGTAGTTGGTTGATAGATAAAAATTATGAATTGCTATTTAAACGAAATTGTTACAAAACCATACTTTTCTATTTCTTCTTCTGTCCACGTTCTTGGTCTATCAAATTTAACAGAAAATACCACTGTTTTTTCCACTTCTCTACCGGTAAAAGTTTTTGACTCACCGTCCCACTCTTTAAAGACAATTATATCTCCCTCATTACATTCAAAATCTGCAATTCTTAAATCTGTATTCATCGCACCACTTACAACATTTTCAAAGAATTCTTTTTTTAATTTTTTTTCAATTTTCATATTTAAATTTAATTATGTTTTGTAAAACTACTACAATTATATCAGGAAAGTTATACTATAAGAAGGGCGAGTGCCCAGATTAATTTGAATTTTTCAATTAATCAAAAGTTCTTTACAACAAACAATTTCAAAACATCCAAACCGAGAAAGAAATACCCAAATGAAGATTCAAGAATCGCTTAGTAGAATGCCGGTCGCAATCAATTGCTACTACGGCGATCCAACCATTCAATGGAAGGACACCATCGCAAAAGTTGCCACCCTAGCACGACACAATCACATCGGACCAGTTGTCATTATAACCAAGGGTGTCATTGGAAAGAATAGAGCAAAAGAATTGGCAAGCTTCGGCTTACTAAACCTCATTGTCATGGTTTCCGTTTCCGAACTTCCCAAGGAATTTGAAAACACCGGCCACACCCACAGATACACAGCAATTAAGAACTGCCTTGAAGCCGGAATCAAATGCTTTGCAGCGGTTAGACCCTTAACCCCACCCCACAACACCTCGCCAGAAATTATCACCAGAATCATGCACAATCTACGTGAAGCCGGGTGTAAAATCGCTTGCGTGAGCGGCTTCCGGGGAGATGAATCATTGGTTGAGGCGATGCGTCCAGACCAAAAGATTAACTGGGTCTTGAGGGTAAAACAGATGACGGGATTTGACCAAGTGTTAAGTATCGCCAAAGAAAACCAAATCAAGATTTTTACCAGGGTCTCATGTGCAGTTGCGGCATTAACTGGCGCTAAAAATGTAATTAATCCATACTGGGGATCACCTCAGCTGGTTCGTTGCAATACAATCGCCTGCCCCATTGCAGAAACCTGTGGACCCGTCACACCCGACGAAGATCTTCTGTCGTGGTTGCGCGGAGTGGGCTATGAATTAGAGTGGCAACCATCACCCAAGAATACGTGCACTTTCAGCTCCGACACCAGGCTTAATTGCCAAAGTTGCTGTACTACGTGTTTTGTCCAAAAACAGCCAAGAATTTTGGTACACAATGCCGAAACCTTGGGCGATCTCACTTTCTGTCGTTTCATTTTAGGTGGAACACTTTGTGTCAAACCTGGGATGGTAGATGGTGGAGCTAAGGACGTCGCCTCTGTTAAAATCCTAAACAACAAACTCAAGACCAACATACACTGCATCAATTCATGGTGGGTCTGGGCTCGTCAACTTAAACACTGCCTTGGTTGCAAATACTGCGTCAGCAGCTTGTATCCTAACAGTAATCTAGTTGGATGCGCCCCGGAATTCATCTTGAATATCCTGAAATAGGAATTACAAAACAGACCACTAAAATGCAACGCAAATTTGAAGCTGGAAAACCAGCCTGCCCAATAGCGTGCAAATATTGCTTCATCACGGAACATGATGCACGTCGGGAGCTCTGGAATACAAATCCCATCGCGGGAATCAACAGAGCTTCGACTTTTATCAATGTATCACCATGGATCACTGATTCTAAACAAGAGCAGGAACGATTCTTCCGTTTTCCGTTTGAAATTCTCAAGGGTGACTTTGTGGGTTTTACAGCGGTTACAGATCCGTTCTGGCCTAAGTTGGATAAGTTTCTTTGGCACTTCATTGAAACAGTGTCGCCTATTGCAAAATTAGTGACATGCGTAACAAAGTGGCCAATCAAACGTGAGGTGATGCAAAAACTTGCACGAGTAGAAAACTTCCGGTTGGTTGTGGGTATCACCGGCAATCATCCGCCAATCGAAAAAATCAGTGTGCGACAGCATCTTGATACGCTAAGATTAGCAAAAGAAGAGGGGGTGCCAACACTCCCCATCTCCCATCCATATATATCTGGAACTTCTGATTTGTCATTTTTGCCCGCGCTTAAAAAACTTGG
>CAYUCM010000003.1:12403-25936 GCA_964443365.1 uncultured Candidatus Saccharibacteria bacterium
GCTGGAAAAGGTTCAATCCCTATTCCAGCACCCTTCTTAGAATTTTATAAATAGAATTTTAAGAAAGGTAAAACTGAAATCATACAAAAAAATGAAATTTCCAAAAACAACAACAGAAAATAGTACCGTAAGATTATTTAACGACAAAAAAATAAAGACTGTCATGCTTAACAATGCTGCCACAACACCCCCCTTTGTATGCACCGTAAAAAAAGTAAATGCATTTTTAAAAAACTACAGTTCTTTTCATAGAGGATCTGGACCTAATGCACAAAAAACCTATGAAAGCGTTCAAAATTCTATAAACATAATTAAATCTTTTTTACAAACAACAAAAGATCACTCCATTTTATTTTCTCAAAACACCAGTACAGCAATTAATCTATTCATCAGGACATTAGATCTCAAAAAAGGTGACATAATCATTACTTCAGATATTGAACATACATCAAATAATTTGCCATGGAGATTTAATTCTAAAGCATCTGTTTTGTATATAGCATCAAACATTGACGGCTCACTAGATTATGAGGATTTAAAAATAAAACTTATAAAATATAATAACAAAGTTAAGCTTGTTGCAATCACTGGAGCTTCAAATCTTACGGGATATATTCCTGACATTAAAAAAATATCAACTCTGACGCATAAATTTGGAGCACTACTTTTTGTTGACGCTGCCCAATTAGCACCTCATAGAAAAATCAAAATGAAAACAGATGGCATTGATGCACTGACATTTTCTGCTCACAAAACATATGCACCTTTTGGAATTGGAGTTTTAGTACTTCCAACCAAAATACTAGACAGAATTCCGGTAGATCCAGGTGGTGGGTCAATCGACATGCTTTCAGATAAAAGAGTATCATGGTCCCCCTCTAAGATTAGACATCAAGCTGGAACTTGGAATGTTACGGGAATAATAGCTCTAGCAGAAAGTTGTAATACATTAGAAAACATATCTTGGAACGAAATCCAAAAACACGAGAATGAATTAATACGCTATACCCTTAAAAAGCTTCACGGAATTAATGGTCTTAAAACTTATATACCAGAGAATTTATACGAAAAGGAAAACAGAATAGGAACTATTATCTTTAATTTGGGCAATTATCATCACTCTCTGGTGTCTGCTATTTTAGATAATGAATACGGCATAGAAACAAGGTCGGGGACAATTTGTAATCACAGAATAGTTAGAAGATGGTTTAATATAAAAAACAATAAACAAAGAATTATAGAAAGAGAAATACAAAAAGGTAACAGGCTTTCTTCTTATGGAATCGTTAGAATTAGTTTTGGAATACAAAATAACAAGCGAGATATCGACAGGTTAGCTAAAGCATTGAAAAATATTTTAGAAAAGGGTCCAGTCTTAAAATATAAACCGAATCAAAAAGAAGAAACATATGACGTTGTTAATTAATCCTATATAAACCTTTTTGAAGATCAGATGTTTTTTAGAAAATATCTAAAATTAACAAATAGTAAGATATATCAATTAAAATCCATAACACTCAAAAATATTAATTGCCCGTTTTCAATTCTTCGAATAACAACCTTAATTTTCTTGCCGTCCACAAAACCTGTTATCCCCCAAAAATAAGCAGTTGAATTCGGTTTGTGAGAAACTCTATACTCAACTTCAACATCAAGGCTATATAAAACGTCTTTACAGTATTTAATCAGCTCGAATCTTCTATATTGATCACGAAACAATCTGTCTCTATGATTTTTTCTAAGAATATGATTTAACCCATGATTATTAAAAAACACCAATTCACCTGATAAATACTTACATGGTATGGCAAATATTTTATAATATTTATATTTTTGTATGTCTATGTAAGTAGATTCATTCATTTAAGACACCATAACAAATCAAATCCATAGTTTTCATAAAGATTTTATAAAATAATTAAGAAAAAATAAAACCAGACGATGTCAATCTTGCTTTTTTTATAATTGAGAGTAATATACTAGATAAGGCTTGTGAATTATTGGTTTAATCGCCAACATAGTTCTCACGGCATTAGAGCTGTAGCAAGCAAAACAAAATACCCCTCACGGGGTTTTTGTTTTGCTTCAATATTTTCACTATCTTTTTACACTAAAGAACCAAATTCCCCTTACTTCCCCCTATTCCATCATCGTTTTTATAAACATGCGCATGCTTCTTTTCTTTTGGTAGCATTTCAATTAATCTAGAAACCAATCTCTTTGGATCATTATCAAAGATAACATGAGGATTTGGTCTATGGCTTTTTTCCATAAACAGTTTAAGCAAATCTCCAGTTTCCCATTCAGCACTTGTTAAAATTCCAAGTGGCTTTTGATCCTCGTAACAAACAGCAAATTCATGAAGAGTACCAATTCTTCCAGGACCAATAATTACCGCGTCACAAGAACGAGTAAATAATAAATCTCTACCATTATATCCAAAACCTGTGTAAACAATAAAATCCATATAGTCCACCGGCAATCTGTACACATTAGTATGCTCATCTGGATTAGATGCTGGAGAAAAACCAATTGAAATTCCCGCAGCCTCTTTACAGCCAACAGCCGCCCAATATGGAAAACCCGTTGTTGCACCAGTTATAAGTATTGCCCCCTGATTTGTAATTTCTCTTCCAACTTCTTTTGCTGATAAATAAACATCTTCATTTAGAAATCCCATATCCGCCGCCCCAGAAACTCCAATTTTTGGAATTAAATAATTTTTCTTACTAGTATTGCATAATGGACTTGGTAACATATTTAATTATTATACATTCTGTTTGAGAAAAAACAAAATATTTTTTACGAACATCACCCGTGCGCTTGGCAATAAAAACCAAATCTCACGCAGACCTCACTACAATCAATAAAACTAATCCAAAACAACAGTATCCCCTTCTTCAGGATGCACAGCATTCACTCCAAGATAATCTCTTGCTCTTTGCGCAAAGAACAAAGAAGTGTTTGTTTCTCCCATAACGACAAAAACTTTTTTCACAGTCTTGGCGGTATCATCGACAAAAGCCAAAAGATGATCATAATCTTTATGCGATGAATATCCATCTATGTGCTCAATCTTTGCTAAAACCTTAACTTTTTGATCATGAATCTCAACTTCTTTTGCACCCTCTCTAATTTTTCTACCCAAAGTTCCAACGGCCTGATATCCCAAAAACAAAATTGTGTTATTTTTGCTATTCAAATGATCTGCTTCATGATGAACAATTCTTCCACCATTAGACATACCTGATCCTGCCATAATGACTTTTGGATTAGGTTCTTTTGCAATCATCCTTGATTGCTCTGCGGTGTCGCTAATTCTAAGCCCAGGAAAGGCAAAGATGTCATGTTTATAAGATTCTTTTTTGGCTTCATCGTTAAAATCCTTTTTCATTCTTCTGTATATTTCTGTAACCTTAAGCGCCAAAGGAGAATCTAAATAAATTCTCATTGAGGGTATTTCCTTTTCTTCCATTAGCCTATGTATTTCAAATAAAATCTCTTGAGTTTTTTCTAGCGAAAAGGATGGTATCAAAAGCGTGCCATTTCTTTTGAAATTATCAATCAAAACACTCTTCAGCTTGTCCAGTCTGGTGCCATTGTCTTCATGATTTCTATCGCCATAAACACTTTCCATAATCAAATAATCAGCATCTGTAATTTGTTCTGTGTCATTTAAAAGCGGAGTTGGACTATTACCCAAATCACCAGTAAAGACTATTTTTCTAGTGTAATCCTTTCCATCTTTTAATTTACCAGTATAAGTTAACTCAAACATGGCGGAGCCCAAAATATGCCCTGAATCTTTTAAATACAGATTATAATTGGGTGCTAATTTAAAATCTTTGTGGTATTCAATCGTTTTCCAATTCTTGAAAGCATTCACAACATCTTGTTCCTCATATAATGGTGCAACTTTTTTTCTTAAAGCTTCTTGCGTTACGAGCCTTAATGCATCATCGAGCATTATTTTTGTAAGCGCCAAAGTCTCAGGTGTTGAATAAATCACACCAGAAAAACCATTTCTTATCAGTTTTGGAATTTTTCCAATATGGTCCATATGAGCATGAGTAACCAGCAAAACATCACATTCCGCTGGATTATAAATAAAATCTTGATGATTATGGAAATCCGCATCATGACTACCCTGCTCCAATCCGCAATCAACCAATATTTTAAAATTATTTGAGTCAGTTAAAAGAAAATTTGCTCCAGTTACAGAGCCAACACCACCACAAAAAGTCAGGGTCAACTTACCATCGCTGTTAATTCTATCTGTCTGTTTTGTATTTATCATATTTTTATTTTTTTACGAACAGGAATCTCCAAATTATTATTGATAATGCGCCACCTAATAAATCGTCAAATATATCCTTAATTGTATTCAATCTATACGCAGATGACAACCCTCCCAATCCAAAAGACATTTCAACGATTTCCCAAACAACACCCACAAGCAAAACAAAGCCCATTACCCACAGGCATTTCATTTTATTTATTGAAGACCTTTCATCTACTACAAAGGCGGGCGCCTTTAAATAATCCGTCAGATAATCAAGGGTAGTTAAACCAAAAAAGCCAACCATCATTCCACCCAAAATATGCATTGGAATATCAAACCATTTTAAAATCCAATAAACATTGAATTTGGTAGCATAATAATTGATTGCGATTATTAAAGCTGCCGTAATTATGGAAAAATATAACTTAAATCTAATTATCATCATGTTTATATTAACACAATACCCCTTGTTTGATACAAGGGGTTATTACTGTGTTAGGGCACCGCAAGTGTCGATCCTAGAAATATACTAGGTGGGTGCTCTACAATTAAAGCTGAAAGCTGTAATTGACACGAACTCCCTGATTTAAAAATCAAGCTAAGTCGACAGTCGCAGTACCCTACTTACTATTATATTCTTTTTGTAAAAATTGTAATCTTTACAATGGGAGATAATTATACTCCAAGTTTGATTTTTATTTCCCAATCAAATCGGAGAAATCATGATATAGAATTTGCTCATGAATAGCCTTATATTCAACGATTTCTTCTGTCTTAAACCATTTTGAGATTTCTGATTGAGCATCATCAACAGAGCTGGACGAATGTATAACATTTCTAATCGCTCTATCCTGAGAATCTGCCATTTCATATGAATCCAACACATAATCTGATCTAATTGTTCCAACATCAGAAGTAAAGGCTTCCATTCCACCAGTTAATTTTCTAACTACAGCAACAGCATGTGCCCCTTGCCACACCATGGCAACAACAGGCCCTGATGACATAAAATGAGTCAATCTATCTAAAATTCTTTTGCCCATCTCCACGGGGTCACTAAATGGAGGAATAGCACCTCTGTCCGTATATGCCTTAAGACTTTTTAATCCAACCTTTTCAAACCAGCCATCATCTGTAGTGTAATGACTATGTATTAATTCCTTATTTGGTACCAAGAATTTTATGGCAACCATCTTAAGTCCCACCATTTCAAATCTTTTTATGATTTCACCTGTAAGACCGCGTTGTACGCCATCCGGTTTAATTAAAACTAATGTCCTCTCGTTTTTGTGCCCTGTTTCTTTGATTAAAATAGTCATGTTCTATGTGTTTTTGAGTGAATAATACTTAATATACTAACACTCTAAACAAAGTAAAACAAACAAGATAAGCACCATGACACTCAAAATTAAAACTCGTTCGCAAATGGATTTTTTCTTGGCGCAGGTACAGGCTCCACAACCTCCTCCTTTCTATATCTCTTAGAAATTTCTTCTTCTACAGTTTCTTTATCTTGACCATATGTGTAATATGATAATTGTTTCAAATTCTCTACAACATCTTTATTTCCATTCTTCATCCATGTAAATTCAACACTAAATGGCCTAACAGGCTTTCCACCTGAAAGCATTTTCATATAAACATTCATATTATCGATATTCATGATGTCTTTTGCGGTAAACACTGGTGAAAATTGTTTTTCCAAGAATTCTGCATCTTCTGCTCCAACACGAAGAGCGGCAATTGTTCCAACGTTTCCAAATACAGAGTCTTTAATTTTATCATCCAACTGAGCAATGAATTGATGGGCAATATTAAGAGATAGCTTATATTTTCTTGCTTCTGACAAAATAGTAGAAATTGATGGGGTTGTGATGTTTTGAAACTCGTCGATATAAAGATAAAATGGAGGAAAATCCTTTCCAAAGGCATCAACTCTA
Source organism: uncultured Candidatus Saccharibacteria bacterium (assembly GCA_964443365.1). Taxonomy (GTDB): domain Bacteria; phylum Patescibacteriota; class Minisyncoccia; order Phycocordibacterales; family CAIZLB01; genus CAIJKW01. The sequence goes on from CAYUCM010000003.1 coordinate 18,626, forward strand.
GAAAGTGCGGCCATCAATATTTTACCAACCAAAATAAGTCCAATTAATGACGAGTTTATATCGCCCAAAGTTCCCTTTGCCAAATTAACCAACAAAATCTTCTTATTATCCATTATGTCTCTAAAGTTGAAACTGGATTTCTCTTGAGAAATAATTGGTCTCATAACATCATTAGCCAAGAACACGTCAAACTTTGATGTAATATAAGGGACCATGTTTGCAAGAGAAGCTTCTCCTCCCGCCTTTTCCGCTTGCTCTCTCCAGAATTGCACAACAATGGGATTCTTACATCTCGATAATTTCAAATCTCTAAACTTTTTATCCGCCATAACTCTTGAGACATCAAGTAATGTACAACCAGTATCCGGATCTTCAATTACAAGCATTGTGGCATTTCTAAAATATTGTTCAAAAATAGGACCCATGGATTCAGGGGAGCCTGCATATAATTTTTGGAAAATACCAAAGAGTTCATTCACAACGAAGATCTTCTGCTGAGGAATATCTCTATTGTATTCCAACATATTCAAAGCCATTGGTCTTTCAGCATAGCTTGGATCAAAATAAATGACATCATCGTATCGCTCTGGAGGAATATGAGAAAGAATATCCTGCACATCACTTCCATGAGGATCAATAAAGCAAACGCCATCGCCATTTTGAATATCCTGAATAATCATATTGCGCAACATTGTGGACTTACCTGTTCCAGTCTGTCCTATTGCATAAAAGTGTCTCAACCTGTCTTCTTTTGCAAAATAAATAGGCGTCTTTAAATTTCTGTGAATATTTTCTCCGAGATAAATTCCATCTTTTGAAAGACCGACGGGCGCTGGGGCTGTGCTTGCCTTAGTTTGTTTAAGTTGAGAATCAATAACAACACTTTCAACTGGAAAGTGCATAATTGTAGTCAGCTCTCTTATGGAAATAGGCATTATAGAATCCTTATTAAATATTCTATATGAAAAATCGTGAAGAAAATTACTAAGCTCTGTTCCCTCTTTTTTTCTTTTAAATTTAATAGCATTACCTAAAGAATTTGCAAATTGATTAAATGCAGATTCTATTTCAAACAGAGTAGACTCTGCTTTTTCTCTATTTGTTGCAGATGATACTATTCTAATATTTGATTCAATAACATGAGATGATATTTTATTTGTTATTTGTTCTACAGCAATACTATCTATTGTTTTAGGCTTGTCATCATCTTTCTTTTTCTCGCCTAAAATTATTTCCTTCCAAAGGGTCTTGAATTCCTTCTTAGCGGTCTTCTTAAATTCTCCAGTAAATGTATGTTGAATATCTATTGCCTCTTTTAGCTTATCTCCCTTTTGAACGTTATCTAAAGCCTTTTTATATAGCTTATTATAATAATCTCCTGCTGGATTTAAAATTATTTGTATGGCCGCACCTCCACCCACTTTATCAATTTTACTGAAAGTGTTTAAAATGACGTTAAGGGGATCATACTCAAATTGATCATATGTTTTAATGGGATAAACTTCTTTTTTATCGAGTTTTGCCTCCGATGCAACCGTGACTCCTTCTTCGTTAAAAACATTATAATCATCTTTCTTTTCTATTATTTTTGCATCAGGAAAAATTGACAAGAATTGCTTTTCAAATAGTTGAATTTTTGCATCAGGAACAGCTACGTGAAAAATAAATTCTTCTCCAATATCTGCCATTGATAATTCTATCGATAGTTGCTGATCCTCATCTGAATTTGCAAAAGACCCAGATCCAGAAATGCTCAGCATACCTGAATAGAATTGTTCCATTGAAGACAACAACTCCTTTAATCCCCTTTTTTGATCGCCGTCTGCATTTTTGTTTTCTGGTAATTGAATTTCATAAACAGTTTTTCTTAAGGTTTTATCTAGCGGGCTTCTTTCTTTCAAACCCGGAGCAATGTATCCGCTTTTAATATATTCCACCAAAAATCTATGAAAATCATTTTCAATATGTGGATTTACAAATGCCCTTGCTACATTTATTGCATTTAGTATTCCCTTAGATAACAAAAGAGCCAAAAGCTCCTCCATTTTTTTATCATGAGTCTCAGGACTTAAATCCAAAACAATATCCTCTTTTTCTTTTTCTGGTAATTGAAAACTTTCATGCAAAACCTTTGAGGCATCCTCTTCTGTATAATCTTTTATTTCTTGAGAAATTATAGCTTCCCTTTCTTTGGTACGTTCAGGACTTTCAGGATGAGAGGTTAAAACTGATTCTTTTTCAGCAATAATCTTTCTCAAATACTCTAGTTCCTCTTGCGGTGAAGAGAAATTTTTATTTTCATATGCAAAATTTGGTTCCATTTGACTTTATTATATCTCAGTCAAGACTTCTGCGCCATAATCTGTAATCAAAATTGTGTGTTCAGAATGAGTTGCACGTTTTCCGTCAACGGTTTTATATGTGTATCCGTCAGATGCAATTTTAGCTTCACCCTTACCTTCTGCAATAATTGGTTCTATTGCGATAACCATTCCAGGCTTAAGAGTAACCCCCTGCCCCTTCATTCCTCCAAAGTTTGGAATAAACGGATCTTCATGAACAGAATAACCAACTCCATGTCCACCAAAAATTTCTACAATATTAAAGCCAAATGTTTTTTTATAGTGTGCAAAGGTTTTTTCTACAATATGGCCAATGTCTCCAGTTTTAATTCCCTTTGGATAATCTTTTGTCCAATTCTTTAACGAATCAACGACAGCATCAAGGCAGGCCTCTCCAGATTCAATAAGTTTCTTGCCTTTAAGGTCAACTTCTCCAACTGGAATTGTAATTGCGGAATCGACAAAAAGACCCTTATAAGAAATACCCATATCCAAAGTTAAAACATCCCCATCTTTTATAGCGAAGGGGTTTTCATTGGGAATACCGTGAACTACTGAATCATTAGCGGAAAGACAGAGCGCTGCGGGATAGGGTCTATTTGCAATTGCTGGTGTAAAACCTAAAAAAGAGGGCACGGCATCCTCTTTTTTGGTTAATTTTCTTGCCAGATCTTCTAATTCTGATGACATCATGCCAATTTTAACTGATTTTTTGAGCTCATTTAATATAAAAGCAAGCTTATGACCCGCCTCCCTTAATATTTTTATATCCTCAGGCGTCTTTATCGTTACGGATTTTATTGGTTTTTTAGGTGATGTTTTGGTCATTTATAGTTTTTATTGATTATACATCACCTATTAAATATGACAATTCCCTTCTACCAGCTCAGTCTAGACATAATATCCTTGTGAACCTGATCTATTGTTTGTTCGCCATTAACTTCTACAAAGTAATATCCAGGGTGATGTTTAAAGTATTCAATTGCAGGATTAACTTCAGTATCAAACCACGACAATCTCTTTTCTATTGAATCTAACGAGTCATCAGATCTGCCACGTGAGGTCAGTCTAGCTCTGGACCACTCTTTGCCAACCTTCACATGAACAACAACAGGTCTTTGCAGGTTGTAAAAATCTATAGCAGAATCAAATACCAACGCTTCTTGATATGATCTGGGCATACCGTCAACTACCAAATGTTTTTGATCATCCATTTCATTAACAAAGAAATGTGCCCAATTCCAAACAGCCAAGAAATCCGGCTGCCTTCCGCCCTCTTCCGCAATCTTTCTAGATAAATTATTAGAATATCCTTCACCTTTTATAAACTGTCTAAACTTTTCTCCAGTTTCTAGATAAAAAATAGGTCTTTTTTCAGGATCTCTGTTTTCAATTTCATGCATTAGAAGTTGCGCCTGTGTTCCCTTTCCACAACCAGAGCGTCCTATAAAAATAAAAGTTCTTTGTGACATATTTATATTATCGCATAGTTATTGAAAAATTAAAATTTTTAACGAAAAGAGGGGCGCCGGAAAATTCCGGCGCCCCTCAGCATTCTTGGCCAGACCGCAACCAAGACTACAGTCCTGAACCGAAGATCTTTCTGATAATGACCACCAACAGCACTGTTACCATGACGATTACGGCAAACTGAGTGTTGGTATATTCATATCCTGGTCCGAGGTTCACAATGGCTAATACATCACGAGCATGATTCATACCTAAACGGGGTTATGGTTTGCAAACATAGATGGCACCACCGAGCATCATCCGATAACACAATACACCTTTTACTACAATTATTCAAACGCCTCCATCTCTTCGATAACACTCAAAATCAAATCTGAAAACTTCTCGTGTTTAAATTTAGCATGAGGCAAAGAAAAATCATCCATAAATTCATTGTGTCTTTTGTGGGGAATCAATATCTTTTTAGAATCTGGTAATAATCCAAAATTTAAAAAAATATTAGCTAATCTTTCTAGCCAATCAAAGGTTGATATAATTTCGATAAAAGGTATTTTAATGTTCAGACCTCTGTAAACACCGCAAACGGAAGTTATAGTCTTTATTCGATAATTGATTTTGGCTGTTTTAATAGCAATCCAAGTTCCCAAACTTTGCGACACAACGTCAACATCTTCTCTCATTTCATTTATTTGTTTAGACAAATCTCTTGATGCTTTTACAACCTGCCAAGGCCAAACTCCACCAGACCACTTAAACACAATAACCCTTCTTCCCGTTTTTCTTATGGAATCCAACCAATCCGGATAAACCTCACTTGAATAATCTGGCACGACGTTCAACATTTTATAAAACCAAATGACAATTTTTTGAACGGGAATTTTTTTGGCGCTAATATAATTTGATCCATGTATGTAAATTATTGGCCTAATATTTTTATTTTCCATATATTTATAAATATATTAACATTTTTTGCAGATAAGAAAAAACCGCCAAGCGACGGTTTCTTCTTATTGAGTCTTGTAAAAACTTGTTCAAACAAATTAAATCCTAGTACTCTCTCATTGTAAGTTGCGCATCGATTTTCTTTAGCAAATCGATAATAACTTGAACAACAATCAAAAGAGATGTTCCCCCAACAGTAAGGGCTGTAATAGATGTAAACGCATGCAATATTGATGGTAATACCGCAATAAGTCCCAAGAATAGAGCACCAACAAGAGTTAATCTTCCAACCATTTTTGCCAAATATTCAGTTGTAGGATCTCCCGGTCTAACTCCAGGAACAAACGCTCCGCCCTTTTGTAGGTTCTCTGAAATACTCTTTGGGTCAAAAGTAACAGCTGTGTAGAAGTATGTGAAGAAGAATACCAAGATAAAGTACAGAATAGAATAAATCCAAGGGTTTTGCATGTAATCAGCAACAATTTTAGCAACATTTGATATACCAGGATTTCCCAAGTATGCAAGCATATTCAAGACCATTTGAGGTAGAAGAAGAATTGATAGTGCAAAGATTATTGGAATAACTCCAGCTTGATTCAATCTGAATGGTAAATATGTTGAAGATCCACCATACATCTTTCCTCCTCTAACTTGCTTTGCATATGTTACAGGAACAGGACGTTCCGCTTCTGTAATATAGACCACTCCCATAATCGCCAAAAGACCAATAATTCCGATAACAATAAATAGTGGGATTTGTGATGCGTCTGTATAAATATATTCCATTTGACCAAAAATTGATGGTATTCTACTTACGATTCCAGCAAAGATAATTAATGAAACACCGTTTCCAATACCAAATTCTGAGACAAGCTCGCCAATCCACATAAGAATCATTGAACCTGCGACAATAATTGCCACATTGGTTATTAATCCAAAGTTACCCAATGAACTTATAACGCCTTCTTTTTGAAGTAGAGCCAAGAATCCCAAACCTTCAATAGCAGCAAGTGGAACTGTAAGAGCTCTAGTATAAAAATTGAACTTCTTTCTTCCTCCGTCACCCTCTTCTGAAACCATCGCCTTCATTCTAGGAGAAAGCATAGTAGAAAGTTGCATTATAATTGACGATGTAATATATGGACTTACACCAAGCATTATAATAGAAAGAGTTGAAAGACCTCCTCCTGAGAATATATTCAAAAGGCCAAAGAATTGATTATTACTCAAAAATCTAGCTAGAACTTCTTGATCAACTCCAGGAACTGGAATCGTTGCAAGAAATCTAAATGCAATAAATGCGCCAAGTACGAACAGAATTTTATTGCGCAATGATTTGTCCGTAAAAAGATGCTTAATCTTTATAAGAAATTTTTCCATATTTTTTGGTCGAAAGACCGATTATATCTTGTTAATCAAAAATCAAAAGATGAATCTATTTGATTGATCCACCCGCTTTCTCGATCAAAGATTTTACTGAAGCAGAAACAGCACAATCTACTACATTAACTGCAGGAATAGATTCTTCTGTTTTACCCAAAATCTTTATACGAGGAAGACGTCCCTTGTAAACTGAAACTATACCCTTTTCTGCAAGTGTAAGCGGAGAAACTTTTTCTCCAGCTTTGAAAGCAATCAATTTAGTTACATCAACAACTGTTGGTTTCACTTGAATTGATTTGTTGGAATTTTTTCCAAGACCGCGCAGCTTTGGAAGTCTTTTAATGGTATCTCTAAGCTCTGGTCTTATTTTTCTACCAGCACGAGCACCTTGTCCTTTTGTACCACGTCCAGAAGTCTTACCACGCTTTCCACCTCGTCCAACCTGGACTGACTTCTTTCTTTTTGTTTTTGATTGTACGTTATGTAATTGCATGACAATTTTATTATATTCTATTTATTAATTTGTTGAAACCACAGATGCGGCCTCAGTTGAATCTGAAGTTCTTCTTGGCTTTTTAAACAAAGAAAGAGCTTTAACCGCAGCTTGTGCATTATTAAGCTTATTCTTTGTTCCAGAACGAAGCTTTGCATTTATATCCTTAATTCCGGCCATAACCACAACGTCACGAACTGAAGATCCAGCAACAATTCCCTTTCCTAGGGCTGGTTGCATTTCAACTCTTGCACTACAATATTTTGCAGCAACAGCATGTGGAATACTTCCTGTCTTTGTAAGAGGAACTGTAATTAGATTTTGTTTTGCGTCTCTAACTGCCTTCTCAACAGCAAGTGATGTGTCTGTACCCTTTCCTGTACCAACACCAACCTTACCCTTTTTATCACCGATTACAACAGCTACAGCAAAACTAAAACGTCTACCTCCAGCAGAAACTCTGGTTACACGTCTTATGTCTATCATCTTTTGATCAAACTCAGGCTTAGCTCTTGGCTCCCTTCTTGGTCCACCACGTCTATCTCCGCCTCTTCCTCTTGAATCACCACCACGTCCACCTCTTACTGGACCTCTTCCTCTTGGAGCAAATCCACCTCTTAGAGGCGCTGTTGATTCATTTGATTGGGAAGTAGCTTCTACAGGCCCTGTAGCAGTCTCTAC
>CAYUCM010000003.1:26036-32486 GCA_964443365.1 uncultured Candidatus Saccharibacteria bacterium
GCGACATTTGTCACCTCTCCCTCGTTTATTATATTGTTGTTCAGTGTATCATTCATAATTATTAAAATTCTAATCCGCCCTCACGAGCACCTTCTGCTAATGCGCGAACGCGACCTGTGTAAATAAAACCTCCTCTATCAAAAACTACCTTTGATATATTTTTTGACTTTGCAGTTTTTGCAATTTCAATACCAACATTCTTTGCAGATTCAGTTTTTGAACCCTTAGATGTTTTTAACGATGAAGCTGCGGCTAAAGTTTTGCCGTTTTCATCATCTATAAGTTGAGCATAGATAAATGCATTAGATTTGAATACAGAAAGACGTGGGCAAGATTCTGTACCAGAGATTTTTGCTCTTATTCTCTTTCTTCTTCTGTCTCTTGATGATAAATGGATATTAGTTTTCATAACTTTTTATTAATTAACTTTATGCAGCTTTTTTACCTTGCTTTCTCTTAATTATTTCTCCTTCATATCTGAATCCCTTACCCTTATAAGGCTCAGGCTTCTTTAGGGCTCTTACTTGAGAAGCTAGTTGTGAAACCGCTTCTTTATCACAACCGAAGAAAGTAACTTGACCTTTTTCTGAAGTAACAGTAACTCCCTTTGGAATAGAAATTGATACAGGATGAGAAAATCCTAATGCTAGATTGATCTTGTCTCCTGCAACATCAGCTTTAAATCCAATACCTTCAAGAAGTAATTTTTTAGTAAAACCTTCTGTAACCCCCTTAACCATGTTCTTAAGATGAGAACCATAAGTTCCCCAAAGAGCTCTTGATTGCAAGTCATTCTTATGTAGAACAATGTTTGCCGCACCATTCTCTACATTAATATCAAATCCAAGTTTGATATCTCTTTTAAGCTCACCCTTTGGTCCCTTAACAGTTAAAACATTGTTACTGAAAGTAACTTCTGTGCCTGATGGGATATTTATTGTTTGTTTTCCTATTCTTGACATATATTTTAAATTACCAAATCTTAAAGAGAACTTCTCCTCCGACCTTTTCTTTCTTAGCTTGACGATCTGTCATAATACCCTTTGGAGTTGTAAGAACTAAAGAACCATATCCATTCATAACAGATCTGATTTCCTTTGCCTTTGAATAAACTCTACGTGAGTTTTTTGAGATTTGCTCTATCCCCTCAATTCTTGGCTTTCCGTCAACGTATGCAAGCTCAACGTCCAAAGTCTTTATAACTTTCTTTCCTTTTTTAGAAAAATCAGCTATAAAACCTTCTTTTTTAAGCAAAGCAAGCAACGCTTCTTTAAGCTTTGAATAAGGTAATGTTATTGTAGACTTTCCAGCTACATTAGCATTCTTAATATTTATTATTGTTTGTGAAATTGGATCTACCATGATGATTTTGTTATTCCTGGGATTCTGCCTTCATTAGCAGCCTCTCTAAAACAAATACGGCACATAGCGAAGTCACGCATGTAGCCATGGGCACGACCGCATCTAAAGCAACGTCTAACAACGCGACTTTTAAATTTTGGTTTCTTTAACGATCTTACAAATGTTGATGTTTTTGCCATATCTTTGTGTTTTTGAATCCTAGCAGTTTAATGCCTTAAAGTCAACGTTTATTTAACGTCTTCCTTTTTGAATAGGAATCCCAAGTGGTCCATTAATGCTTTGACTTCGGCCTTAGTCTTAGCTGTTGTAACCAAGGTTACAGCAAAACCAAATACGTCCTTAATATCTTCATCAGATGTTTCAGGAAATACTGTATGCTCCTTGATTCCAAGTGTGTAATTACCCATATTATCAACTGCAGAGATTTTTATACCTCTAAAGTCTCTAGTACGAGGTAGAGCAATATTTACCAACTTCTCCAGGAAGCTCCACATTCTCTCTCCTCTTAGAGTAGCTTGCCATCCAACAACATCACCCTCTCTAACCTTAAATGAAGCGATAGACTTCTTAGCGGCAGTTTGAGTTGCTTTTTGTCCAGCGATTTTTGTTAGACGATCTCCAATCAACTCTTTCTTCTTTGCGTCCTTAATTGACCCTGTTGCAGCAGAAAGAACAACCTTGGTCATTTTTGGCGCTTGAAGTTTGTTAGTATAACCAAACTCAGCCTTTAGAGCTTCATATGCGGCTACTGATTTATCTTTAACGGTTTGATGTTTCATAAAATTTCTTTAATAATTAATATCTATATTGCTTTACCTGTTTTTCTGTCAACTCTTACCATTTTACCTCCGACCTCTTTTTTACCAACGCGAGTAGGCTTTCCATCTACAACAATCGCAACATTTGAGATGTGTACAGGCATTGCCATTTCAACAACCTGACCTTTTTCACCACTTCTTCTTGCTTTTCTGTGCTTCTTAAGAACGTTAACACCATCGACAAGAACTTTTGATTCTACAGGAAGAGCCTTCAAAACCTTTCCGGTCTTTCCCTTATCTTTCCCTGCTATCACTATTACATTGTCTCCTTTCTTGATTTTCATATTTGTAAATTTATGTTGCGATTATTAATTTATACTATTTCTGGTGCCAAAGAACCAATTTTTTGATATCCCTTTTCAACGATTTCTCTTGGAATTGGACCAAAAACACGTCCGCCTATTGGCTCACCCTTTGTCTTATCAATCAAAACTACTGCATTTTCATCAAATCTAACATAAGAACCATCTTTTCTTCTAAATGCTTTCTTTTGACGAACAACAACAGCGCGATGAACATCCTTCTTTTTAACTGACTTTCTTGGCTCAGCCTTTTGTACAGAAATAATGACTACTTCTCCAAGCTCTGCATATCTTTTTTTAGAAGATCCAAGAACTTTGAAAACTCGGCCTATCTTTGCGCCTGTGTTATCTGCTATTGAAACTATTGAACGTGGTTGTAACATGTTGGTAAAATTATATTTTCTTAAATAACTCTAAAGTGTTTATCCTTGGAGATTGGGCGACACTCTTCAATCTCTACTTTATCCCCTATCTTTTTTGTGTTTCCAGTATCTTGAGCTTTGTACTTCTTATGCTTAGAAACATATTTTTTGTACTTAGGAAGTTTTACATATCTTTGGACAGAAACAACGACAGTATCCTTCATTTTATCTGAAACAACTACACCAGAAAGAATTTTCTTTCCTGTTGTCTTTGCTTCTTGTTGATTATCTTGTGTCTTTTTCATAATAGTTTATTTATCAAATTATTTTGTATCAATTTTATTTGCGTCAGCTCTAACTTGTGAATTAATTTCTGTAAGTATACGAGCAATATCTTTTCTGATATTTTTCCCTTCTTTTACATTCTTGGATTTTGATCCAGCTCCACCAAAACGGAAGTCCTGTAAAGCATCCTTCTTGTCATTAAGGGTCTTGAACAAATCTTTTTTACTTTTATTTTTAAATTCTGTCATATCTTTTTTATTAATTATTACTCTCTACTTACAACTCTAACTGATACAGGTAGTTTTTTTCCAGCTTTTATCAAAGCTTCTTTTGCTATTTCTTCTGTAACACCATCTACTTCGAATAAAACTCTTCCTGGCTTAATTTCCACACAGAAACCTGATGGATCTCCCTTTCCTTTACCCATGGGAACCTCAGCGGCCTTTTGTGTATATGGTCTATCAGGAAAAACTCTAATCCACATACGTCCAGTCTTTCCCAAAGTTCTTGAGATAACCTTTCTAGCTGACTCTATTTGATTTGAAGTCATACGATAAGCGCTAGTTGCCTTTAGTCCATAAGAACCAAAGTTAACATCAACTCCACGAGTTGCAACTCCTAATTTCTTAGGATTTACTCTGTCTGTTTGCCACTTTCTATGCTTAACTTTCTTTGGGAATAACATGTTAGTATCTTAAATTAATTATTTCTTAAAAATTTCACCTTTATAAATCCAAACCTTTATACCGATCTTTCCATAAGGTAGATTAGCTTCATAGTGCTTGTAGTCAATATCAGCTCTAAGAGTTTGTAGAGGAATTTGTCCTTTCTTTAAAGTCTCAGTTCTTGCCATTTCAGCACCACCAAGACGTCCAGTTAAGTAGATTCTAATTCCTTTAACGTCACGTGTAGCCATAACCTTTTCTATCATTTGCTTCATAACACGTCTGAAAGGCATACGCTTTTCTAGACCCTCTGCAATCATTTGAGCGACAATTGATGCACTTGATTCTGGAGACTTAACTTCTTCAACTTCTAACTTAAGAGCTGTTGTCTTGTCTTCTCCAATTTTCTTTAGAAACTTTTCAACATCAGCTTTTAGTTTTGTTGCCCCTTCTCCATTTCTTCCAATTATGATTCCTGGACGAGAAGTCTTTAGAATCAAACGAACCATTTTGTCATTTCTTTCTATTTCAATATCTGCAATATACTGTCCACGCATTTTCTTTTGAAGATATTCTCTAACGAGAATGTCACACTTTAGATTGTTTCTAAATTTAGCGTCCGTAGAAAACCAACGAGATTTCCAATCTCTAATGATTCCTAGTCTATGTGAATATGGGTGAACTGTATGTGTCATACAAATTTAATTAATTTTTATTTATTATCTTTTTTAACGGCCTTTTTTGTTGTAGCCTTAACCTTTTTAATTTCTTTTGCAGGTTTTACTTCTGCAGTAGCCACACTTGAATCAATGGCTGACAAAGAATTGTGTCCCGCAAGCACTATTGAAACATGACTTGAACGCTTATTAATTCTTGAAGCTGAACCACGAGCGCGAGGCATAATTCTTTTTAGAACCATACCCTTATCAACTCTTATTTCTTTAACCTTAAGTGAGTCAACTTCTGAAATACCAAGATTTTTTGCATTAGAAACTGCACTCTCCAATAATTTTGACATTGGAAGAGCTGCTCTTTTGTTTGCGAACTTTAATGCGGCGCGTGCTTGTGCAACTGTCTTGCCACGAATTAATCCGGCTACTAATCCTACTTTTCTTGGAGACTGTCTGTAATCACTTAAATTTGCTTTCATGGCTTTGACTTAATTATTAATTATTTTTTAGTTGCTGTTGTTGATTTAGCGGCCTTGGCTGCAGTAATTTCTGCTTGCTTCTTAGCAGCGTCCAATTCCTTTTGCATTTTACCTCCGTGTCTAACGAATTTTCTTGTTGGAGAAAATTCTCCTAATCTATGACCTACCATTTCTTCTGTTACAAAAACATCAATGTGAGTTTTTCCATTGTGTACACCAAAAGTGAAACCAACCATTTCTGGTGAGATTTGACTTCCTCTATACCAAGTCTTAATAACCCCTGTTTGTGAGGGTGTTTTGCCGTCTATCTTCATAAGAAGTTTCTCGGCAATATATGGTCCTTTTTTTAGTGATCTTGTCATTGTATATGTGAAAAATAATAGCCCCAGAGAGCCAGTTACCGTATACTAACAAAAATAATAAAAGTGTCAACAGTTAAAGGGGGTTTTTGTGGGTTTTTTAGCAAATTGATATATTTTTTGTCGAAAAATCACAAAACCCGCTTTTTTTACCTACTTTTTATTAAAAACCGTATAAATATTTTAATAAAAATTATTGCTTTTGCAGTATTAAATTACACAAAAGAAGTGCCCGGCCCGTCATTGAAGACGGAACCGGGCTTGCAGGTGTTTGGAACCCGCTGACTAGGAGCGATGCCGCGAGTGCGGAATCCCCTCGATTTTTGGACTCAACTTTGGCACACCCTGCTTAGCGCACCGATTCAACACCTTGACGGGTGTCGGGGTGGCCCCAGATACTTTTTGTCCTCGCGCCTCAACGGGAATGTGTCCACCGCATGGCGGACCCCCTGTTACTCCACGAGGAATTTTGTTTGCTGACATGTTTCTTTGGCTCTAATGGTTGATGGTTGTTTCTAATCAAAAAAGAGGCATCCTGTAGCCTCTCGATTCAAAGAATAACACATTTTATATAAAAATACAATAGCAAAACATAAAAAACCAGCAAAAAATAAACATTGGCGTTACAAATAAAACACACAACAAAACACCCCGCATCTCTGCGGGGTGTTTTGTGAGACTCGTTCTGAATTCCAAACCAGAATCTGTACCAAGTTTTGGGCCGATATAGAGAATTATCTTCTCTTTCCAACCTTTCTTCTTGAAACAATATGCTTGTTTGAATACTTCTTTGCGCGTCTTGATTTTTGTCCCTTTCCGGTTGGCTTTCCGTAGATAGAAATAGCACGTCTACGTCCTCTTCCTTGTCTACCTTCACCTCCTCCGTGTGGGTGATCTACTGGGTTCATAGCAGTACCACGTACAGTTGGTCTGATTCCGCGATGTCTACTTGCTCCAGCCTTTCCAATATTTTGCAAACGATTTTCATCATTTGAAACTTCTCCTACTGACGCCCATGCTGTCTCTATAATCTTTCTAACTTCAGTTGATGGCATTTTGATAAGGGCATAACCATTATCATGAGCAATAACTTCAGCAAAAGATCCAGCAGAACGAACAAGCTTTGCTCCTCCCTCAAATTTCAATT
>CAYUCM010000004.1:0-31088 GCA_964443365.1 uncultured Candidatus Saccharibacteria bacterium
TATTTTTTATTTGTTAATTGAGCCATCGGGGATGGATGGTTTAATTGTATCATTTGTGGATGTGATTTGAAAAGGTGGTGAGGGGGGCATAAGTATAAAATCTGAATTTAGTAATTCTTCAATCTATTCACCTTTTCATGCTGTCTTATTTTTTCATGCGCCTTTGCTTCAATTTGTCTAATACGTTCACGAGTAACTCCAAACATCTTACCAACCTCCTCTAGTGTGTGCTGTATTCCATCGGACAAACCATGCCTTAACATTAAAATCTCCCTCTCCTTCTCTGACAAATCCGCCAGAATTTCCTTAACCTGATCTGCTAAAATTCTTCTTGAAGCTTCTTGATCTGGAGAAAGAATTTTATCGTCTGGAATAAAATCGCCAAAAGTAGATTTGTCATCATCGTCTCCAACTGCCGCATCCAAAGAAACTGTTGTCTGATCAATTTTCTCAATAGTGTAAATTTTATCGACATCAATCCCCATCTCCATAGCAATCTCTTCTGGCAACGGATCACGTCCCAAGTCTTGTGTTAAACGTCGGAGAACCTGCTTGTATTTAGCAATAGTTTCAACCATGTGAACTGGAACTCTAATCGTTCTTGATTGATCCGCAAGAGCACGAGTGATTGATTGTCTAATCCACCAAGTTGCATAAGTTGAAAACTTATATCCCTTTTCCCAATCAAACTTATCAACAGCCTTAAACAAACCAATGTTTCCTTCTTGAATCAAATCCAAAAGTGTTAAATCAGGACTTCTATTTGCATATTTTTTAGCAATAGATACAACGAGACGCAAGTTAGCTTTAGCCAAAAGGCCTTCCGCTTCTTTGTCTCCATTTTGAATTCTTCTCGCCAATTCTTTTTCTTCACTACCAGAAATCAAAGGATATTGTCCGATTTCTTTAAGATACATTTGAATTGAGTCGTAGCTTGAATCATTTTTATTTATCGCATATTTTTTTAGAAGATTTTCTTCTTGATTCTTTACATCAAGCATTCCACCACCTTCCAAAACATCAATACCGGCTGTCTGCAATTTTTCATACAAAACATCCAAGAACATTATATCATCTTCAATATTTGGAAATTCTTTTAGAATTTCATCATAAGTAATGAAGCCTCTATCTCGTCCACGAACAAGAAGCGCACTCGCCTTTTCTTCCCATGAAGCTGTTTTTTTATTTTCACTTTTTGTAGAATGAAAAGCGGTTTTATCAGTCTTTTTTAAAGCCTTTTTAACAGGCTTTTTTGGAGCCTTAGGTTCTTTTTTTACCTTCTCTTTTTTAACGATTTTTGTGGCCTTAATAGCCTTATTGGAAACAGACTTATTAGTCTTATTTTTCAAAACAGTTTTTGTTTTTGTAACGCTTTTTTTAGCGCTTTTGTTTACCGGCTTATTTGATTTTATTTTTTTTGGAACTTTTGACATAACTATTTTACTTTAGGAAATTATAACATGACAATTAAATATTTACTATATTTAATTACCCATATAATTTCTTTTTTCTTTGCACGTCTGATAATTTGAGAGAAAGATCTTGGCATTGTTTTAAAATTTGCATTGCTTCATCTTTTTTATTTAATTTTTCCATTTTATTTAGCGAATTCATCAGTACAGATAATTTATTTTTAAATGCACGTTCTTCTATTTCAAGAAGCAATTCTTCAATATCGTTATTCAATTTACTACTTCCTGCAAATAAAACTTCAGCCTCAAAAGATAATTCTGTTGGCGCTTTGGATAAAACATCGTCAAAATATTCTTTTGCAATATCTACATCAAGCGACAGAAAATCATTTGATCGATTTACAACCTCTTGTGCCTTTTCATCCTTACCTGAATCGCGAAGCCACAATATCAAACCAATCAATCTATCCAGTGTCTTTTTATCGCTATCACTCAATCCACCATTTGCAATTGACGAGGCGACTTCGCTAATACTTTCTCGTTCATGTGAATCAGACATACCCCCCTTTTCTGAATTATCATTCTTAGACATTTTTACCATCAATCTTTCAAGCTCAGCTCGCAAATCAGCTTCTGCAATATCAGTTCTTAAACTAATTCTCTTAATGAAGTGTGCTCTATCTATTGCACTTTCTATAGCCAAAACATATGGCAAAACTTCTGATTCAACAGCCTTCCACATTTCCCTGCCAGCTAGTCCCTCCCTATCTAGGATATCAAGATAAAATTCAATTATATGTTTAGAATTTTTTAAAGAATTTTTGAACAATTCTTTGTCTTTTAATATAAGCGAGGCTGGGTCCTCACCTTTTGGTAAATTACCAATTTTAACATCCATTCCAATAGAAAGAGCAAGCTCCCAAGCTCTAAGACTGGCCTTAAGCCCAGCCTTATCACCATCGTACACAATCATAATATTGTCAGTAAGTCTTTTAATTTTGTCGAGGTGCTGCCTTGTTAATGCCGTGCCGGAAGTTGCAACTGTATTGTTAAATCCAGCCTGATGAGACATGAGCATATCGAGTTGTCCTTCGACCAAAATTGCATAACCGAATTTTCTAATCCCCTCCTTTGCCTTATGATACCCGTAAAGAATTTCTGATTTATTAAACAATTCACCATCCGGACTGTTTAAATATTTTGGCGCATTAGAATCTTCTGATTTATTTTTTTCTGTTTCAAACAATCTACCAGAGTATCCAACGACTCGTCCAGAAGAATCAAAAAGTGGAAACATTATTCTGCTTCTGAATCTGTCATAAACACTTGTGCCGGTTTGTTTAATTAGACCCACTCTTTCCATAAAAGTTTGGGAAATATTTTTACCCCTTAAGTAATCACTTAAATCTCGCCATTCATTTGTAGCAAGACCAACTCTCCATGTCTTAATTGTTTCATCAAGTAAACCTCTTCCATTCAAATAAGAGATAGCTTCTTTTCCATAATCTGAATGCAATTTATTTTCGTAAAAGATAGTTGATATTTCAAGAACATCTCTTAATTTGTCCAAATCGGAATCTTTTTCTTTTTCATACTTGAATTGCTCAAGTGTAATACCGGCTTTTTCTGCAAGAATTTTTAACGCTCCAAGAAAATCTATTTTTTCAAATTCTTGTACGAAGGTGAAGATGTCACCCTTCGCTCCGCAACCAAAACAATAGTAATTATTTCTTCCGGGAGAAATAAAGAAAGATGGTGTTTTTTCATTATGAAAAGGACAGCGCGCCTTGTAATTTGCGCCTGTCTTTTCAATTTTTATATACGCTCCAACAACCTCTACAATGCCGAGCCTCTCTTTAATTGTTTCTGCGGCTGATGACATGTCTTTGTTTTTGTAAGCTATTAATACCGAACCCTAAGCTGTCTACTATTCCAATTCTGTATTCTCTTCAATAACTTCTTCCTTTAATCTTTCAATCATCTTATTCTTTTCACTTCCCTTAAATCCTGATCCGGCTGGAATTAATCGTCCAATAATAACGTTTTCCATAATTCCAAGCAATTGATCCTTTTGGGCCTTAAGAGATGCGTTGATAAGCATTCTGTTTGTATGTTGGAATGAAGCGGCTGACAAGAATGATCTTCTGGTTAGAGAGGCTTCTGTAATACCAAGTGCGATAGAATCACCCTTAGCTTCCAATACTTCCTTTCCACCTGCAAGTTCTTTAATTCTTGCATTCTCTTGGTCAAGCTCAAATTGTTCTACAATATCACCAACAGCAAATTGAGTATCTCCAGCTTGCTTAATCTTTACACGTGAGAACATTTGACGAACAATAATTTCAATATGCTTTCTTGAAACGTTTTCTCCTTGTAGTTCGTAAATTTTCTTAATTTCAGAAATAATATATTCTTGAGCACGAGCCTTACCTGCGTAAGTTAGAAGATCGTCAATACTTGCGTGACCGTCTGTCAAAACTTCACCCTTACTTACATGTTGTCCAATTTTTACAAGAGGTACACGGGCATAGTGACAAGAGTATTCAATTTCACTTCCCTTTTTACTCTTTGTTGGAACATCTGGTAGTAACTTGAATATCTTTTCTTTTCCAACTTCTTTGATATCAGTAATCATACCATCATGAGTAGCAACAACAGCGGCATTCTTTGGAGTTCTCTTTTCAAAAACTTCTTCAACACGAGGAAGACCGGCTGTAATATCTCCTCCAACAATAGCAACTCCTCCTGAGTGGAATGTACGCATTGTAAGCTGAGTTCCTGGCTCTCCAATAGCTTGAGCCGCAATTGTTCCAACAGCTTCTCCAGTTTCAACCAATGCGTTTCTACCAAGATCAGATCCATAACACATTCTACAAATACCACCTGGAGTTTTACATGAAATAGGAGATCTTATAAACACCTCTTGTATTCCTTGTTCATCCAAAGTCTTTGCTTCTTGTTTTGTAATTAGATGATTTCTCTTGAATAGAACTTCACCTGCAGCATTTGTAATATCTTTTGCAAGAATACGTCCTGTTGCAATTTTGATCATTGATTGTTCAATTCCCGATAGACCAATTCTGTGTACAGACATACCTTCTTTTGTTCCACAATCTTCTTCTGTAATCATCACACTTTGTGCAACAACGAATAGTTTTCTTGTAAGATATCCAGACTTAGCTGTGTTAAGAGCTGTGTCGGTCATACCCTTTCTAGCACCGTGAGATGAGATGAAGTATTCAATAGGTGAAAATCCTTCTTTGTAAGATGAGATAATTGGCAATTCCAAAATTTCTCCTTGTGCGTTTGCAATAAGTCCGGCCATACCAACCATTTGAGTTAGGTTTGAAAGGTTACCTCTAGCTCCAGATGTTACCATGTCATAAACAGGACCATATTTGTCTAGATCTTGACCAACCAACTTCTCAATTTGAGACTTAGTATTTTGCCACAAAACTTCATTCTTTCTTCTCTTTTCACTTTCTGAAAGTAAACCTTCATTATATTGTTCTAAAATTTCTTGTGATGCATTCTCTGCTTCTTTAATAAGTGCTGCCTTTCCTTCTGGAACATTAACATCGTCCATACTCCATGTAACTCCTGATTTTGTAAGATATAGGAATCCAAAATCCTTAAGAGCGTCAATGTATGGTGCAACCTTTGATAGACCCTCCATGATAATCAAATCGTCAATAATTCCGTTCAAAATAGATTTTGTAATTTCTTTATTAACGAATGGATAGTTTGCAGGAAGAACATTGTTAAACAAAATTCTACCAATTGTTGTTTCCATTAATTTTCCAGCGTACTCACCATACTTTTCTTCTTCTGGCATTATCACATGAATTTTTGCTCTGTATGATAGTGCATCAAAGTTTAGTGCTTGTGTAGCCTCGTCAATACTTCCAAAATATTTTCCTTCTCCCATTTCTCCATCTATTATTCTAGTCATCCAGAATGAACCAAGTACAATATCCAAAAGCTTTGCGGTTACAGTTGGGTCACCAGATCCTGGCTTAAGAATATTTTTATCTGCCGCCATAATTTCTTTAGCTTCCTTTTGTGCCTCTTCTGAAAGTGGAACGTGAATAGCCATTGTGTCACCGTCAAAGTCCGCGTTAAATGGAGAACATACGAGTGGGTGAATTTGAATAGCGTTTCCTTCAATTAGTACAGGTCTGAATGCTTGAATAGAAAGTCTGTGAAGTGTTGGAGCACGGTTTAGAAGAACGTATTTTTCTTTAATCACGTTTTCAAGAATTGCCCAAACTTCAGGAATACCATCATCAATTAGTCTTGAAGCTCCTCTAATATTGAAAGCCATTTCTTTTTTAATCAATTCAGATACAACGAATGGTCTGAATAATTCAAGAGCCATATGCTTTGGAACTCCACATTGATCAAGCTTAAGATTTGGTCCAACAACAATTACTGAACGTCCTGAGTAATCAACACGCTTTCCAAGAAGGTTTTGACGAAATAGTCCTCTCTTTCCCTTTAGATTATCAGCCAAAGATTTTAATGGTCTTCTTTGAGCTGCATTCATTCCTGCAAAAGAAGCATTTCCATGTCTGATTGTATTATCAATCAAAGCATCAACCGCTTCTTGAAGAATTCTCTTTTCATTTCTAAGAATTACATCAGGAGCATTAATTTCCTTCAGTTTCTTTAGACGATTATTTCTATTGATTACGCGTCTGTATAAATCGTTAACATCAGAAGTTGCATGTCTTCCTCCATCAAGAGCAACCATAGGACGAAGAGCGGCAGGAATAACCGGAAGCGCAGTAACAAACATCCATTCAGGACGAATATTTGTTCTCACCATTGATTTAACAAGCGCAATTCTTTTAATCCACTTATCTTTATCAGCTGCACTAATCTTATCTACATCCGCTTCAAGTTGAACAAGCAATTTTGCCATATCCAAATTCTTAAAGATATTGTAAACAGCTTCAGCACCGATTCCAGCTTCAAAAGCAGTACCAAATCTTAATGAGAATTTATGATATTGATTTTCATCCAAAACTCTTCCAACTTGTATACTTTCAATGTCACGTTTTGCTGTCATCAAAAGTTCAGTTAGAGCTTCTTTTGTTTTTTCATCAGAAACAGTTTTTACTTTGTTTTTGAATTCACCATCTAATTCTCTAAGAAGTCTATTCTTTTCTTCTTCATTAACATTGGTGATCAAATATCCAGCAAAGTATACAACCTTTTCAACATCACCTTGACTCATTCCCAAAACTTGAGCCACACGAGAAGGCATAGTTCTTAAATACCAAATATGAGAAACAGGAACGCAAAGTTCAATATGTCCCATTCTTTCACGTCTTACAATTGAACGAGTTAATTCAACACCACATTTTTCACAAACAATTCCCTTGTATCTTATTCCCTTATACTTTCCACAATAACACTCAAAGTCTCTTTCTGGTCCAAAGATTTTTTCATCAAAAAGACCGTTCTTCTCACTTCTTTGAGTTCTATAGTTCATGGTCTCTGGTTTTGTAACCTCTCCATATGACCAATCTCTAACTTTATCAGGTGAGGCAATTTTCAAAATCACCGATTCAAAGTCATCGATTCCCTTTTCTTTATGCTTTGCATTTAATGGATTTTTTATATTCATGTTGGTGTTTGAATTAATTATTTACTTCTTGCTCATCTTCTTCTGCGACCACTTCATTTTTTGAACCCTTTTCCAATTCAACATCAACTCCCAATCCTCTTAGGTTTGAAAGAAGAACATTGAATGATGCTGGAGTATTTGGATCCAGTAACTTGTTACCCTTAACGATGGAGTCAAAGGCTTGAGTTCTACCAACAATATCGTCAGACTTAATAGTCAACATTTCTCTAAGTGCATGAGCCGCACCATAACCAGCAAGTGCCCAGACTTCCATCTCTCCAAATCTTTGTCCTCCACCTTGAGCCTTTCCTCCAAGTGGCTGTTGAGTAATCAAAGAGTACGGACCGATTGAACGCATGTGAATCTTGTCTTCAACCATGTGGTGAAGTTTCAAAATGTACATATAACCAACCGCAATGTCTTGCGCATACTTTTCACCAGTTCTACCGTCAAATAGTTTCATCTTTCCAGTTGCATTATATCCAGCCTTAACAAGCTCTGTTTTAATTTCTTCAGGTGTAGCTCCAATAAATGGAGGCACAATTGCTTGATAACCTAGTTTTTCAGCAGCAAGACCCAAGTGAAGCTCTAGAATTTGTCCTAGGTTCATACGTGATGGAACTCCAAGTGGAGTTAGAATAACATCAACAGGAGTACCGTCTTCCATGAATGGCATATCTTCAACAGGAAGAACTCTAGAAATAACTCCCTTGTTACCGTGACGTCCAGCAAGCTTATCTCCAACAGAAACAGATCTTAGAAGCGCAACTTCAATGTGAATTCTTTTAATAATTCCGGATTCAAGTTTGTCTCCTCTTTCTCTTGAAAACACCTTTACACTAATTATACGTCCACGCTTTCCGTTTTCTAGTCTCTTAGATGTATCCTTAACGTCTCTTGATTTTTCACCAAAAATAGAACGAAGTAGACGCTCCTCTGGAGTAAGTTGAGTTTCACTTTTTGGAGTAATTTTTCCAACGATAATATCTCCAGGACGAACTTCTGCTCCAACTCGTACAATTCCATCAACATCCAAATTCTTTAATCTATTTTCTCCAACGTTTGGAATATCATGAGTAGTTACTTCAGGTCCTAATTTTGTATCACGAACATTAATTACAAACTCTTCAATGTGAATAGTTGTAAACTTTGATTCCTTAACCAATCTTTCAGAAAGAATAATAGCATCTTCAAAGTTTGAACCTGACCATGTCATGAACGCAACTAAACAATTTTGTCCAAGTGCCATTTGTCCATTTACAGATGTTGAAGTGTCAGCAAGAACGTCTCCTCTTTTAACTTTTTGGCCAATAGAAACAGTTGGTCTTTGATGAAAGGCTGTGAACTGATTTGTTCTATTAAAGTTTACGAGTCTGAATTCATGATCCTTCTTTCCTCGCAAAACAACTTTCTTTGCGTCAACACCAATAATAAGTCCATCTTCTGGTGCAATAATTACACGTCCAGTATCAACCGCTGCTTTTTCTTCAATTCCAGTTGCAACAAGCGGAGCTTCAGGAACAATACAAGGTGTTGCTTGTTTCTGCATGTTTGAGGCCATAAGAGCACGCTGTGCGTTATCATGATTCAAGAATGGAATCATAGAAGTTGAAATAGAGAAAGCTTGATCTGTTGATACGTCAATATATTCAACTTCATCTTTTGAAACAACTGCTGGCTCGCCATTAATTCTAACTTCTAAAGTATCCTTTAGAATTAATCCTTCTTTGTCATAGTCAGTTGTAGCGTGAGCAATTTTACAATTTTCTTCCTCAAGTGCATTAAGATAAACAATTTCTTTAGTAACTCTACCTTTAACAACCTTAACATAAGGAGTTTCAATCATTCCAAAATGATTGATTCTTGAATACATAGACAATTGAAGAACCAAACCAATGTTTTGACCTTCCGGTGTGTGAATTGGACAAATTCTTCCATAGTGTGAAGGGTGAACGTCACGAACTTCAACTCCAGCACGTTCACGTGTTAGACCTCCGGGTCCAAGGGCTGAAATTCTACGCAAGTGCTCAATTTCTGCAAGAATATTTTCTTGAGACATAAATTGAGATAATTGGTTTTGAGTATAAAATTCCTTAATACGAGCTTGAAGCGGACGAGGAGAAATGAATTGAATTGGAAGATTTGCATCAGTATCAATAGTAGACATTCTGTTTTGAATGTTTCTCTTAATCTGTGTCATACCAATTCTAATTTTGGCCTGTAACAATTCTCCAACATATCTAACACGACGAGAACCCAAGTGGTCAACATCATCCTTTGCCGCATTTGGATTATGACTAAGCTCTATTATCTTATTGATTGTAACAATTAAATCGTCAAGATTTAATTTCATTCTAGATAGAGACTTTTCATCCATTGGCAAATTAAATCTTTGATTGAATCTAAAACGTCCAACTTTTGACAAATCATATCTGTCATCTGATTTCAAAAGATTATCAACATATTCACGTGCGTTATCAGCTGTTGCAAGTTCACCGTCACGCATTTTTCTGTGAATTTCTATGTAAGCCTCATCTTTTGTTTTGGCATGATCCTTAGCAAGAGTTGATTCCATGAACTTAAGCGCCTCTGGATTTTCTTTGAATAGATCCTTTATATCAGAATCAGTTTCTGCACCAAATACACGCAAAAGTGAAGTTACAGGGAACTTTCTCTTTCTGTCCATTCTCACATAAAGAGTATGATCTGCATCTGTATCAATTTCTATCCAAGCTCCACGTGCTGGCATAATCTTTGCTCCAAAATATGTTTTTCCCTTAAG
This sequence comes from uncultured Candidatus Saccharibacteria bacterium, assembly GCA_964443365.1. Classification (GTDB taxonomy): domain Bacteria; phylum Patescibacteriota; class Minisyncoccia; order Phycocordibacterales; family CAIZLB01; genus CAIJKW01. Next base: position 9,827 of record CAYUCM010000004.1, read on the forward strand.
TTCTTGAGATGTAAAGAATACACCATAAGAACGAGCAAGCTGTGGAACAATAAGTCTTTCAATACCGTTTATAATAAATGTACCGTGAGCAGTCATCAAAGGAAAATCAGCAACAAAGATTTCTTGCTCCTTTGTTGTGTTTAGAAGTTTATTCTTAAGACGAACCATGACCTTTAGAGGTGCTTCATAGTTTATCTTGTTATCCTTTGCATAAAACTCATCATACTTAGGCTTTTCAAGTTGAAAATCAAAAAAATCCAACTCAAACTTTTTCTCTGAGTAGTCTTTTATAGATGAAAATTCACTGAATACCTCTTTGATACCGTGATCTAGTAACCATTTAAATGATTCTACCTGGGCTTCGACCAAATTTGGGAGCGGTGCTAACGGCTCCTTAAAACGTGAAAAATACTTTTTGGGGCGCATCATAAAAGCGTCTTGTTAATTATTCAAAGATTGGTAATAAGGTATCCTCATATTAATTAGATTAACATTTGGACTCGAAGTCCGCGAAAGAGCAGGCCAAAACTCAATCGTCTTTACGCAGAACCCTATAATAGCCGATTTATCCACAGGTGTCAATTTTTTACTGTTGACAATTCCTCAATTTTTTATAGGGCACCCCACCCCAATTGAGTATCAGAGCTAGGCCCAAGATTTAAGCCTATTAAATTAGCCTTATTTATTCTTCTTTACCCCTTTTACTCCCGCCATTCCCTCTCGCCAATCGTCAATTTCTTTATGATTACCGCTAAGTAACACCTTGGGAACTTTATATTTCTTACCATTATATTCAAGAATTTCTGGACGAGTATATACATCAGAAGACGACGCCCTAGACTCTTCCCTACTATTGAACTTTCCCAAAACTCCCTCAATTTGTCTTGAGATAGAATCGATCATAATCATTGCTGGAAGTTCTCCTCCAGTTAAAACAAATGGCCCAACAGAATATTCTTTAACCTTAAATATTTTCTTAACACGAGCATCAACTCCTTCATATCTTCCACATACAAAAATTATGTCAGTAAATTTTTTAGACATCTTCAGAGCTTCAGTGTTTGTAAACTGTGTGCCAGTTGGAGAAAGAAAAACAATGAGCGAACTCTTAAAATCCTTCTGCTTTTGCGCAAACTTCAATGCGCTTTCAATAGCCAGAGCAACGGGCTCCGCTTTGATTACCATTCCAGGACCTCCGCCGTACGCTTTATCATCAACCTGCTTATATGGCTTGTCTTTTTCTTTTTGCGAAGGAGATGGGGTAACAAAATCTCTAGGATTATAATAATGAACAGAAATTAATTTATTTTCTATGGCGCGAGCCAATATTGACTCGTTCATATAAGAACTAATTCCCTCTTGAAATAATGATATTAAATGGTATCTCATAATCAAGATAATAGCAGTTTTTAACGAAGGGGGCAAAAATGCAAAAACAAAACAACCCCATTTCTAAGATTGTTTTGTTTTTGTGTTTTCTTAGGATTATTCAATTCCGAGTCCGGCCATAGCCTCGTCAAGAGTTTTGGTCTCTTTTTTGACACCATTCTCAGGCTCTTTGATTTGAATACTAATATTTGCCTGATGTTTCTTTCCGAAAGCTTTCATAACAGTTCTTATAGCCTGAGCTGTATGACCATTTCTTCCGATAATTTTACCCATATCATTTGGATCCACAATGAGTTCTATAAAAACACCCATATCGTCAACCCTTCTGCTTGTTTTAACAGCATCAGGATTTTCTACAAGTGACTTTATAATATACTCAAGGAATACTGTATCGTTTTCTGCTGACATAACTTTTATACTGAAATTATTTAATTGAACTAATAATAATTAAATTATACATCATAATGCATAATTCCGCGCTCATACTTTAATACGCAACTGTTGATAAATATCAAACAGATTATTTATTTTCTTTCTTTGGAGGAGTCTTTTTTGGAAGAACGTTTTTTGATTTACCGTCTATGATTTTATTTGAAACCAAAAGATTGTGCGCAGTATCTGAAACTTGCACGCCCTTTGATATCCAATACAAAACCCTGTCTCCCTTAATGATTGTTCCATCTTTTCTGAAATTGTGGAATCCAAGAATTTCCTTGGCGTGACCGCCTTTGGCTGCTCTTTTTGATTCAACAAGTATAAGACGAAATGATGGCTCATTCTTCTTCCCTACTCTTTGTAGTCTGATCTTTAACATAAGTGGTGAAATAGTATCAAAATTAAGCTCTATAGTCAATAAGTGTCGTAAATTGTATCATGGGGGCTATTAATGTGTGTGAGCGGCGGCCTCGCTGCGCGCGAGGCCGCCCCTTATCGTTAGGCTTTAACTAATCAAGATTAAACACATTGATAATCCTATGTCAATATAAAATTCTGGAACAACATAGTAATATATACTTAACATAAAAAATATGAATAAAAGCATAAAAGGAGTAATCTCTCTAAACAATAAAGGTAAGGGTTTTATTAATTTGGAAGACCAAGAAGACTCAATACCCGTTGAATCACAAGACATTTCAACCGCCCTACCTGGAGACACCGTAGAGGCAACAACATACACAGGATTTAAAGGTGACACGTATGCAAAAGTAACAGGCATAGTAGAAAGAAATAAAATTCAATTTGTTGGTACCGTTGTTTACGATGAAGAATTTGGACACTTTCTAGTAAGCCCAGATAATAAAAAATTAAATGTTGAAATGGTTATACCAAAATCAGATAAGTACGATGTTGATGACAAGGTGCTCGTTAAAATTAATGTAGACAGTTGGACAGAAGATTTGAAGCGTTATCCAGATGGAGAGGTTATCCAAATTATCGGACACAAGGGAGACAATAACGTAGAAATGGAATCAATTGTGATTGATAGAGGTTTTGATACAGGTTTTGCAGAAGAAATTGTACAAGAAGCAGAAAAATCCTCTATTGAGAATGGAAAAATCACAGATGAAGAAATATCAAAGAGAAAAGATTTTAGAAATGTTTTTACTTGTACGATTGACCCAGCTGACGCAAAAGATTTTGATGACGCCATTTCAATTAGGGTTACAGAAAATAACACTTATGAAATTGGGATTCATATTGCAGACGTTTCGCATTATGTTCGTCCAAATACAAAATTAGATACAGAAGCTAAAAAAAGAGCCTTCTCTGTTTATCTAGTTGATAGAACAATACCAATGCTTCCCCATTCTCTTTCAAACGGAAGCTGTAGTCTTAACCCAAATGAAGATAGATACGCCTTTTCTGCTGTTTTTGAAATAAATGATAATGCTGAAATTCTTTCAAAATGGTTTGGTAAAACAATAATTCACTCTGACAAAAGATTTACTTACGAGGACGCGCAAGATTTATTAAATCAAAATGCGGATAAACAAATTAGCGCTAATTTAGAAGATTTGAGCGATAAGCTTTTGAAGCTAAATCAAATCGCTAAAAAAATGCAAAGTGACAGACGCGCAAAGGGTGCAATTGATTTTGAAACAACAGAAATAAAATTCAAATTAGATGAAAATGGCAAACCAATTGCTGTTTACAAGAAAGAAAGGCTGGATACTCACAAGCTAGTTGAAGAATACATGCTTCTTGCCAACAGAGAAGTCGCTGAATTTATTTATACAAAAAACAAAGAGAATAAAGAAGAAAAAGCTGGAGTGTATAGAATTCACGATTTACCAAATGAAGAAAAATTGGCTGATCTAAGTCTATTTGTTAATGCCCTTGGATTTGATTTTCACGTACCAAATAAAAAGACAAAAATTACACCTAAAGAAATACAGAAGCTTCTTGATGAAGTTATTGGCACTCCAACTGAAGCAGTAATTAAAGTTGCAACACTAAGGTCAATGGCTAAAGCAACCTATTCTACAAAGAATATCGGGCATTTTGGTTTGGCTTTTGATTATTATACTCACTTTACATCGCCCATCAGAAGATATCCTGATTTAATGGTACACAGAATATTGCAAATGATTTTGGAAGGTAAACACATTCCAGATGTCATAACTCAGGGCTTAGAAAAAATTTGCACAGATTCATCTAAAAAAGAAGTTGAGGCGGCAGATGCAGAACGTACTTCAGTCAAATACAAGCAAGTTGAATTTATGCAAGATAAAATTGGACAAGAATTTGAGTGTACAATTTCTGGCATAGCTGATTTTGGAATGTTTATTGAAGAACCAACAAGTAAGGCTGAGGGTCTTATCAGACTAAAGGATTTAAAGCCATCAGACTTTTACAACGTTAACGCAAAAACATATCAAATAGTTGGAGAAAATACAAAAACAACCTTCAGCGTTGGTGACACAGTGAAGGTTGTTCTTAAGGAGGCCGACTTAGATAATAGATCTCTTGGTTTTGAAATTGTTTAGATATGCAAACAAGGCTTCTCTAGATTATTGAATCATACCCATGCCATGCAGCGCATGCAATATATTTACTTATTTATTGCTGTAGAGAAATAGCTCCATCAGCAAGCATGAGCATTAAATCAGATGCTGCCACTTCTGCCTTTTTTGGATCCTTACTACCAACAAAAAGTTCCCATTGTGCAGCCAGCGCAGGATTACGAATTTGTCTAACATCATTCTCAAGTTGAACTCTGTCTTCATAAGAAACAGTTCCGTTTGACTTGATAACCTTATCAATAAACAACTTTAAGAAGTTTGCATTTTTAATACGAGTAATTTCTCTTGCGCCCTCATCAACGGTTGGAGCTTTTTCATTTCTCAAATTGTAAATGTATTGCGCTGAGAAGTATAAGTTACCAGCAAGAAGTACCAACATTAAAACGTTTGATATCATTCTTGTCCTTTCTAAAACACCTGATTGAATTTGCATATTTTTTTATCTAAAACTAATAATTATTATATGGCTTAATTATACCATATATTATTTTGAAAACCACGACCACAACTTCTGAATTGATGATTTCTGTGGATTTCTTTTTTCTGCATCAGAAGACGTAACTTGTGGTTTTTCAACATTTTTAACCACAATCTCTAGGGTTGATTCGCCCAATGTTAATAAGTATTTGCCCTCCTCTCTTGATGTCATGATTTTTGTGGTATATAGATTGCCATTATTAGATACGCCATTTTTCTTCTTATTAAATATAGCCTTAACATTTTTAGCATTAGCACGAATTGACACATCAAGCGAATCATAAGAAGAAACCACTATCGACTGATACATATTACCTTTTTTATCCAGCTTTAATACCGTGGGTTTGTTTATACCGTTAATAGCCACAAACAATAAATTACTTGGATTGCTATTATTTTCCTTAATCAAATCATTTGCCGTTGGAGTTGTCACCGGACTATCAACTCTTGTATACAAATCATATCCGCTAAAAATATTTGCTTTATTTAATTTTTTATCGATTGATGGAATGGCCTTAATTAGATCAGCTATCGACTTTGGAAATGCACTATTCATAAATCTAACAATCTGGGGCTGTATGTTAATTTTTGGTATCGGTAAAAATTCATTCAAGGGTTGCAATTGAACCAAATTCGCCAATGGATTTACAAATTTAGAAAATCCAAGATCTGAATTTAAATTTAAATCAAATTTAGGAATATTCGACAAATTCAATTTATTAATCAAATTTGGATTAATACTGAAGAAGCTTCCGGTGGAACCACCGCTCGCACCATTCGTATTATTTGTATTATTGTTATTATTATTGTTGTTATTGTTATTACCACCATTATTTACAATAGGTGCGCTTGGTACATATCTACTTACCAAACTTCCGGCTCCGTTAGACGCATTGCTTGCAAAAGTAAATCCAGAGTTACCTCCCCCATCGTATATAACCTTATTGGTTAAAATCGCATTGGTTCCAGAATTATGAATATTAATAATTTTCAGGTTATTCAAATCGTATGTTCCATTTATATTTAGAGTCGCATATTGATTTGAACTTAAGGATGAGATTGTCAACAAATTACTACCACTCAATCCATTGAGAGTTAAATTTCCTGATACATTAATACTTCCAGTTGGACTGATATACAAAACGTCTCTACTTGATGCGTTTTTATATAAATTCTGAACATTATTTGTTCCAGTTATTATTTGAGAGATACCACCAAGTGTTGATGTCCCATTCACAGTACCCATACTAAATGACGAGGTGTTATTAAACACAGCGTTACCATTAATCGTTCCAAGATTATTTGATGCATCGTTGAATATTGCAGAGCCTGTGAATATTCCCTCGTTAATACTTGAATTATTAAATATCAATTGAGAGATTAGAGTGTCATCACCTCCAGCAATTGCACCAATTATCGTACCAGCCCATTTCATAGAATTTACTAGATTTAAAATTGATGAAGCAGCACTTTCAAATTTAGCATTACCGGTTATAACAGCGGAATTATATGCATAGTTTCTAAATGTAGCATTTCCAACTATTCTCTTTGTATTAACGGAAGTGCCTGAAAAAATAACACCTGTCGAAGAAGCACTTCCAGTCAAACCATTTGTATTAATAACCCAAGGCAAAGTATCACCAGATTCTATAACTGGAGACACATTTCCAATCAACTCAACTATTGGAGTGCTTGAACTTGGAAGAGATGCGGACGGGGTCGTACATGTATTATTTGTATACCAATTTGATAAATTACCCCAATCAGAATCAATAGTTCCACAGAAGTATTTAGATTGTATTGTAAATGTCGATGATGCAATATCTGTATTGTTTTGGGCATCAACTCCTTTTGTGTACAAAGTATATGTTCCAGACTGTTCAGGAGAAGTTACATCAGAACCACCCAATGAACAATTGGCAGTGATTTCACTTACAAAATTATTGTACGAATATGAACACGTGTTTGCCGAACTCCAATATATATGAGGAGTCCAGGTTGATATTGTCGTAGAAGATAATGGATAAATGTTTTCTATGGAAACCGGATAATTTAAAATATTTTTATATAGATACTGATTATTAACACCAGTAAATACTATTCGACCATCAAAAGAAGATTCTGATAAACTCCATGAACGCAACCCAGCACCTGATGTTTCCACCCAATTAGAACCCCCATCAGATGAAGTGTAAATATATCCACCATAGTTAACTGTTGCGAGAATTTTTTGTCCATCAGAAGACAGGGTTAAAGATCCCCAATTTCTTGCGCCAGCACCAGTTCTTGTAACCCAATTTGCACCACCATCAACTGATGTGTAAATATAATCATTGGAAACAGCAGCCACCAATACACTACCGTCAAAAGACGATGCAGCTAATGCCCAGTTTTTAGTACCCAACGTAGTTTTTTGTGTCCAATTCAATCCCCCGTCGGTAGATAAATATAAATAACCACTTTGAACAACAGCAACAAGCTTTGATCCATCGGCGGAACCCGCGACATAAGTCCAGTATCTTGAACCTGCATTTGTTCTTGGTACCCAAGTCGATCCTGTGGTTGTTGAGGTGTAAATATTTCCACCGTAAACAGAGGCATTTATTACTGCTCCATCCACTGACATTGTTACACTTCTCCAATCTCTTGATCCAGAATTAGTACTTGTTGCCCATGTCACACCACTATCATTTGAAATATAAATATAACCGCCTGAAGATACCGCCGCCGCCATTTTTGATCCGTCAGCAGAAGCTGCAACCGAAGACCAATTTTTTACACCAATACTCGTTCTTGGTATCCAAGTAATTCCACCATCAGATGAAGTATAAATATATCCATTTGGATTAACTACCGCAACGAGCTTTGATCCATCAGCAGAAGCTGCAATAGCCCTCCAATTTCTTGCATCAGAGTTTATCGTCGACCACAATTCTGAATTACCAATATAATTAAAAACTACAGAATTTGAAAAAACATTTCCACCTGAATTTGTTGCCTTAATATATAAAGTGACGACACCAGTACTTATAGGGGCTAAAATATCGGAACCGTTCAAAGAACAATCTACTGTACTAGTTGAAACCCAATTGTCATAGGAATAATAACAGTTAGTAGCCAAAGACCAATCAATACTTGGTAACCATGTTGTGTAAGAAACAAAACTATTTGGCGTTGGGCTGCTTATATTTAAACTCAACTTGTCTTGATTATTATTTTTAGAGTAAATATATCCACCAACAACTGATGCAACATATTTTGATGAGTCAGAAGAAATAGCAACTGAATTCCAGGATCTACTTCCTGCATAAATATTTTCAATCCAAGTTAAACCACCATCCAACGATTCATACACATAACCACCATAAACAACCGCGATAATTTCAAGACCTGTTGAGGAAACAGCGACAGATCTCCAGTTTTTTGAGCCAGCACCAGTACTTGTTGCCCAAGTGGTTCCACCATCAGAAGAAACATAAATATAATTATTAACTGCAGCCGCTGCAATTTTTAACCCATCATCGGAAGTGGAAACTGAAATCCAATTTCTAGAGCCAGCACCAGTACTTGTTGCCCACGTGGTTCCACCATCAGATGATGTATAAACATAACCATTTTGAACAGCGGCAATATATTTACTACCACTAGCGGTTACAGCTACGGACGACCATGCCTTTGTGCCAAGCGATGTTCTCTCAGTCCAATTAGATCCGTTATTAATAGATGTGTAAAGATAACCCATTGTTGCAGCCGCAATTATGCCATCACCATTGGACGTTGTATCTACTGCTACCCACGTTCTTGAGCCTGCTAACGATCGAGTCGTCCACGTTGATCCGCCATTTGATGATGTATAAATATAATTATTATAAGCAGCACCAATTAAGACCTCTCCGTCTGCAGATGATGAAACCGCTCTCCAGTCTCTGCCACCCGCCAGTGTTCTCTCTATCCAAGTTGCACCACTATCAGCTGAAGTATATATGTAATTACCCGGACCACCGCTCGCGCTAGCGCTCCCCACAATTTTATTTCCCGAACTTGATACAGCCACACTCGACCAATTTTTTACACCAATATTGGAATATTCCACCCAAGGAAAATAATAATTTATAGAAACAGATTTTATATATTCATTATTTTCTGAATCAATAGCTTTAATTGACAACGTACTGCTCCCCTGAGTAAACGGGGGTAAAATATCGGATCCGCTTAATGCACAATTTGTTGTCGTTGAATTTATAAAATTATCATATGAGTACGAACAAGAAGTGATTGTTTTAGAATTAGAAACATCGTAATCAATACTTGGATTCCAATTATTATTTTGATAATTAACTCCAGAGACTGGATTATTTATTTTTATTCCACTTGAAGAATATGTAAATTCTATAATTTTCTCGACCAAACCACCAAATCCCAACGCTTTAAGATAGAGAGTATGTAGACCTTGTGAAATTGGTGCAATAATATCTGAGCCGTTTAGCAAACAATTAACTGTACTTGAGGATGACCAATTGTCATATGAGTAATAACAAGATGCGGCATTTATCCATATTACATAAGGACTCCAGACGTTAATAATATCTGACGGACTCATGTTCATGGATATAATTTTTGCAGTATTAGTATTAATACTCCTTGTATAAAGATATCCGTTATTCACATCGGCAGCAAGCGTTAGACTTCCGTCGTAAGATGTTGCAAGAAGTTGAGTATAGTTAGCCCCAAGATAAAATGTTTCATCCAGAAACCACGTGTCACCAAAATCATTAGAGGTATGTACCCTATTGTAAAATGATATTGTGGTTAAAATACTTCCATCCGCTGAACTACTTATATTATACCAATAATCGGAGGCAAGATTTGATCTTTGAATCCAATTGTCTCCACCGTCTATTGATGTGTAAACATATCCAGAACCCGCAAGAGCAATTTTTTCTCCATCAGAAGACATGGCAACAGAAAGCCAGCTTTGTGGATTACCAATATTAGTTATTTCATTCCAGGTGCCCCCATCGTCAACAGATACAAAAACTTTGTTTGTAGTACTGTTTAAGACAATTAGTTTATTACCACTTAAAGAGTATACAATTTCATTCCAATATCCAACACTCAGATTACGTCTCTCGATCCAAGTAATTCCACCGTCAGCTGAAGTATATATATAACCATTGGAAACAACAGCTGCAATTTTCATTCCATCAGATGTAACAGAAATTGAAGACCAATTTCTAATACCCGCATTCGCATTCTCTACCCAAGTTGTACCACCATCTACTGAAGAGTAAATATATCCACCATAATTTGTGGCATAAATTTTCATTCCATCAGCTGACACGGAAACAGACTGCCAACTTCTTAGGCCAGCACTGGTACTTGTTGCCCAAGTGTTACCCTTATCTGATGAAATATAGATATAACCATTTGATACTGCAGCCACAAGTTTTGAACCATCCGCAGAAGAACTTAAATCTCTCCAGGCCCTAGCGCCAGCACTTGGTCTTTGAACCCAAGAAGCATAATCAAAATATTCAGAGACGACCCCCTTTCTCGTCCAATTTACACCAGAGTCTAGAGATGTATATATTTTTCCTGAGCTAGATTCAAACACAAGCATGTTTGATCCGTCATAATTAATATCCGAACCAATCCAAGTTTGTGCTGATAGTTCATCAATCTGTGTCCAGCTAGAAAAAGCATCATCAGAAACCAATACATAATCATAATCACCTGCAGCAAGATATTTTGTTCCATCTCCAGAAACTGAAACCGTAGTCCAAGCACCTGGTCCCGCTGCGGTTATTTCAGTCCAAGACTGTCCCCCATTATTTGAGATATAAATGTAACCGTCATAATTACAAGACGCGATCATGTTGTTACCATCATTAGAAACATCAACTTTGGTCCACTCTCTATAATTTTGATATGTCGCCCAACTTTGTCCATCATCAGATGATGTATAAACATAGTCAGAACGAGCTGCGGCAATAATCTTTGAACCATCACCTGAATATTTTACAGACGACCACATTCGACTTCCAGCAGGATAAGCCGATGACCAAGACAAGCCTCCATCTATAGAAACTTGAATTTCTCCATATTCATGAGCTACAATAATTTTTTGTCCATCGTCAGACATGGAGACAAAATTAAAATAACCACTTATATTTGCATAAGAGCCCCAGGTTTCACCACCATCTTCTGAGTATGCCAGATAATCAAAGTCTCCCGACAAGGCAACTATTTTATTTCCATTAGCAGAAACCGCTAATGAATTCCACTTGGCTGAACCTGCCCCCTCTCTTTTAACCCATGTCACGCCCCCATCGGATGAAGTGTAAATATAACCATCCGTTTCTCCAGCGACAACTTTTTGACCATCATCTGAAAAAACAACCGTAGACCAAAACAATGGTTCAAAAATCGGCTCCTTTACAACATTAACAATATTAGTCAACAGCCCTGCCAAAGCCGCACCATAACTTTTTCCATTCAAGATCAAAGAGGATAAATTAGATACGGTTGTTTGACTATACAGAAACTCTCCTATTGTTTGAATTGATAATTGCAACGCATTGATTTTTTCTCCCGATAAATTCAATGCGCCATCCGATCTAAGTACAAGATTTAAATCAGAATTAATTGCGTTTTCATAACCAATAAAATCAAGATTTGAAATTGTAAGATTGGTATAATTATTTTCAGTCGCCTGTATTGCAAAATCTGTGGAAGATGAAGTGTGTGTTATTGTATGTCCGTTTCCTTCAATGGTTATATTGTCACCAAAGATTGTAAAACAAGTTCCTGATGAAATTAGATTTTGAGATATTGAAAATGTAGTTGTCGTTGCAGAGTAAAGGGTTCCACATGTTGAAACACTTGTGTTTGTTATTGGAATAGATCCACCAGGATAGTTACTGTATGTAGTTCCATTAATATTTAAAAATGATAACTTACTCAACGCTAATTTTGTTGTTGTAGAAGACCCTGTGTAAGTCAGAGTTAATCCACCAGATAAATTAAAATTGCCGCTATTATTTATTCCGCCAATCGCGCTTATTGTACTCGTCGCAAGATTTAAATCAGTTGCAGTAATTGATATATCCCCACCAAGTCCACCTTGTGCCTGAGACGAACTTCCGCCATCCGTCTTGATATTTCCAATACTTGCATAATAAACGTAAACATCCCCACCAGATCCACCGGATGTATTATTTTCCCCAACCCCACCCACATAATTGTTTCCCCTAGCATCAATTCCAGTTGCAAATCCTGTTAAATTTATATTATATACAGTTAAATCTGTATATGCATTTGCACCATTTGTTAAAGTACTTGGTCTCGTCCAAGCTTTTGTATCAATAGCAACAGATGTTGTGCCCGTTGTAGTTACAGTATGACCTGCTCCATCGATAATTACAGAATCAGAAGAAACAAGAAAACAGGTTGAATTTTCTGGTGCTTGTATATCAGCTGATAATGTATATGTACCTGGAGCGGCCATTTCTCCACATGTTGTTACAGGATTTGCGGGATCAAGAATAACAGCCGGCAAGTCAGCATGTGTAATAAATGGAATTAAAAATAAAGCCAACGGTATCGTTAGAAAGAAAACTGATGATACTAGAATGTAATTTTTAATATTCTTGATCATAAATTTACTCAATGAGTGTCGAATCATCCGGCGATGCTGAATCACCCTCAGTTTCCAAAATCACCACAGGCTCGACCTCATCTCTTACACCAACAACCGGCGCGCCGTCAACTATCGGATCAGGTGTATCACTTGGTATAAAATTATTGTCATTGGATTCGTCTGAAATACTTTCTGTGGTAGACGCCACAACAGTTGATGATGCTGATTCAATTGTGGATGTTGATACAAGAGTTGATGTTGATACAAGAGTTGAGGTGGAATTAATAGTTGAAGTAGATGTGTTTGCAATCACCTCAATAGCACCTTCAGAAGTTGTTGAAGATTGGGTATCTGAATTTTTTGATATTGTTATTGTCGAAGTTGAGACCGAAGCTGGAGAGGATGATGAAGTTGGTGACGAAGTTGAAGCCAAACTAGAAGCCGAATCAAGAATTGAAATTGAAGTAGAAGCTGAAGTAGAAGCTGCATCCCCTGGGACAACATTATTATCTTCGATGATATTTTTTTGACTTTCAAATACAATCACTCTTTTTGCGATAAAATAATCACCATCCAAACCACCTTGTGCAATAATCTTATCGCCAATATCAATGTTTAAAATATTAAGAGATTCATAGTACTGATTTTCAATTTTTGCAATTGAAAAATCAAAAGAATAATTGGTGTTTTTTACACCATCCGACCCATTAGCTTTGTCAATTTTGATTAACACACCATCTATATCAGATACATAGCCAATAGCACTAAAATTCTTTAGAATTTTAGGAGGAGCAGTGACCGGAGTTTCAACATCAGCAAGCGCATATGAATGCGACTGCAACAGAAAAGTTGCCAAAATAATAACTACAGAAAAAACCTTATAAACAATCTTTATTCTGGAGCTCATATAACATATATAATACCATTTTTATCTATATATGTTAAGCTTTTTTTAAATTTTAATGTGGATAAAACTTATCTTTATTGATTGTTGAATTTTTTGATAGCCAAATAGATTAAAACCACCAAAACCACAAAGAGAAGCGACACTTTTAGCAACTTATCAGAATACTGCCAATACCTAACCGATGCGATAACAAAATCCAAAACAGCAGTGATTGCAAGTGCAGAACCAAGTGTGTGATTCTTTTTGATAAAAAATGAGAGTATCAGAATTAATAGCCCCAGTATGAACAAAACCACAAACACTTTCTTTTCATAAACCTTTTCTAAATCATTGAAATTTTTATTACAAATTGTGTTTAAATCACAATATCCTGAAACACTCGCGATGGCAGAATCCCCTTTGCTTGCCGGATATCTTTCCCAAATTCCAGACTTAGATTCACAGGTCTCTTTGTCTATTATGTCTGAGGCTGTCTTCTGATTTTCAACATATGGACACACATCCTCATAATTGGGTGCATTAAATATTAATGACAGCGAATAATTAAAAAATAAATTAGCAATAGTCACAATAGAAAAAATCAGCGCCCACTTTAAAATTTTGTTTTCTTTCATGTATCTATTATAGCACTATTTTGCAATAGCTTCAGCCTCGTCAAAAGCAATTGAAAGTAACTTTGAATATCCACCGGAATCCATTGTCACTCCATAAATCACACCAGCGCGAGACATTGTCTCTCTATTGTGAGTAATCAAAATTAATTGAGAATGCTTAGAAAGCGCTTCAATCATATCGCCATATTTTCTAGAATTAGCCTCATCAAGAGCGGCGTCTGTTTCATCCAAAATAATGAATGGCGGAGGATTAACTTGAGACATAGCAAAGAGAAGCGCAATAGAAGTTAGGGCACGCTCTCCACCAGAAAGCATCATCAAACCTTTTGTACGTTTATGAGGAAGTGCAACGTTAATATCAATACCCTCTTCAACTTCAGGTTCTTCATCGCTTGAAGAATCAATCATATCTAATCCACCTTCCAAATCGTCAAGCTTTCTTCTCTTTTTCTTGATCTCTTTGACAACCTCAAGAGAAGCACTTCCTCCGCCAAACATTAATGTAAAGAAATTGTTAAACTCTTTATTAATTTTATCTATTCCATCTTTAAATAGATAATTTAATTTTTCATCGAGTTCATTAATGATCATATTCAAAGCCGCTATTGATTTCTCCAAATCCTCCAGTTCTTTTAGCAAGAAAGCATCTCTTTCTTCTGCTTCCTTATATTCTTGCATGATTTCACTTCCACCAGCACCACCCGCCTCTTCTAGTCTGATTTTTATTTTTTCCAATGCTCTGCGTCTTTCAATTTGAACATGTCTATCCTCTCCGGCATTCTCAAGCGGAATTGAAAAATCTTCATAAGACACGGCCTCTCTACCAATTGAAATAATTGCCTCTTGTATATCCCTATTGTAATCTTCTTCTTCAATTTTTAATCTAGACTCCCGGCTTTTAATTGCTTCAATTTGAACATGCAATTCATTTTGTCTTGACATTATAACCAAAACCGCTTTTTCACTTTCTACGTTTTTATCTTTTTCTTTATCAATTTCCGCTTTAATTTCAGAATATTTTGCGCCTTGTCCAGATTCAAGTTCCGCAAGAGCAGAAAGTTTAAATTCAAAATTCTTAATTGTTTCAGTGATTTTTAAAATATCAGATTCTTCTTGTTCAATATTCAAAGATTCAGTATTTTGATGATGTTCAAGAAATTCTGTAAAATTTTTACGAAT
This sequence comes from uncultured Candidatus Saccharibacteria bacterium, assembly GCA_964443365.1. Classification (GTDB taxonomy): domain Bacteria; phylum Patescibacteriota; class Minisyncoccia; order Phycocordibacterales; family CAIZLB01; genus CAIJKW01. Next base: position 25,055 of record CAYUCM010000004.1, read on the forward strand.
AGAAACCAGCGCCTCGCGCATCTCGTTAATATCATTTGAATTCAAGACCAAATCAATGTTTGCATTAACATTTTTACTCAATTGATCAACTTCTCTCAAGTAAATTTGCTTTGTACTAGATTCACTTGCGTCACGCATTTTCTTTTCAATTGCACGCTTAAGATAGGTCATTTCTCCTTCTAGGCGACCAATTTCTCTCACACAACTATCTTTTTCTTGACGAGTTTTTCTCATCTCTCCATCTAATTCCAGAAGCAAGGATGTCTTACTGCTTTCTCTATTTTGTTTTTCCACCAAATCCAGAACCTCCTTGTGTTTTGCTAAATCTTTTTCCAAATCAACAAGCTCCTCTCTTGGTTCTTTGTAATCTCTTGCGATTTGTTCTTTTTCTTTCTTTAAATATTCAGTTTCATATGCAAAATATTCTTTATATTTTTCAGCAAGTTCAGCGCGCAAAAGAGCGGCTCTTTCAACTTTTTCAACTTGTTTTTTAAGAAATCTTATATGCGGTGCAATTTCACGACGAAGCGACTCAACTTCCTTCATGTGAGTTTCTGCTTTTTCTAGTCTCTTTTGACTCTCTTCTTTTTTATATTGATAAATTTTAAGGCCAAGCGCGTCTTCAATCATTTCTCTTCTTTCACGAGGAAGTGATGAAAGTAATCTATCTGCTTCTCCTTGAGAAATAATATGATGACCCGATGAACCAATATTTGCATTAGCGAGAAGTTCAACTATATCTTTAAGCCTAACTTGCGTGCCATTTAAATAATATTCATTAACTCCGTCTCTGTGAACAATACGCTCAATTGAGACTTCGTCAAAATCAACATTATCAAAAAGACGCCCAGCGCCACCATCACTTCCCTTACGTAGATTTGTTGGAAGATTATTAAAAACTAATTTTACAGAAGCTCTATTTGAACGAGGAATATCCTTACCGCCATTAAAAATCATATCTTCACCCTTTTTTCCACGCATGGATTTTATGGATTGTTCACCGAGTACAAATTTGAAAGCCTCAGCCGTATTTGATTTACCAGATCCGTTTGGACCAACAATTGCAGAAATTGAAGAATTAAAAACAAGCTGTCCTTTTTTAGCAAAAGATTTGAATCCGTTTATTTCCAAAGATTTTAAATGCATTGAGTATATTTTAGCAGATTTTTGGAGAAGGCCAAAGTGATTCTACCACCCCTTCATTTGAAGTGCCATTTGCGCCGCCTGTTGCTCTGCTTCTTGTTTAGATTTTCCCTCGCCTTCTGTAATATTTTCATCACCCACGCAAACAGAAACAGTGAAAATCTTATTATGATCAGGACCCACTTCTTTAATTAATTTATACACTGGAGTATGCCCCATTTTCTCCTGAGCCATCTCTTGAAATTTACTTTTTGCGTCTATAAACTTTTTATTCTCAATAATCTCGTCAATTTGAGAAAACAATTGATCTGCTATAAATTTATCAGCCACGTCATAGCCTTGGTCCAAATAAATCGATCCAACAACAGATTCAAATGTGTTTGCCAATATATATAGACGAGCACGTCCAGTATCCTTTGACTCACCTTTTGAAAGAAGTAGATATGTGTTCATTCCAACCTTCTCGGCTGCTTCTGCTAAAGTCTCAGCCTTAACGAGCGCAGAACGCAAGGCTGTTAACTCGCCCTCATTTTTTTCTGGAAACTTTTTATATAAAAAGTCAGTTACCACAAGTTCCAAAACCGCATCTCCCAAAAATTCCAATCTTTCATTATGCTCCAATTTAAGACTTCTATTTTCATTCAAATATGATCTATGTGTAAAAGCCTTTTTTATAAGAGATTTATCATTAAAAATTATTCCGATAGATTCTTCAAATGTTGTAAAATTTATATTATTCATTGTTTTGTCCTAATCCTTTATTGGCTTTTTTCATCGCTAATATTTTTACCAGAAATTTTTTCTAGCGCCTTAACGATTATAGGCATAATATCATTATAGAAATTTAAATTCAAAATATCTTTTACATTAAACCATTGCACATCATCAAGTCCACCCTTTCCTTCTTCCAGTTTAAGTGGTTCATATTTTGACTCAGCGAGAAAATAAATAACTTGCTTTCTAATTTTTCCCTCTTCAGGATGAGAGGCTACATACTCATTATTTGCCAACTGATCTTTGATTACAACATCAAGACCAATTTCTTCTTTTATTTCTCTAATCGCTCCCTGTTCCGCTGTCTCTCCAGCTTCTAGTTTCCCCTTAGATAAAGTCCAATGTCCAAAAACATCGTGAACTAATGCAAAATAAATTTCTCCTTCATGTTTTGCATACACAACCCCTCCTGCCAAAGTTTTAATTGGCATCTGTTCAAACGGTATGTCTTTTATTTTTTTTGACGAAGACGGAGCTCTTTCATCCTTCCCCGGCTCCCCCAATTCTTTATATACAGCACCCAACACTCCATTAACAAATTTTCCAGAAGTTTCCCCTCCAAAACTTTTTGCAAGTTCAATAGATTCATTAATTGCAACTTTAGCGGGAACTTCTTTTCTATCGGAAAAAATTAATTCATATAATCCTAAACGCAAAACATTTCTATCAACATTTGCGATTTTATCAATTGGCCACTCAGGCGCAGCTTTTCCAATAATCATATCCAAATCCGCCTTTTTCTTAACAACACCATCTGCTAGTTTTTTTGCAAAAGAAAAGTCGCCCATACCAGGAGCGAACTCTTCCGCATTTCTAGTTACTATCTCATCTATCAAATTATTATCAACTTCTCTAAAATCCCACTCAAAGAGTGATTGTAGTACGACTGATCTTAAAAGATGTCTATTTGCCATATTGTTTGATTAATGAAAGTGCTAAATGTGCTTTTAAACGAATCATACCGAACCAAACCCGACAACTGTTATACTGAAGGTTTGAATGTCTTTTTAACTCTTGCAGCAAAAGTCTTTGTTGCAGATTCTTTCTTAACTGGAGCTACTTTTGATGTAGCTTTTGATTTTGATCTTTTCTCTTGTTTTGTCTTTTTTGGAGCCTTAACCTTCTTTGCCAAAACGTCTATACCCTTATATTTACCGCAATTTGAACAAGCAGTATGTCTTTGTATAGGAGCTCCGCAGTCCTTACATAGAGAAGACGCCACAGCCTTTAATGCGTGATGACTTCTTCTATTTCCGGTATGACCGGATGTATGTCTCATGTGATTTACCATATATCGCAAATATTAACCTATTATTAGAGATTTTGCAAGAAATCCTTTTTTAATATAAATAATGGTAATACGATGTCATCTTTAAGGTAAACGGCAAGTAACAAGGTTTACTTTAGCTTTTTAGGACCTTTTTTCTTTGGCAAAAAATTATCTTTTGATACCACAGGTCGGCTAATTTCTTTTTCTAATTGTTTCTTTGCCACACCGGCAATTCCTCCACCGCGTCTGGCATCTTTTGTTAATTTTGGAATTCCTCTAGAATCTTCTATTTTGTGAATCTCTGTAGTTGAACGTTCACCAAGCATGGTAAAAATAAGCTCAAAATCATCCATGTGATCACGCAGATTTTCTCTCTTTAAACCTTTTACTTTTTTATATTCATTGGGTGTAATGCCAAAAGTAGCTTTTGATATTTCTGAAGTTAAAATTTCATAGTCTTTCTGATTCTTTGCTCCACGCTTTTGCCATTCATCCGTTAATTCTTCTCTAATAGCAATTCCACGCATTCTTTTTTCTATCCAGTCTTCAGAATACCCCTTAAGTTTATAAAGCAATCTTGTGCGTTTTGTGGCCAACTCAGGATTTTCTATTTCTTGCACTCTCTCATAACCAACTTTTGCAAGCCATCTCTTAAAAGGCTCTGCTTTGGGCGATGGAATAGATTGAATAATACGAAATATGCCTTCAGTATCAGAGCAGTCGGTTTCACGCATTTTTCCGTCATCAGCTAGCAATTTCAACTGTCGACAAATTGTCGACGGTTCAAAACCATCTTCTTCTTTTACTCGTATCTTCATCCTATACCAATAATCACGAGAATCTAAACTGTCTGTAAGTGCCAAAATCACATCAGTAACTGAAAACCACCACTCATTTTGAAAAAGTGTTTTTCTTATCTTTCTGCCTTTAAACAAAGAAATTTTTGTTGTTTTTATTGTCTCCATATATTTATATTTTGTTAAATGCTATCTGTAATATTTTTAAGAAATGTTTTTCTGTGCTCCAAAGACACACCATTTTTTCTAATAGATTCTATGTGCTTTCTTGTCCCATATCCCTTATGAATTTCAAAACCATATTTGACCATGTTTTTATCTTTCCCTGAAAGCTTTCGCACATAATCATCTCTGTACACCTTTGCTAAAATTGAAGCACAAGAAATTACGGCAAATTTTGCATCGCCTTTAATGTGAGTTTCCTGATTTTTAAATTCAGATGGAGCTTTTAATCCACCATCTAAAATTATAAACAAATCGTCATTAAGAATACCCAAAGATTTCATAAAGTTTTTCAAAAGTTCCCCTATTAATTTATGTATACAAACACTAATACCAAATTTATCAATTTCTTTGGCGCTTTTGCTTTTTATAAAAAACCTATACTCATCTTTATTTTTAACATCCCTTAACGCCAATGAAATTCCCTCTCGCCTTCTCTCTGTTGTTTTTTTAGAATCATTCAATATTAAATTTGGATATTTTTTAGAAAAATTTTGACGAAATTTCATATCCGCCATATTCACATCAAAATTTAAAGCACCCTCATTTTTACCCCCACCACAATCACTGATCTTAACACCAAAAGCACAGACCGTTACAGGTCCCGCAAGCGGGCCTCTGCCAACCTCGTCAATTCCAAGAAGCCAAAAACTTCCATTTTTATCCCCCTTTTTACCCCTGATTTTTATAGGTTTTTTGAGACTTTGGTTTTTCTTCATAAAGGCTTATACTACATATGTTACCTCATCCATTTAAAAACAAAAGCATCATACCAAAAAGAAGCATGGCGCAATTTAAAGCCCATCTTCCAGACCGATGTAAATTAAATAAAAATATGGCAGATACAAAAACACAAATAACAAACGAAGATCAAGAAATCAAAAATCAAGCACCCAAACACCCATTCATTCATTTACACAATCACTCGCATTTCTCTCTTCTTCAAGCCGTTCCTAAAATTAAAGATTTAGTAAAAGCCGCATCTAGTCTAAATATGCCAGCCGTTGCCCTGACTGACGCCGGAAACATGTATGGCGTTATTGAATTTTTCAAAAAATGTAAAGACGCAAATATTAAACCCATTATTGGAGTGGATTTTTATGTCGCCGCAAGAACTCGTCATGACAAAGAACCAAGAATTGATAATCGTCGTAGCCGCCTTATACTACTCGCTAAAAACGATGAGGGCTACAGAAATTTAATAAGACTTGTAACAGCTTCAAACTTTGACGGATTCTATTACAAGCCCCGTATAGATCGTGAACTTATAGAAAAATATAAGAGCGATTTAATATGCATTATGCCCTCTTTTAGCGGTGAATTAACTCAAGCTGTAACATCTAGCAACAAAGATCATGCAAAAGAAATTGTAGACTTTTATAAAAATAATTTTCCAGACGATTTTTATATAGAGATAACTCATCATGATGAAATTGAAGGTCATGAAGAAAAAATGAGAAAGCTCATTGAATTTGCAAGAACTGAAAATATTCCAATAGTTGCTGCTCATGACACTTATTATATAAAAAAAGAAGACAGCAAGACGCGAGACATCTTGATGAAAATATCAGATCAATTTGGAGAAAGAAGTAGAGATGATGATGCTGACTTTTCTTTCATTAATCAAGAAGAGGCTGACAATCTTTTTAAGAACGAGCCTGACGCAATAGAAAATTGTAAAGTCATAATGGATAAATGTAATTTGGAAATCACTCTTGGAAAATGGCTGTTTCCAGAATATATTGTCGAGTCAGGCAGAAGCGCAGATGATGAACTTAGATTTTTAACATACAGAGGATTAGAGAGAAGAAAAGTTGAACTCACAGAT
>CAYUCM010000005.1:0-30310 GCA_964443365.1 uncultured Candidatus Saccharibacteria bacterium
ACAACAAAGGCTGTCGAAATGGCCAATGTATTGACTGGAATGTTGGGCAACTTCGGTTTCAACCAAGTATCCACAGAAAATACATCTGCACTCAACCGTTCGCGTAAGGAAAGTGGACCCGAAAAAATCATCGAAATGTTAAAACCCGATGATGAGGCGGTCATCACAATCGCACATCCCGGGGTGCTCAAACAACTTCCCGATCACTTCAAACAACGTCTCACTCCAGTCAATTGACCACCATAGAAAAAACGAGCCTCCGACTTGACCGTCGAGGCTCCGTTCTTTTTTTATTAATGGTGCGCAGGGAGGGATTTGAACCCCCGTAGCCCGAAGGCGTCTGATTTACAGTCAGATGCAATTGACCACTCTGCCACCTGCGCGTGCTGTCCATTATAGCAGATAATTTGTTTAATAGCAAAAAAACATTTCCCACACATTTGCCATTTAGGCTACAGAAATAATTTCTCCAGCAAGAACGCTTGCACTACTTTTCTTTTTGTTTTTAACCTCAAAAGTAAACTCCCCACTCTTACCATTAAGACCCACCTTTATAGTACCCCCAGAAGTTATACCCTTATCGATAATAAGTGAGGCCACCTCTGTCAAAATCTTTGACTGTATCAATCTTTTTAATGGTCTTGCACCATATTGTGGATTATATCCCTCTTTGGCCAAATAAGCGTAAACATCTTCGGAGATCAAGAGCTTAATTTCTTTTTCAAGTAGACGAGCAACAACTTTTTCAACTTCAATCTCGACAATATTTCTAATAGCTTCAGGACTCAAAATATCAAACAGAACAATTTCATCAATTCTATTTAGAAATTCAGGTCTAAAGTTTTTCTTAAGCTCCCCCATCACTCTAGTTTTTGCATCTTCATATTCAGATTTATCATTTTTATCAATAGCAAAACCAATTTTTTGCATATTATCAATATATTGAGCGCCAATATTTGATGTCATGATAATAATAGTATTTTTGAAATTAACAGTTCTCCCTTTTGAATCAGTTAATCTACCATTATCCAAAACCTGAAGAAGAATGTTAAATATTTCCGGATGAGCCTTTTCAATCTCGTCAAAAAGAATTACAGAATATGGACGATGCCTTACCGTGTCTGTAAGTGTTGCGCTTTCATCGTGTCCAACATATCCCGGTGGCGCACCAATTATTTTAGATACAGCATGTTTTTCCATGTATTCAGACATGTCCACTCTAATTAAAGATTTATCATCATCGAACATGAATTTTGCTAATGCCTTAGTTAATTCTGTTTTTCCAACACCCGTTGGCCCCAAGAATATGAAAGAACCAATTGGCCTTTGAGGATCATTAATTCCCGCTCTAGATCTTTTAATAGTATCAGAAACTCTTTTAACAGCTTCACTTTGACCAATAACTTGTTTTTTCAATTCTTCATCAATTCTTGATATTTTCTTTGCTTCCTCTTCAAGCATTCTTGATACTGGAATTCCTGTCCATTTTGAAACAACACTAGCAATATCATTTTCTGTAATTTCCTCTTTCAAAATTCTTCTGAAACTTTGCAACTTCTTTAAGCGCTTAGATTTACCATCCAAATCTTTTTCAAGCGCAGGAATTTTTACATATCTAATTTCAGCCGCTTTTGATAAATCAGCGTAAGCCTCAGCACGCTCAGCCTCTTGTCTTAATGATTCAAGTTGTTTTTTAATAGCCTTAATACCAGCGAGAGTTTCTTTTTCATTAATCCATTTTGCCTCTGTTTCCTTTGTTCCCTCTTTTAATTCAGAAATATCAGCTTCAATTTCTTTAATTCTACCTTTTGCAACCTTATTACTCTGGGCTTCTTTAAGTAGTGCCTGTCTTTCAATTTCAAGGCGCATAATTTTACGATGTGCAATTTCAAGTTCTGGTGGTTTATTTTCTAATGCAATTTTTAGCGAAGATGCAGCCTCGTCAATTAGGTCCACCGCCTTATCTGGTAAAAATCTATCAGATATATATCTTGACGAAAGTTTAACAGCGGAAAGTATTGAATCATCCGTAATGTGAACACCGTGATATAGTTCATACTTTTCTTTAAGGCCACGCAATATTGCAATAGCATCCTCTTCACTTGGCTCATTAATATACACAGGTTGAAAACGTCTTTGAAGCGCAGGATCCTTTTCAATATGTTTTTGATATTCTTTAAGAGTGGTTGCTCCAATAGCACGCAATTCCCCTCTCGCTAAAGCTGGCTTTAACATATTTGAAGCGTCAAGCGCGCCATCAGCAGAACCTGCGCCAACGATGGTGTGTATTTCATCGATAAATAAAATTATCTTTCCATCTGACTTTTCAATTTCTTTTAAGATGTTTTTTAGACGCTCTTCAAATTCTCCTCTGTATTTTGTACCAGCAACAAGAAGCCCCATATCAAGAGAAACTAAATCTTTATCTTTCAAAGATTCAGGTATGTCTCCCATTGCAATTCTGTTTGCCAAACCTTCTGCAATAGCAGTCTTTCCAACGCCAGCCTCTCCAATTAACATTGGATTATTTTTTGTTCTTCTTGAAAGAATCTGTATTACACGAGCAATCTCTGCGTCTCTTCCAATTACAGGGTCTAATTTATTCTCTCTTGCAAGAGTTGTTAGATTTCTTGTGTACTTAATAATAGCCTTCATCTTTTTTGGTGCCAATTCTGCATTTGGACCCTTACTTGCCTTTAGAGATTCAAGAGCCTCAATAATGGCTTCTTTTTCTAATTTGAATTTAAATAATAGTTCACGAGCAGATGAAGCAACATCAAACAATGCGATGAGTAAGTGCTCAACTGATACAAATTCATCCTTAAGACTAGCGGAAACTCTGCCAGAAGCTTCTATAACCTGAGCTAATTCAGGAGTTAAATATAATTGATACGAAGTAGCCATGGTGTTGCTTGACTCTCCAGTTTCAATTGCTTCTATTAAATTATCAGCAAGTAGTATTGTATCTATTTCTAATTTATCTAAAATTGCCAACACTATCCCGTCCTCTTGAACCACAAGGGCTGTCAAAAGGTGTAATGGATTAACGTGATTTTGACCACGTTCTATGGCTAATTCATGGGCTTTTTTAAGAACCTCCTTAGCTTTTGTTGTAAAATGATGAATTGGTGGCATATGGGGTGTATTATAGCATGAAAATGAGTAATTTTAAATATTTAAACACAAAAGCCCACCGAAGCAGACTCTTGCGGCTTACTGATGGTTAAGTAAGCGCAGAGTCTGCACGATGAGCTATAGTCAATCTGACCCACGGTTTTACCCACAGGTTTCAGCGGTCGGGGTGTAAGAAAGAAAACCACTCCCAACTGGTATCAAGAAAGCTCGAACAAAGTTCTGTTGTTTTCTGCTTTTACAGACTCCCTCATATACTGGAAAAACGTTAGATTTGCAATTATTTGCTAACAAATTGAGTCTGAATTCCATACCCATAAGTTTGGGCTGAATCCGAAAACTCAATTCACCATCCCTGGTTAGCACAAAATCAAAAACCGAAAGGGGTGAACTGATCTCTGTGTGACAATAATATTGCCCGTAGTTTTTGGTAAAATTTCCGTTCTCCGAGCTAATGATTACATTAAAGACAGACTCCGGAAGCAACTCCTGCCCAAGCCCTCCGGTCTCAAAAATCAGGCCGGATATAATATACCTCTTGTTTTCTGACATAACGAACGATTTGAGTAATAGAGATTTGAAAGATAGTCGGTGAGGTCACTATTATAGCGGCTCATCTATCCACAAAAGACAATACAACAAGAACTTCCCCGAGTCAAACTAACTAGGGTAGATTCTAATTTGAATTATTGCAATGATTAAGAAACCCGCCCCACCGCCTCCACAATCGTCTTCCCCGCTCTCATCACATCTTTTTTCTTGGTATATTTTCCCAAAGAAATTCTAAGAGAACTCTTAGAACATGACTCCCCTCTAATCTCTTGAACCACATAAGAATATGAATCTTCTGATAAAGTTCTGCAACTTGTGACGGACGATGCACAAACACCCAGTGCATCAAGAGTTAAAACCAAAAATTCCGCATCAATACCCGGAATGCAAATATTCAAATTATTAGGCAATCTCTCTCCTTTTTGAATACTTCCATTTACAAAAAATTTATCTTTTATTTTTGAAGAGTTTAATAACACAAGCATCAGATCTCGCAACTGTTCAACTCGTTCAAATTCTTTTTTCTTATTTTTTTCAACCATCTCTAAAGCCAAAGCGAGACCCGCTATACTTGGTAAATTTTCTGTTCCAGCACGTCTTCCACCCTCCTGACTTCCACCCTTATTAACCGAGACAAGCGGAACGATTCTTTTTACAAACAAAGCCCCAACACCTCTTGGTCCATAAATTTTTCCGCCATCAATAGTTAATAGATCCGCATGAAGTGAAGGTATTCTCATTGGCAAATAGCAAACAGCCTGCGATGCATCGGAATGCAAAAACGGCATTTCAAATTCTGTTCTACCAATTTTTCTTTTGTATTCTTTTAATTTTTTAGCAATACCTGGAATTGGCATAATTGTTCCAATCTCATTATTTGCATACATAACAGAAACAAGAATTGTGTTTTCTTTTAACGAATTTAAAACCTCTTCAGGTTCAATAATTCCATTTTCATTTGGAGAAATTAATGTCAATTCAATTTTCTCATTTTTTTGAAGATCAAATAAAAGTTCTCTGATTGAGGGGTGTTCAATTGTCGAACTTACCACATGCGGTATTTTACCATCAAAATTATTTAAAATATTTTCATATATAACCCCCTTGAGCTCTCCTGTTGTAATTTTATTATACGCATTGATTACACCCAAAATTGCCAAAGAGTTTGATTCCGTTCCACCTGATGTAAAAATTATTTCATCACTATGAACTTCTAACGCACTTGCGATTCTTTCTCGACAAGAATTTAAAAAGTTCATTGCTAAAACTCCCTCTTTATATATTGACGAAGGATTAGCCGTGTACTTTCTAGCAACTCGCCCCATTTCTTTAATTACAGACTTATCTGTAGGCGTAACCGAAGCATAATCTAAATAAATTCTCTTTGACATATTTTATAAACAATTTGTAATTATAGATACTATACAAAAAAAGATAGATTCTGTATACTTTTTACTATGTTTTACTTAAGCTTAGATGCACTAACAATAACCGTCGCGGTGTTGGCCTTAATAATATTGATACTACTTATTTTAATAATTAATTTATACTCCAGAATTAAAAAGCTACTTAGGGGCAAAACTGGATCAATTGAAGACAGTATAAATTTCATGATTAAGCATATTGATGAACTGGAATCGTTCAAAAAAGAATCTCAAGAATATTTAAAATTGGTTGAAAAAAGACTCAGAAACAGCGTTCAAGGAGTTGATACCTTGAGATTTAATCCATTTAAGGGAACGGGCGCTGGAGGAAATCAAAGTTTCTCAACTGCATTTATTAATGAACAAGGTGATGGTGTTGTATTTTCATCGCTATATTCTAGCGACAGAATGAGTGTATTCGCAAAGCCACTTCAAAAATTCCAATCCACTTTTGAACTTACAGAAGAAGAAGCCAAATCTATTGCCATGGCACATGATAAATTGATATTACCAAAGGCTTAGCTGAACAAAGAAAACCAGTAGCGCACCCTCACACCTCCCTATAGACCAAATAGGGTTAAATAAAATTTGCCAAACCAAAAAAAATATTATATATTAAGATTCAAATGGAAATTACCACCAAAGATTCTAGGCCGCCAGTTGTTGTCGTTATGGGACACATTGACCACGGCAAATCAACTCTACTAGACTACATTAGACACACTAATGTAGTGGATAAAGAAGTTGGTGGAATTACTCAAAGAATGTCAGCATATGAAGTCGTTCATAAGACAAAGGATTCTAATGATAAAGACATAGAAAAGAAAATCGTTTTTATAGATACCCCAGGACATGAATCCTTTAACGCCATAAGAGCAAGAGGAGCCTCCGCTGCAGACATCGCAATTCTTATAGTATCAGCAGAAGAAGGAGTTAAGCCTCAAACGCTAGATGCACTTACCGCAATTAAAAACGCAGGACTATCGTACATAGTAGGAATAAGTAAAATTGACAAACCAAACGCAGACATTGATAGAACCAAATTATCTTTAGCAGAGAATGAAATCTATGTTGAGGGTTACGGAGGAAGTATTCCATGGGTAGCATTCTCTGGTAAAAATGGACAAGGAATTGATGAATTGTTAGATCTTATTTTACTAACCGCAGAAGTTGATGAGATTAGCGGAGATCCTTTTTCAGATGCTGAATGTATAGTCATAGAGGCCAATAGAGATAAAGTTAGAGGAATATCAGCAACGCTTATTGTAAAAAATGGAACGCTTTATAGCGGTTCATATATAGTTTCAGGAACAGCACTCTCCCCTGTTCGTATAATGGAAAACTTTTTAGGAAAGCCTCTAAAAGAAGCTGGCCCATCTACACCAGTTAGAGTTGTTGGCTGGACCGATGAACCTGAAGTTGGAGGTATTTGTTTTACATTCGGAAGTAAAAAAACAGCAGAATCATATATTGACGAAGAAAAAGAATTATCAAAAACTAGAAATTTGGCCATAGAACAAGCTCGTCAAAAAGAAAAAATAGCAGCAATCAATAAAGCTAATTCTATTGCTTTTGAAAATGGTGAAGAGATTATAGAAACCATTACCCTACCTGTAATAATTAAAGCGGACACATCTGGTTCTGCTGAAGCTGTTAAGTATGAAATAGAAAATAAAATAAAAATACCAAACGTAGACATTAGAATCGTGGCAATGACTATTGGTGATATATTAGAAAATGATGTTAAATTAGCATCCGGAAAAGAAGGTACGGTAATACTTGGATTCAATACAAAGGTTGATAATAGCGCTAAAAACCTAGCTGAAAGAAACGGAATTCATTTAATGACATTCAATATCATTTACAAAATGACAGAATGGCTACAAGAATTTGCAGAAGAACATAGACCAAGAACACAAATAGAAGAAAGCAAAGGAATAGTTAAGGTTCTTAAGGTATTTAGTATCAACAAAGACAAACAAGTAATTGGAGGTCGCGTTGAATCTGGAATAATTTCACTTAATGATGAAGTTAAAATTCTAAGAAGAGATGTAGAAATTGGAAGAGGACGAGTTAGAGAGTTGCAACAACAAAAAAATAAAACAAGCACCGTAGAAGAAGGAAAAGAATTTGGAACTTTAATTGAGGCAAAGATGGAAATTGCCGCTGGAGATAAAATAGAGCCATTTCATAAAGTTATCAAATAATTATAATAATTTGAAAAAATGAGAGAAAAAATTATAAGACCTTACAGAGACGATAGAACAGTTCAAGTCATTAAAGAGTTGGCTATGAATTTTATGGAGAGAGAATCTAATAGAGCGTCTCTTGTTACTGTTACAAATGTGATACTTAGCGATAGAGCAAAGCGCGCCACAATTCTTTTTAGCGTCCTACCAGAGGACAAAGCTTCAGCTGTTGAGGAATTTGCAAATAGAAAGAAGGATGAATTTAGAGATTATGTTAAAAAAAATTCCAGATTGGGCATAATTCCCTTCTTTGATTTTAAAATAGATTTGGGCGAAATCAATAGACAGAACATAGACAGTTTGTTAAAATAGCGAAAGGAAGTAATGATTGGATAAGGGTGAGTATGAGTGTAAGAAATTGTGATAATTAGGTAAATTTTTGGCGTAGTGGCGAAGTTGGTTAACGCGGCGATCTGCAAAATCGTTATACGCCGGTTCGAACCCGGCCTACGCCTCCATGTAAAATGATGAGTTTTACAGTTTAATGCTCGGGTGGTGGAATGGTAGACACGAGAGACTTAAAATCTCTTGGCGGCAACGCTGTGCGGGTTCGAGTCCCGCCCCGAGCACCAACAGATTCGTAATTTTCTAAAATTTAAAATTCCATATGTAAAAAATTTGTATAAGAAATTATACTTGTTTTAACTTATCAAAAAAAGACAAGTGCTTGACTTTGTTCGTCAAATATATTACAACAAATAAGGACCGCACATTTCGGTACCACTGAACCAACAAACACAGCTGATGATAAGAAACAAAAACGTTGCGATATTTGCCGCAGTTATCACCACCCTTATGGGTAGCCTACAAGCTCAAGGTGACAAAAACAGCAAAAATTACAACCCAAAAGAAGGATCCGAGTTTAAGCTTTGTGAAATTGCGGTCCGAGCGACCAAATATCACAAGACGGACCCGGACGCCGACTACAACACTAAGCGCGGGCTATCCTCAACAGGTATCAAGCTCCGTGAAGCACAAACAAAAGTGATTGGAACAGTCGCTACAAACCCCGAGGTAATTCCTGCTGGATCACTCGTCCTAGTCAAAACAAAGAATGGGGATGTTCTCCCCTATCTGAGCGTTGATGTGGGAGGTGCGGTGACAAGCACCAAGGCCTCAAGGAGGCTGGCAGAGAAAGAAAACAGGCCTGTGGAATGGGCAAAGAGACCGGTGGTTGATTTGTATTCAAAGCAAAGCAGGGTGCATGATTGGACCAAGGTTATTGTGATTAAGGACGAGCTACCAGACGGCCTCACAAGAACTGAAACAGCCAAACTCCTCAGTATGCGAATGAACATCAAACACTGGGAGAAACCGCTTTCGGAAGCTGTTCGCGCGCTGTAAAAAGCGTAGACCCAACGAACACCACACGAACTCCGCAACCAGAGCGGGGCGCACGCATGCGCCCCGCTCTTCTTCGTATAAACATTGTAATTATATTTAAAATTTGATATTATATTCATCAATATCCGCCCGTAGCTCAGTTGGTAGAGCAGTCGCCTCTTAAGCGAACGGTCGTAGGTTCAAATCCTACCGGGCGGACAAGGACGAAGACTTCATATATTTAACACTATGTGCTAATATACAAAAGTCAGAAATCCGATAGTAGAATAATGGGCGAGTGGCGGAATTGGTATACGCGCTAGTCTTAGGAACTAGTTCCGTAAGGATTGAGGGTTCGAGTCCCTCCTCGCCCACCACTAAATCAAAAAACACCGAAGCGCTTCGGTGTTTTTTGATTAATCACTTAATCTGAATTTCTGATTATAATTTCTGAATATTGATTATTTCCCCCGTTGGACCACCCACCGTATTTGAAACTAATTGCATAATTCCAAATACAGAAAACATAATTGCAAAACCAATAATTCCCCAAATTATTCTACTTCTACCAGCCTCTCTTGCTTTTGGATCACCCGCTCCACGGATGTAAGAAATCAATCCCCACAAAAATACAACCATCGCTACTGCAAAAATTAATATAATCGCAGGATTGATTATGTGTTCATTAATTGCCTGTATCAATCTAGTAAGTTGAGTTGGAATTTTGGTCATGAATTAAATTATCTAAGTTGAATAGAACCACCTGTTGTTGGTATACCAGGTGCTGTTGGAATATTCTGATCCAAACTGAATGTACTTCTTAGAAGATTAACGAGTCCCCATACAGAAACCATCACAGCCAAACCAATAATTCCCCAAACAATATAACCTCTTGCCTCCTCTCTTTTTTCTGAATCCTTAGCAGAAAATACTAATCTAAAAATTCCCCAAAGGAAGAATAGAACCGTTAGACCAATAACGAATGGTATTAGTCTGTTTATAAAGTCTTGTGCTTGAACCAGAAGACCGTAAAGTCCACTGATTCCAGCGTTTGATACTTGTGCTGACAATTGTCCAGTAGTATTCATAAATTAATGATATTAAATAATAAGCTTATTGTATACAAGCGACTCGAAGTCACTTAATAACATTATACCTTAATAATCAATAAGAGAGAAACTTGTTTGCAATAAAATTGTGGATTTAAATAGAATATCTATTTGGAAATTCTGGAATTACAGTTCTGGGTGTACCAAAATTAAATGTCGATAGTAGTAAATTAACGAGACCCCATATGGAAACCATCACCGCAAGAGCAATTAAACCCCAAACAATATACCCCTTTGCCTCAGCTCTCTCTTTTGAATCCTTGCCATAAAAAATTAATTTAAAAATTCCCCAAATGAAGAAAAGTAATGTTAGGGTAATAATGAAGGCAGAAAGCCCATTCATGAATCTCAAAAACATTATAAATAATCCTGGTATATCCATATTTTTATATTATCGAAGTTGAGGAACAATTAAACCGTTTGAGAAAAATGTTGATGTTAAAATAGCTACCAAGCTCCATACAGAAATCATCACAGCAAGACCTATAATTCCATAAGTTATATAACCAATTCCCTCTTGTCTCTTTTTACTATCCCCAGCCGCAGTTACCGTTTTAAAAACTCCCCACAAAAAGAACATTAGGGCTAAGGCAATAATAAAAGGAACAATATAAAACCTAATCATATCCACAAGCCTTGAAACTAGGCCACCAAAATCCCTCGCTCCTGTAAGACTACCAACTTGTGCTAATGCAATTTTAATTTCAAACATATTTTTATTTTTAACGAATAATTACACGGTCTACATTCCACCTCCAACCTCAGTTATTGTATTTATAACTACATACTTTATTGCCTGAGCGCCGAATATTATCGCAATACCAATAACCACATAAAGCAACATCTTTCTGGCCTTATCTATTTCAGCTGGTTTATCCCCATTCATAACGAATTTAAGACCTGCTAAGATTATATAAATTACAGAAAGTATTCCCGCTATATACTGAACAGATACAAGAATTATATCTAACACACCCTCAATTGTGTTTATATTTCCAAGTGGATTACATATTTTACCACCACTAGGATCACATGCAGTAAGTCCAACAGAATAACTTCCTAAAAACAATACGGCGATAAACAATCCTAATCCCAAATTTAAAATAATATTTTTCATTTTTATTTTGTTATGAACCAATAACATCTTGATAAAATCCCGAATCAACTCCAAGTTGTTGCAATATAAAGTAAACAATTAACCAACCGCATAATGTATATATTAATCCCCAAACCATTTTTATTAACATATCCTTAACCTTTTTAACCTTACCAGTATCTCCTCCAGAAGTTAAATACAAAAATCCTGCATATATCAAAACTATCACAAATAGCAATCCAATAATATATACAGCATATTGAACAAAAACATTGATGAACTCCATCACTTCACTGAAGCCACATTCCTGTTTTGTACACTTTCGAAGAATTTCTGCTGGTGATCTCATAATAGTATTATATCATTTATTTTATAAAGAATTAACAACATCTGAAGCAGAACCGCCTGAAATCAATCTCAAGAGTTTTTGATTCAGAATATTTCTAGCCTCACTACTTGTAACCTTTCCTGTCGTTATTGTATCAATCATTTCTCTGAAAATATAATCTGTAGCGACAGGATTTGGATCCAACCAAGTTTTTGACTGAATAGCCGCCTTAATAAATACATCCGTATAAGTATTATCTCCCGATGAGGTTACCAGCAAATCTCTTCTTGCGGATGGTAAATTTACAAGCTTAATCAAAGCCAATTGAGTCTCGTTAGAAACCAATTTGGTCATCACATTAAATGCCGCGGCTTGATTTTTAGACTGCTTAACAAGTGCGATTGCATTAATTTTTGCATATCCAACAGCTGGGCGATTTTCCACTTTTGGAATTGCTGAAACATCAAAATTTAGATTTGGATTTTTTCTTTGTAGTATTGGATATTCGCTCGCATATCCAAAATACATCGCTAATTTATTTGCAACAAAAACATCCCTAGATTTAGACAATGATTTATTCCAAGAATATCTTTCATTATTTGGATCTGAAAATGAAGTGTAGAATGACACACTTTGATCAAGCGTATTAACTCCATCAATTGTAGAAGTAATGTCAGCTACTGAATCATATCTTTTTGTATCAGAATTATAACGAATTAATGAATTCTCACCCTGTAGCATCAAATTAACAAAAATTTCCTTTGAGTGATCAATATTCACAGATTCACCAAGCGCAACTCCTGATTTAATAATTTCTGACTTATCAGTTCTTTGTGTTAATTTAATAATTTGCGAAGACAGCTCATTCCATGTCTTAGGAGGAAGCACTATTCCCGCATCTGTAAACATTGTTTTATTCCAATATGTTACAAGGGGATCAACATAAAAAGGTAGCGCATAGATTCCATCCTGCATAACAAAGATATTAGCAGAATCTATGAACGTATCTGTAAAAACTCTTTGTGGAACATTCTTAAAAGAAAGTGGTTGTAATTTACTTTTCCATGAAAACAATTTTGAATCGTCAATAATTACCAAATCAGGTCCAGTTCCTTCAGCAAGAGCGTTTACAAATTCTGATTCAAAAGTATCCTCATTTTTTTGAATATATGTTATATCTAATGTTTTCTTTTGTGGATCAATTGTTGCCAATAGATTTTTCATATCATCTTCAGGCATAACACCCCAAATTATTGCCTTAGATGCAATATTTTTTGAAGCAGAATTGTACGAAGCAAAAACAATAACTCCAATAACCGCTGCAAGTATGAAAACTCCTATTAAAATTATTTGAAAAGGGCTCGATGATTTATTCATATAAATATTATAACCTAAACTTTGAATTTAAACACTAAACCATAGTGAAAATCTCCAGCATCAAATTCTTTTTCCAAACTCATTCCTTCTTTTTCAAACCACTTAATAACATACTCTTTTGGAATTATACAATCTGGATGCGGACCCAGGTTATTAAAAGAATCCACCCAATCCACAACTCCAATCTTACCTTTTTTCTTAAGAATTCTAACCGCTTCTTTAACTACCCTATCTGGATGATTACAAACGAATAATGTATTTGCCAGTATTACCCTATCAACACTTTCATTTAAAAGACCTGAGCCTTTTGATGTCTCAATATCGCCATGCAACACATCAATATTTTTATATTTC
The DNA here is from genome assembly GCA_964443365.1 of uncultured Candidatus Saccharibacteria bacterium. Lineage (GTDB taxonomy): Bacteria > Patescibacteriota > Minisyncoccia > Phycocordibacterales > CAIZLB01 > CAIJKW01. Next base: position 12,945 of record CAYUCM010000005.1, read on the forward strand.
AAAACGCGCGCCTCATTTGCAATTCTTGTTAGTAAGTCATTTCTGGTATCAATTGCAAAAACTCTTCCATAAGGTCCAACCTTTTGCGCTAGAGCAAAAGTATAAAATCCAGCTCCAGCGTCAAAGTCTGCGACGATCATGCCTTCTGCTACATGCATGTCATGCAAAGTTTTTTGTGGTTTAACAAAACTCATGTGAATATTATATCAACAAAAACGCTAATTCACTAACAAAATTGTGAACATGAGCAATCGATCTTTAAATTACAGACAAATCAATGATGCCAAACTGTCTCCTTCTCGTAATTTCATAATTCTAACACCTTGTGTATCACGTCCCAAAGCAGGAACCTCTTTAAGATCACATCTTATAACTTGGCTTTTCTTAGAAATTGCAACAAGCTCTTCCAATTCTGCTGTTAGTATTTTAGCAGAAATCAAATTACCAGTTTTATCAGTCACTTTAACAGTTTTAATTCCACTTCCACCTCGTCCTTGTACTTTATATTCTTTAATTGCAGTTTTCTTTCCAAAACCATTTGACGACATAACCATCACAAATGCATCCGTTACATCCTTTGCAACAGTATCAGCACCAACAACAGACTCGCCCTTGTCCAATTTCATAACCCTAACACCTCCGGCCGCGCGCCCCATCTCTCTAACGTCCCCCTCGTCAAAACGTATAGATTGTCCATCAGAAGCAACAACCATAACAGAATCTTTCTTTTCCACAAAAGAAGCGGAAACCAATTCATCTCCCGCATCCAATTTAATAGCAATAATTCCACTTCTTCTAACATCCAAGAAACTTTCAACACCAACCTTCTTTCCTGTTCCCTGCTTTGTAACCAAGAACAAACTAAGCCCACTACCTTTTTTAATTTCTTTAGGCATTGGCAATACAGATGTTACCTTTTCTCCATCAGCAAGAGATAAGAAGTTCATAATAGATTTACCACGAGTAGCACGCTTTCCCTCTGGAATATCGTACATTTTAATTTGATACGCCTTACCCTTATCAGTAAAGAACAACAAATCACTGTGTGTTGTTGTGGTAATTAAATGCGTAATAAAATCTTCTTCTTTTGTATCCAAATCAACCACACCAACCCCTCCTCTTTTTTGTTTTCTATATTCATCAGGATCAGTTCTCTTAATATATCCTCCTGCAGTTAGAACCAATACACTTTCCTCATCAGGAATCACATCCTCTATTGAAAAGTTTTTTGCGGCGTGCTTTATGATTTTTGTTCTTCTATCATCTCCAAAACGCTCTCTTATATCGCCAAGCTCATCTTTAATAATTTGCAAAACTCTTTTTGGATTTTTAAGAATATCTTCACACTCCTTAATAAATGCTTGAATCGCCTTTAATTCATCCTCAATTTTCTTTCTTTCAAGACCTGCCAACTTTTGCAATTTCATTTCCAAAATAGCTGTTGCTTGTCTATCTGAGAACTTAAATTCCTTCATCAAATTTGCATGAGCTGTTGGAGTATCTTTTGATGCTTTAATAGTTTTAATTATGGCATCAATATGATCCAGCGCCTTTTTAAGTCCAAGCAAGATATGCTCTCTGTCTTTTGCTTCTGCCAAATCAAATTCTGTTCTTCTTCTTATAACCTCTTTTCTATGCTTAATAAATTCTTCAAGACATGTTTTTAACGATAATGTCTGTGGCACACCTTCAATAAGTGCCACCATATTATAGTGGAAGGTTTGCTCAAGTTGAGTGTGTTTATACAGAAAATTCAAAATATTTTGAGGATAACTTCCACTCTTAAGTTCAATCACAACTCTTATATCTTTTGTCGATTCATCACGCAAATCTTTAATTCCTTCAAGCTTTTTCTCACGAACCAAATCTGCAATTGATTCAATAAGTGTTGATTTGTTAACACGATACGGAATTGAAGTAATAATTATTTTTGATTGCCCAGCTTTTTCTTCTATTATTTCTGCTTCTCCTCTAACTAATACACCTCCTCTACCATGAATATAAGCAGAAGCAATATCTTTTTCTCCATAAGCAATTCCTCCTAGTGGAAAATCAGGACCTTTAACAAATTTTAATAGATCTTCTGATGTTGCGTCTGAATTATCCACCAAATAATTAGTAGCATCTACAATTTCTCTCAGGTTGTGAGGTGGAAAGTTTGTTGCCATACCGACAGCAATACCCAACACTCCATTCAATAATAAGTTTGGAACACCTGTTGGCAAAACGGTTGGCTCTTTTGCTGTACCGTCATAGTTTGGAGTAAAATTAACTGTTTGTTTACCTATATCTCTCAAAAGTTCAGATGATAGACGAGACATTTTTGCCTCAGTATAACGTTGAGCAGCTGCAGGGTCGCCATCAACTGTACCAAAGTTTCCTTGACCTATAATCAATGGATAACGCATAGAAAAATCTTGAGCCATATTCACCAACGATTGATAAATAGCAGCATCTCCGTGTGGGTGATAATTACCCATAACATCTCCAACCACTTTTGCAGACTTTACAGTTTTTGCAGAGGCGGTTAATCGCATATTATGCATGGCATACAAAATACGTCTGTGTACAGGCTTAAGTCCATCTCTAATATCAGGAAGAGCACGATCAGTAATAACAGACATGGCATAGTCAATGTATGACTTTCTCATTTCTACTGTCAGATTTCTATCTTGTATTTTATCTGAATTTACAGCCGCAACTTCAATTTCTTTCTCTACTTTTTTTGCCATGATTGTTCTTTGATTTAAAATTTAATAATTTAACTATTCATTTGGTACGATAACTGAATTTGAAACAGTATCAACACCCTGAAGACTATCCTGATATGTATCAACTTGATTCCAATCATCTCCAGATTCAACAATTACACCATTTGACGAAGATGCTTGCATTGAATTCACACTCTTTTCATCTGATGAAAAAATATTTTTAACAGCATCAGTTGCTCCAGTTTTAATAACAGAAGCGGGTGAAATATCCTTAACTTCAGAAATGGTTTCTTGCGCAACCTGACTGCCGTTTAGGGTTAATGCAGACAAGGCCCAAACAGAAGCTATTAAAAGAGTTACAAAAACTGAAACTGTCATTGAGTAAGTTTTTTTGTAAGAATTAGATTTCTGTTGAATTTTTTCTATGTGTTTTGTCAACATAATAATTAATTATTTTATTGTTGTGGTAACAACACTATTATATCACCATTTTTACCATCCAAATCTTTTTTCTTAATAGTTAGCTTATCAACAGGTTCACCATGATCTCCTGCTTCTTTAAGAAATGCCTCTAGTGCAGAATCTTTCTTTCCATCAAAATGAATTGGAATTATAACTTTTGGCTCAATATTCATAGCGAGTTTATATGCCTCCTTTGGCTCAAGAACTCCCTTACCACCAATTGGCAAGAATAGAACATCAACAGAATCAATAGCATCACTTGTGTCCTTAGGAAGTGGACCGTCTTGCGCACCAAGATAAAGTATATTAATTCCTTCTACTGTTAAAGCGTAAATTGTATTGATTAATTTTTTATCATCTTTATCAATATCATATGACGATTCTCCAGCTAGACCTTTTATAAAAATACTATTAACCTCATATTCACCTGGACCAGAAATTACAAAGGGCTTTTTATCTCCATAAACCATTTCTTCTCCTCCACACATGTCTTCATGAGGAAGCGTTTCAAGTGCAATATCTGCTCCAAATTTATTAATTTTTAACGAAGATGTTTTTGTTGGTGGATTAAAAGCAATCACCAAATCTCCATATTGAATTTTAACAGCCTCACGGCCCAAGTAAGTGATAATCATATCGATATTATACACCATATAATCTTTATTGTTTAGTCTACACCCCGTCTTTGCCACAAAAGAAGTGTAGTGTAAACCTATTGACAAACACACCATAAGGTGTTATCATACACACGATATTAAGTTCTTTTAAATCGTTGAGGTTTAGCTGCATCTTTTAGAATACCCTGTCTGTTATGAGCGTTCTAAGAGATGCAGCTAAATTAACTTGCTGCACAATCCAACCAACCAAAACAACCGACAACTACCAACCATATGAAAAAGATCGTAGGATATACCCTGCTCGCACTCACCCTACTTGCAGCCCTTATCGGCTTCGGCCTTTCGGCCCTCAATATGATGAAGGCGAACTGGGTGAAAAACGAGCTCGCTCGGCGGGCCCTCATCGAGCTCGAAGAAAAACAAAACCGCGCTAGAATCAAGGTGGCAGAAGATGCCATAACAATACTGGAGGGCAAAGTTCGCCTTATTCAAGACAAGGGTGGCGCGAGCTTGTGCCCGCTCATTCTGAGCTGGCAAAACGTGACCAACCTCCATCCGGAGGTTCTGCGTTACAAAATAAACCTGTGTGCAGGGTATCCGTACAACAGGGACGCCATCGACATCGCCAATCAAGCCATGAATGGCATCCGGGCGATAACCCCACTGGAATACATTATGGAACAAAGTCCTAAGGGCTCCAAAGACGAATGGATGAACGAGTACCGTAAACCCAGGAGTCCGGACAGTTCAGCCACAAAAGAGGTCACCAGAATCTGCGATGAACTGGAAGCTCGCCTCCAGTCAATAGCGGAGATGACCCCCTCACTCCCCAACCCCGCACCACCGCCGGCTGAAAAGCCCGCAAGCAAGTAACCCCGCTCCCGCGGGGCCGCCACCCAAACAGCAACCTCAACGACACCCCCGCGCCCAACAAGGCTCGGGGGTTTGTCTTTATTTATCTTAAGCTGCATAGAATTGACACTAACCAAACTTTTGATAATATATAAGCATAAAGCGCCGAAAGGCTCCGAGAAACCCCCGCCATTTATTTGACGGGGGTTTCGATTTTTTACAAAAAACTTTTGATATTTTCTTTTATTTGAATATATATACCATTAGGGATTTCATACATCTTTCTATTAAATCTTTTAACACTGACTAATCTTATTTGTGCTAATATATTTGTTATATCTATATAATTTTATATGCAAAGCTCAGTTAATTTACTCCAATTCAAGGCTAATTATGCATGTTTTGGAAATATATATTAAAATCCCCGGCCCAGAGTATGAATATTTGAGAAGCTTGCGAACTGCAGTGAGCAGAGCCAATTTTCAGCAGAAAATTGGCGTGTTCTCAAATATTCATACTCTGGGCGGGAGGCTTGTATTTTTCCTAAAAACATGCATAATTACAACGTCAGATTATTAGCAATTTCAAGCGCTGTAACCCCTGCTGTGTTAACTCAGAGATTCACGCAGGAGCAGTACTTGCTTTTTTATTTCATGACAAAAGATACACAAACAGCAGTTGTCGCAAATGACACTGAGAGAGAGGCTGCGGAAGCTATCACACAGATGAATGCAAGTGTGATGACAAAAATTTTATCAGATTCTCATACACCACCAAGTGTAGGAGATATTGTCGAGGGATCAGTTGTCGCTATAGACAAAAAAGGAGTATTTATCGACCTTAAACCATACGGAACAGGTATTATCTACGGCAGAGAATATGTAAGTGCCAGAGATATATTAAGAAAGGTAAATATCGGAGATAGTATCGCTGCAAAAGTTGTAGAAGTTAATAATGCAGATGGTTATATTGAATTATCTCTTAAGGAAGCTAAGCAAGCTCTTATTTGGAGTGAAGCAGAAAGTGCAATTAAGTCACATACTGTTTATGACGTTCCAGTACTAGAAGCAAATAAGGGTGGACTTTTGATGGCATGGCAAGGTATTCAAGGATTCCTTCCAGCATCTCAACTTAAGGCTGATCACTACCCTCGTGTAGAAGAAGGAAATAAAGATAGAATCTTAGAAGAGCTTAAGAAACTTGTTGGACAAAAATTGTCTGTAACAATTATCGCAGCGTCTCCTAAAGAAGGAAAACTTATTTTCTCAGAAAAGAATCTTGCAGAAGGTGGAGAGAAAGAGAAAGTAGCAAACAAATATTCTGTTGGAGATGAAGTAGAAGGAACAATCACAGGAGCAGTTGATTTTGGAGTATTCGTTAAACTAGAAGAAAATCTAGAAGGACTTGTACACATTTCAGAAATTGACTGGGCGCTTGTTGAAGACCCTCGTTCAATGTTTAAGGTTGGAGATAAAATTAAGGTTAAAGTTATAGAAATCAAAGACGGAAAGGTTTCTCTTTCAATCAAAGCTCTTAAACCAAATCCATGGAAGGATGCTGAAAAGAAGTACAAGAAGGATGACATTGTAACTGGTGTTATTATCAAGTACAACAAGCATGGAGCACTTGCAAGTATAGAAGAAGGTGTTGCTGGACTTGTTCATGTTTCAGAGTTTGGAAATGAAACTAAGCTTAAAGAACAACTTGAACTAGGAAAGAATTACACATTTAAGATAAATCTATTTGATCCAAAAGAACAAAAGATGGCTCTTACCTTCGTTGACAAAAACAAGAAATAGGATTAAAAAGGAGGAGTGCAGGTGCATATTTTACCTCTTCATTAATAAAATATGGCTTAATTACAGTGCGAACTGAAATACAGCAACACATATTTATGATGAAAATGTGAAGCGCGCCGACGATGCACAAACACAAAACCCCATCTAAAAGTGGGGTTTTGTGTTGTCTAAAAATGTAATCGCTAACGCCTATTCAACAATCTATTAATCTATAAATTGGTATTCAACATATTCATAGCTTTAACTCGACCTTCAGTGATTGTGAGATGCAATCCTTCGCCAACTTTCTTAGAAATTTTCTTTAATTCTTTTACTTCATCGTCCTTAAATTTACTTAGAACAAATTTAACCACTTTGTCCTCCCCTTTTGGTTTTTTTGTTTTACCCGTTGGTGTTGTTGGAGAAATTCCAATTCTAATTCTTACAAACGCTTCAGTTTTAATAGCTCTCTTAATTGACTCAAGCCCCTTATGGCCTCCCATCCCCCTGTTAAAAACCATTCTCACTGTACCAAACGGTAAATCCAAATCATCTTGAATTACAATTAATTTTTCAGCCTTCTTTTCACTTGTGATTAATTCCGCTAATGCTTTTCCACTTTTATTCATAAAGGTTTCTGGAAGAAGAACAACAACTTTTTCATCGTCAATTTCACCTTTAGCAATAAGGCTTGAAGTTTTTTTATCATCCCTAAATTCTGATAAATCAAACTTTTTGGCAAATTCAGTTGCAATAAATCTACCAACATTATGCCTTGTTGATTCATACTCTTCCCCGGGATTTCCTAAGCCTGCAATTATATACATACAAATATTATAGCATTATGTTATAATTTGCCCATATTATGTATACACAAAAAGAAACACCAACAAACGATACGCTATTGGAGGATAATGCAAACATTTTAAATAAAGAATTAATTAAAAAAACAAAAAAGAAAGATGAAGGATTTTGGCGATTCACCATTATTGTTTTAATAATCTTTTTGGGTATACGTTTTTTTGTCGCAGAGCCCTTTCTTGTTTCTGGCGCATCAATGGATCCAACCTTTGCCACAAATGACTATTTGATTGTAGATGAACTAACTTATAAATTTCAAGAACCTCAAAGAGGTGACGTTGTCGTTCTAAGACCTCCCTTTGAAACAAAGAAGTATTTTATAAAGAGAATAGTTGGACTACCAAATGAAAGAATAGTTGTGAAAGACAATCAAACCACGGTATACAACAATGAACATAAAGAAGGTGTTCTTATTGACGAGCCGTATGTTGAATTCACTAGCAATAAAAACATAGACAAAACGCTTGGTGAAAAAGAATATTTTGTTATGGGAGACAATAGAGAGGTTAGTTTTGACTCCAGAAGCTGGGGAGCCCTTAAGAGAGAGGACATAACAGGTAGGGCCATACTTAGACTGTACCCCTTTAATAAATTGGGTACTTTTCCAGGGGGGCTTGATGAGTTCGCTAAAAAGAAGTAATGTATAGGAAACATAACAAATTCTGCGTATCCAAACAATAAAAACAACAAAATGTCAAAAACAAAATTGGTGAAAAAAGTGCAGACAAATACTAAGAATACGGCTAATAACAAGGATAAAAAAGACATGAAAACAATTAAAAACATTGCGGGTAAAAAAATGGAGGTAAATAAAAAGGCACAAAGCAAAGAAAAGCCTGCAGAGAAAATAGATCCAATATATAAAACACATAAAATAGCAGAGGCCACAGCCAGACATTATGGCTTTGTCCCTTTCGCTAATTTAAATATACAAAAAGAAGACATTGTAAAATCTAAGGGTTTTAAAACTGGAGCAAAAAGAGTTAATAAAGATGAAATTACAAATTCTTTAAAATTTGAGAATTTTCTTGAGGAATATATTTCAATCACCAGATCATATCTTGGCAAAGAAATGACTGAACTTACTCAACCCCCAATGATTTGTTATAGTGGCCCACTTCATGGAAGTACTCATTTTGATAAAAACAAAGATCATATTTTTTCAATGAGTATTTTGGGTAATTCAAAAAGTATAGCTGATGCAATGATTATTGAAACCGCATATATAATATTGAAAGAGCATGTGGATAAAGGCGAACTTTTAATTGAAATAAATTCTTTGGGCGATAAAGACTGTTTTTCAAGATTTGCAAAAGATTATACAAACTATTTCAAGAAAAATATTAGCGAACTTCACGCAAACTGTAGGCCTATTTTCAGAAAAGATCCTATGGGCACAGTAACCTGTGATCATGAATCATGTCTTGCTGTACAAGATGCTGCACCAAAGCCTATAAATTATTTAACAGAAGAATTTAGAGATCATTTTAGAGAAGTGTTGGAATACATAGAATCGTTAAATCTACCCTATATAATCAATCATAATTTAATCGGCAGTGGGCTTTATGCTGGCGGTACGGTTTTTCAAATTACAGCATTCACAGTTAAAGGAAAATTAGAAAAAAAAGAAGTATTAGCGATTGGAGAAAGATACAATTCTGTTTCCAAAAAAGCTTGGGGGAAAAAAGATGTACCAGCAATTGGTGCGCATTTATTGGTAGAAGCTTCGCCAACAAGGAAAGTTCCTAAAATCGTTGCAATTGAGGATATTAAATTCTATTTCATACACCTTGGATATGATGCCAAATTGAAATCATTGGCAATACTTGAGATGTTAAGAATCGCAAAAATTCCTGTTCATCAGGCGCTGTCTAGAGATAAGATAACCAGTCAAATTGCAGCAGCTGAAAAACTAGCCGTTCCATATATATTGATTTTGGGACAAAAAGAAGCTATTGAAAATTCTGTTACAGTAAGACACATGAATACAAGGGTTCAGGAGACAATAAAGGTTGAGGCTCTAATTGAATATTTAAAAAATTTGCTATAATCAGCAAAACATGTTAAATTATCGCTTATATGACAAATGTTTCAGTAGAAAAACATCAAAATGAAAGCGGTTCTTCAGTATTGCGTCGTTTTACAAAGCGCACTCAAGAATCTGGCGTTTTAAATAAGGTAAGATCAATCAGATATTCTGGTAGAACTCTTTCACCTTACAAAGTAAAGAAATCAACTCTTGAAAGAATTAGAAGACGTACAGAAATAGAGAAATTAGCAAAGCTTGGTAAACTACCAGCAAAGAAGAAGAGATAATTCAAAAACATGAAAATTATTTTTGATAAAGATAATTTCATGATCGCTTCGACTCTCAGAAAGACACCCAAATCTGATTGGGTGCTTTTTGATAAAATAAAAGATAAAGTTATGGGGAAAGATTATGAGCTTAGCCTAAACTTTATTGGAAAGAAGAGAATGCGAACATTAAACAATACGCATCGTCAAAAAGATTACACTACTGATATTTTAAGTTTTCCTCTGGACGAGATGAAAGGCGAAAGCCAAATGGGAGAAATCTTTATAAATCTAGACAAGGCTAATCAAAAAGCAAAAGACTTTGACAGAACTCCACAGAACTATTTACTTTTTGTTTTTATACACGGGCTTTTTCATCTTAAAGGTTATGACCATGGTGATTTAATGGAGAAAAAAGAGATGAATATTCGAGAAACATTTGGGATTTAGTGTTTTATTCAATAAAGACCAATTTATAACCAAGGGATAAGTTTAGATACTGTGGTGATTCAGATTAGAATTCAAGCATGCCTACTTATTGGACAAAATAAATTATTGATGTAGTATTTGGGACATAAAAGCTCCTTGAATAAGCGTTTTTCGCCGTGGCTAAAAGGTACCTAATAGACTCTGTATAATTGTTTAGGTATTTCCTAGCTGTGGCGAAAGTCCTGGCAGATAATCGATAAACCAACCAATCAACCCAACACTCAGAGTAAAACATGAACAATCCCTATGTTTCGTACCCACATATTCCCGCCGTTACCGGCGGAAAAACGTTATCCAAAACCTTCACCTGTGGCACGCTTCACTTAGGTAGTGGGTGTGAGGGGCTTAGTGATTATGTTAGCCCACCCACCAGAAAACAGTGGCTAGAATTTCCACAGCTGATAACTGATGGATCATCCGCCCAAATATTCAATGGCTTTAAAATCAAAAAAGGGGTGATGGCTAAGCTGGAAAAGCTCGCCATCACTACCGCGCAGCTTTGCGCGAGACAAGACTTTTTTAAACATGGCGACCTTGTGTTAATCAAGGCGATAATTGAAGGCCAGATGAAGTTCTTTGTTGCACACATATACACCCATATAATCAGACCCTTCGATGTGGAAATTTACAAACTTGATGATGACAACGTCTTTTGGAGTGCGGGCCATCAACATCGTGTCATCGTGGCAAAGCAAGTGAAATCTTCAGCACACTAATCCTTCCAGTTTTTCTCAATACTCACACTAGTTTCGAGAGGTTTCATAGCTATCTAAAACCTCTTCGGATGAAAATCCGTTTGATCCCGGCAGAGTCCCTGACCGGGATTTTGCTTTTCGTAAAAAAATTTTTAAAAAACTTAGTATAAATTAAAAATACTAATTTCATACAGCAATTAACAGCCATAAAAGCTATTCACACCTACACAATAAAAAAGTTTAGTGTATAATAAAATACATATATGGCAAAAGGTCGCAATTTAGCAATTGGAATAGATGTGGGTACGCATCAAATAAAAGTTTTGATGGCAGAACAAGACTCTTTGGATGCACAATCTGATAGAGAATCTTCCTCGGCTTTTGTTTCGCCAAAAATTATAACCTCGGCCGTCATTGAAACAAAAGGCATGAGACATGGCTATGTTACCAATGTTTCAGAACTTGCAAAATGCCTAAGAACAGTTGTTGGAACAGCAGAAAGAAATTCAGGATTACCTATTAAAAAAGCATATGTATCTATTGGCGGAGTTGGACTTGGAGCTATAATTTCAATAGGAAGTGTGGTGACCACAAAAGCAGATTCTGAAATTACAGATCTAGATGTACAGCGCGCAATTGAAGAAAGTGAAAAAGAACTTCCAAGCACATACATTTTAAATAGAAAAATAATTCACACCATTCCACTTGAATATAAAGTCGATGGAAGAAAAGTACTTGGTCGTCCGCAAGGGCTTAAGGGTGTAAAACTAGAAGCAAGAGTTTTATATATAACATGTCTCGCTCATCATCTAACTGATTTACTAAGCGCTTTTGATGAAGCGAATATTGAAATAAAAGATGTGGTAGCCTCCCCTATCGCATCAAGTCTTGTTTCTCTAACAAAAACACAAAAGATAGCCGGGTGTATTTTGTTAAATATCGGTTCAGAAACTAGCTCCATTATTGTATATGAAAATAATATACCCGTATCCATGGAAGTATTTCCAGTTGGATCAAATGATATAACAAATGACATCGCCTTGGGACTAAAAGTTTCAATAGAAGAAGCTGATCAAATCAAAATGGCAATTTCTGGTGGACCAACACCATCAAACAGTTCAATTCCAAGTTTTTCAAAAAAGAAATTAGATGAAATTATTATCGCTAGAATATCAGATATTTTTGAATTAATTGAAGATCATTTAAGAAAAATAGACAGAAATGGTTTGTTGCCTGCTGGTATAATTTTAACCGGTGGAGGAAGTGGGTTAGCTAATATAGAAGAATTAGCACGAGAAGCACTTAGACTTCCATCCAAGCAACATAAATTAAAATTAGAAGGTAATCTTAAAGGTATAGCTAGAGAATTTGAATGGACAGTATCTTATGGATTAATTTTGTTAGCATTTTCATCTGATAATCCCGGAATGTTTGGAAGACCAAATAGTGGAGACTTCATCAAATTATTTAAAAAAATAATTAATTGGATTAAGCAGTTTTTGCCATAAACTATTTTGCGTTAAATTTCAAATAACAGAAAACCCATCTGAGGTGGGTCTCTGGTTAGAGCTTAGATGGGTTGATGGGTGAAAACTTAAGTCTTTGGTCTATTAGGTCATGTAACCTTTTTTGAACAATTACTCAAGACATTTTTCAGGATCCAATATCCTGCTATGGAACATCCAACGAATGATCCATTTGAGGCTATCGGGAGCCAAAAATTTAAATCTACATTGCCTGATCAAACGGCAATCGTTTTTAATCAAGTCTTGAACCACAGAAACCCCAGACTGGCGCAGTTTACGCACAAGTGTGGAGATAGTATGGTTTTGTCCATAGAGGGACCGAAGCTCTGTCATTAACGGATCAAGCGTCTCAGTTGAGATGTCGCAATTTCTCAACGAGGTTGCTAATGATGCGTCATGGCGGGCTTTAATCGGAACGATATGTAAATATTCTGCAGCAAGGAGCTTAATGAATTCTTTCCGATCCCGAGAGCCATGGTATTCAATGGCGCTTTTAGTGAGAACACTTCCTAAGACAGTCTGGGCACGAGCTGATTGATTGGTTTTCATGAATCTACAAAAACAATATAACAAACTGGGACATTCGTCAATATATTCTGTAAATAATATTCCTATTTTAAAGCCTATCACCCATCCTAAAGGTTGATGTCAATATTGCCTTTGAATTGGGCAAATGTTAAGATATAAGCCAAGTTTAAGTTTAATAAAAAGGAAAAAATTATACCAAATAACAGAAAAAATATGCCACAGGTAAAAACAGACGTAGAAACATTTGCAAGAATTAAAGTAATCGGAGTTGGTGGTTCAGGAAAAAATGCAATTAATCACATGATCAACTCAAAGGTTAAGGGTGTTGATTTTCTTGCGGTAAATACTGATGCTCAAGATTTGCATCACTCAATGGCAAAAAGAAAAATTCATATTGGTAAAAATCTAACAAAAGGTCTTGGAGCTGGAATGAATCCAGAAATCGGAAGACAAGCTGCGGAAGAAACAAAAGAAGAAATTCAAGAAGCTCTTAAAAATTCTGATATGGTTTTTGTGGCTGGAGGACTTGGTGGTGGAACTGGTTCAGGTGCATCCCCTGTTGTGGCAAAAATATCAAAAGAAATGGGAGCGCTTACTGTTGGTGTAGTAACAAAACCTTTTACTTTTGAAGGACAACAGCGTATGCGTCTTGCGGAACACGCTCTTGAAGAATTGAGTAAAGCAGTTGATGCTTTGGTTGTTATTCCAAATGATAAATTACTTTCAGCTGTAACAAAAGAAACTACAGCAAAGAGTGCCTTTGCAATGTGTGATGAAGTTTTAAAACAAGCCGTTGAAGGTATTTCAGAACTTATTACAACCCCTGGAACCGTTGGAAACATTGACTTTGCAGACATTAGAGCCGTTCTTGAAAACGCAGGACCTGCACTTATGGGAATTGGTTCAGCCTCTGGAGAAAAGCGCGCAGAAGAAGCTGCAAGAGCCGCAATCAGTTCTCCCCTGCTTGATGTTTCAATTCATGGAGCCAAGGGAGTATTGTTCTCAATCGCTGGAAATGATGATCTTACAATGTGGGAAATTCAAGAAGCAGCTAGACTTATAACAGACTCCGTTGATCCAAATGCAAAAATAATTTTTGGTACAGTAAAAGATGAGAGACTTAAGAAAAATGAACTTAAAATCACAGTTATTGCAGCAAACTTCCCAGACAATAGTGCTATAAGAAAAAATATTTTTGATAGCGTAACAGCGTCAAGACCATCGTCAACATTTAATTCAAGTAGCACACAAGCAAATACAATAGAAAAACCAGCTACTGTAGAAGCCGTAGAAACAAAAACAGAAGAAGTAAAAGGAAAAATACATCATTCAATTCATCAACCTACAACAACAGCAAATAGCACTCCAGAGACAATTACAAAAGAAGAAAAAGTTGAGGATAAAGACGCTCCAATACAGGGTGTACAAGATGAGGACGATGAATGGAATTCAATCCCCGCTTTTTTGAGAAGAGCAAAGAAATAGACAGTAAAATCTCTATTGCATAAAAACTGAACACTGCACGCCATTTATACAGCTTGTCAATGCCAGAACTTTTTAAAAAGTTTGTATAATATTAGTCTATGAAAACATATGATCTTGTAATTATTGGTGGTGGTCCTGCGGGAGTCGCTGCTGGCGTGTATGCGTCTCGTAAAAAATTAAAAACACTTCTTGTTACTGAAGAATTTGGTGGGCAAAGTGTTGTAAGTGAAGGAATTGAAAATTGGATTGGAACAATAAAAATATCTGGTCTTGATTTAGCAAAATCTTTAGAAAATCATCTTAAGGCATACGCTGGAGACGTGGTTGAAATTAAAACTAGTTCAAGAGTAAATGAAATTGTTAAGCATGATGATTATACAGATCATAATCCCCTATTTATCGTTAAAATAAATACTGATGAATTTGTACACGCAAAGTCTATTTTGATTGCAACAGGAAGTTCGCACAGAAAATTACCAGCGCTTGGTGCAGAACAATATGAGCATAAAGGTCTTACATACTGTGCAACTTGTGATGGTCCCCTATTTACTGATATGGATGTTGCTGTAATTGGCGGAGGAAATGCTGCGCTTGAGTCTGTTGCGCAACTTTCTGCATATTGTAAAAGTGTGACTTTAATTAATAGAAGCAAAACATACAGAGCAGACCCTGTGACAGTAGAAAAGGTTTTGGCAAAAGAAAATGTAAAAGTTATAGCCCCTGCCATAGTTACTGAAGTTAAGGGAGAAGTAATGGTCAATGGGTTAAAATATCAAGAGCCAGAAACTGGAGAAGAAGGTACTTTAAGTGTAAATGGTATTTTTGTCGAAATAGGCATGATACCAGCCACAGCCTTTGTCTCAGAAATCGTTAAATTAAATGAGTACAATAAAATTGTAGTTGATTCCAAAACACAAAGAACAGAAACCACTGGAATTTGGGCCGCTGGAGACTGTACAGACGGTTTATATCATCAAAACAATATTGCCGTTGGAGACGCTGTTAAAGCGCTGGAGGATATTTATATAAGTTTGAGTAGGAGGTAATTTGAGGGGCTACCTAAAGTCCATAATGCTTAAGAAAAACAGTTTTCCTCTATTTACCCTTCTGATTACAATTTTTATACCCCTATCATTAACACAGCCAATCAAACCATAAAAACACATAATTTTATTATTGCTCTTGATAAACCTCATTTCCATCAAAGTTTTATTATCTTCTAATATTAATCTACAATATTTTAACAAACTAAATCTTCTAATTTGATCTGAAATTGATCTGCTTTTATTACCTTTTCTTATAAGGTGATTGAAACCATGACTGTTGAAAAATACGTCTTCTTTTAAGACCTTGCATTTTATTTTATAGATTTTATAATATTTTATTTTTTGAACATCTAAGTTCCATCCTTTTTGTAACATTTAATTATTTTATTTCTTCGTATATGAATTTTTCATAAAGAAAATAAAACAAATTAAAAAGCACAACCCGTCAATATTGCACATCTATCAAACCTAGTATATACTCATCTCAAGCTTGTGAAGCATTAGATTTATCTAACATGTTTCTCACGGCATTAGAGCCGTAGCAAGTACAACAAAACACTCCGTAAGGAGTGTTTTGTTATTGGGAGATAAGAGACACGGTCTAAATCAATCTTGATTTTTTATTGTGTTTGGATTAGTATACATGTATTACTTGTGAAGCATTGGATTTATCCAACATGTTTCCTTCGACATCAAGTTGAGGACAGGTAACGGCAAAAGCACCTCTTTATGAGGTGCTTTTGTATGGCATAATACCCAAAAAAGTGGCATGAATATTGTATTGGTGGGCGATACAGGGCTCGAACCTGTGGCCTCAGACACGTCAAGTCTGCGCTCTAGCCAACTGAGCTAATCGCCCATATTATTTATTGCTAATAATATATCAATAGATTATCATATAATACATTAAGAGCAATAATATACAAAAATCCAAATGAATCCCCATGAAGCCTCGCCAAAACTAGATATTGCAATTGGACAAACTTTTGAAACTGAAAGTGGTAAAAAATATAAAGTTGAAAACATTGCCAGAGAATCCGGAAATATAGAAGATTTATTCGTCATATATACAGATGAAGAAAACCCCACTACCTATTGGATGAAAAAGACAACTGAAATAACAACAGCTAATGATTTTGAAGTGAAAACTGAAATTCATGAACCCGCAGAGACTGAAGTGCAAACAGGTCAAGAATATCAACACTTCAAAACCAAGGATCATTATATAATTAAATGTCTTCCTTTTGACGCTAATGACTCGTCAAAAAGATTTGTTGTATATGAAGGCCGGTATAATTCAGAGGAATTTGGAGATCATCCCGTTTGGATTAGAGAATATGATGAATTTGCAGGTTTAAAAACTTTTGACGATGGACGAGAACCAGTCAAAAGATTTGCATTCGTTAAATAAATTAAAATATGGAAGCAAAATTTAGACAAGCAATTAGACCGGAAGATTACAAAGAGGTCGACGAATATGATCAAAGATACGCCATTGAAAAAGTTGGCGAGACTTTGGAATCTTTGGCAAATCAGGTATCCATGTTGGATTCAGAGATAGAAGGTGGTAAAAGGGACAATGTTAGCCCTGATGAAATTATCGAATCAATAACAGGAAGTGCAGAAAAAACCATAGGTGAATATTTTGAAGAAAAGATTAAAAATATTAATAATGGATTTAGATTGTTTGATAATGCAAATATTAGACAAAATATGGCTGAGATTTTGAATGCAACAGAACTACATGTGCAGAAGGTTTTATATCCAAACAAGTTTGCGGAACACACCCTAAATTCAATTATTGTTATGACTAGATCAATTGAAAAATTAATTTCTCAAGATGTAGATAATAATGATATCGATAAACACGTGGTGGATTTACAAAGATCACTCATTTCACTTAATGAATTCAAACGTAAAAGAAAATTAACCTATTCTCCAGATATACAATCAGCCGTTAGGGGAATTAATAAAACTTTGAGGTATTTTGGGAAGGTTTTGTTGGAGGCTTAGTGTTTTTT
>CAYUCM010000006.1:0-30062 GCA_964443365.1 uncultured Candidatus Saccharibacteria bacterium
TATTCCACTTAATAAGGCTTCTCAAATAATTGCATGTAGTGAAATTGGTAGACGTCTGTATAAAAAGAATGATTTAGGGCTTGCTGTTATTCGTACCGCAAAAGACGCCTATGAATATTTAAAAGATATGCATTCCTTACCAAAAGAACAATTAAGGGGTATATATTTGGATACTCATAATAGGGTAATTCATGATGAAGTAATTTCAATTGGTACAATTAATACAAATATTGTTCATCCTAGAGAGGTTTTTAGACCCGCTCTTGAGTATGGTGCTGTGGCTGTTGTCTTGGCTCACAATCATCCATCTGGAATTTCAACCCCAAGTACTGCTGATTTAGAAATAACTAAACAACTAGTTCATGCTGGTAAAATTATTGGTATTCATGTTTTGGATCATGTTGTAATTACTAAAGAAGGATTTGAAAGTATTAATGTAAATTATCAATAAGATTAGTTTATTATTAAATCAAAAATTAACATATTAAATATAAAAACATGGCAACACTTTATGTAGTCGGAACACCAATAGGAAATCTGGAAGATATCACCTTTAGAGCCGTGCGTATTTTGAAAGAGGTTGATTTAATTTTATGCGAGGATACACGTACTAGTAAAAAACTATTGGATAAATATGAAATCAAAAAAGCCACAATGTCTTTTCATACGCATAGTGGTTTGGCAAAAATTGATAAAATCATTGACTATCTTAAAGAGGGAAAGGATGTGGCTTTAATAACTGACGCTGGAACTCCAGCTATTTCTGATCCTGGATCTATTTTGATTTCCAAAATAAGAGAAGAGTTTGACAGCGGCGGGCTTGAAGAAAATGTTTTAATCAAGTCTATTCCGGGACCTAGTGCATTAACCGCAGCCCTTTCAATAGTTGGACTTCCAGATCATCAATTTACATTCTTGGGTTTTTTGCCACACAAAAAAGGAAGAGAAACAATATTTAAAAACATAACGGAGTCCCCTAAAAATTCCTTTGTTTTCTATGAGTCAACCCACAGAATTTTGAAGACACTAGAGTCAATTAAAATTCATTTTGAAAAAAGTGGCATGGAAGATCGTAAAATATATCTGGCCAGAGAACTAACTAAGATGTTTGAAGAATGTTTAACTGGCACTGCCCAAGAACTTATTGAGCTTATGAATTCTGATTCCAATAAGATTAAGGGGGAATTTGTGGTAATCATTGGTCCAACAATTTTGAAATAAGGACTATGTTCTGCTATACTTATTGCCATGAAGAAAATGAGAATATTGTTTATGGCCCTTGGTTTGATTATTGCGCTTATACCCACTTTTTTATCTGTGTGGGGAGGTCTTAAGAATTGGACAGTTACAATTCTTGGATTATTAATTGCTGTTTTGTCTTATATATACTTACATGAACAGCAAACAAAAAACTAAAATAAAAAGGTTTGAGAAAATTTTACTTAGCAAAAGAGGGCTAATCCTTATTGGCTCTTTTTGTTTTGTGATTTTTATATTATTCATTGCACCTAATATTTTTATGGTGAGCTTTGATGCGACTCACATGAAGGCTGACGTCAACTCATCTGGTTCATCAGAAGGCTCGTCGGTCTCCTCACTTGTCACACAATCGGATGATGCAAATGCGTCAGGATCTTTGTCTGTAATTTCATCTTCATCATCTTCTGCGTCAATAGGTGGTGTGATGTTTGATCCGGGTAATCCATTGATGCAAAATTCATCTGACGTTACTCATGTACAAACTCCAAATTCATTAAAAGCAATTTATATATCAAGTTGGGTCGCCGGATCGCCAGATCTAAAAAATAAAATAAAAAAACTAATTGAAGACACGGAACTAAATGCTGTAATTATTGATTTTAAAGATTCAACGGGTAAAATTTCTGGATACACTGGTGTGCCTGAAATAGATAATGTTGGATGTACAGAAACTAGAATTAAAGATATTAAGGGTCTCGTTAAAGAATTTCACGATAGTAATATTTATTTGATTGCAAGAATTGCAGTCTTTCAAGATCCTTGTATGACAGGTAAACATCCAGATTATGCAGTTAAAAGAAAAAGTGATGGTAAAATTTGGAAAGACAGAAAGGGTCTTTCTTGGATGTATGCTGGGTCAAAAGAGGTTTGGGAATATAATATTAAGGTTGCAAGAGTTGCGTATTATTTAGGATTCGATGAAGTTAATTTTGATTATATTAGATTTCCATCTGATGGAAATATGAAGGATCTTTCTTATCCTGTTGCTGTTAGTAATTCCACTTCAACTGATGTTAGCGTGAACACTCGTTCAAATATACTAAGTAGATTCTTTATTTATGTTGATGATGAGCTTAGAAAAAAAGCGGGGGATAATAAGCCTAAAATTTCAGCTGATGTATTTGGGCTGGTTGCAACTAATTATGACGATTTAGGAATCGGTCAAGTTTTAGAGAAAATTTTGCCATATGTTGATTATATTGCGCCAATGGTTTATCCGTCACATTTTGCAAACGGTTGGAATGGTTATGCAAAACCCGCAACTCATCCGTATGAGGTTATTAGTATTTCAATGGGAAAAGCTGTGGCTCGTGCAAAAGCCATGGGAGAAGATCCAAATAAATTGCGTCCATGGCTTCAGGATTTCAATTTGGGCGCAACTTATACTCCGCAAATGATTAAGGATCAAATTAGGGGCGCAAAAGATGTTGGTTTAAATAGTTGGATGATGTGGGATCCTGCAAATAAATACAACAGTACAAAGAAAATTTTAATTGGGGAATAATCATTTAATAACATGAGGCAAAACAAATCGATAATAAATAATGCAATAAAAACTTTATTGGCTTTTATATTTATATTTAATGTATCGGCTGGTTTGTATTTACCAATAATAGCTGTTTACATCACAAATAATATTATTGGAGGCACGTTAATCGTTGTTGGCATATCGACAGCCATATACTCCATATCAAAATCAATTATCCAGGTTTTGATTGCAAAAAATTTAGACAAAAACAAAAGAGAGATTGCAGATTTTGTTTTTTTGATGATCGGGATATTTTTAGCCGTATCATACAGCTTGGGTTATCTATTAATTAAGGATTATATTCATTTGTATTTTCTGCAAATTATTGTTGGTGTCGCCGATGCATGTATTATGGCTTCTTATTACGCGATTTTTTCTCATCATATCGATAAAGATAGTCAGGGTTTTGAGTGGAGTTTGTTTAGTACGGTTGGGCTAACCTTGTCTACCGCTCTGGGTGGTATATTCAGTGGATATATAGCTTCTAGATATGGCTTTTCTTTGTTGTTTGTTATGTCAGCTGTTTTGAATATTATTGCCGCAATTCTTCTTCTGGTATTGTTTCCATATGTAAAAAATTTTAGAAAAGACATTTATTATAAGAATACTAAACTCTAATTATATTTTTGCCACCAAGTAGTAGACCTAGCCACAAATCTCTTTTCGCATTATACTATATATAAATATGCACGAAGAAGACAAAGTAACATATTTTGCTGAGACCGACGCGAGAAATAAGCGTATACGTTTTGGTATAAAAAATAAGGATAGAACTCGTCATATATACGCCATTGGAAAAACAGGTATGGGTAAATCAAACCTTCTTGAGGTTATGGCCATTCAGGATATTCGGAATGGAGAAGGGTTTGCTTTTATTGATCCGCACGGTAAAACTGCAGATTTGCTTTTGGAATATATTCCAGAACACAGAAAAAAAGATGTAATATATTTTGCACCCTTTGACCTTGATTATCCGATCGCCTTTAATGTTCTTGAAGACGTTGGTCCAGAGAAAAGACACCTGGTAGCAAATGGTTTGATGAGTGCGTTTAAGAAAATTTGGGTTGATGCATGGTCTGCTAGAATGGAATATATTTTAAGTAATATTATGCTTGCTCTTTTGGAGTACCCAGGCTCTAGTCTTTTGGGGGTAAACAGAATGCTTGCTGATAAGGATTTTAGAAATGCAGTTGTTGAAAATATTACAGATCCATCAGTTAAATCTTTTTGGGTTGATGAATATGCAAAATACACAGAAAAATTTGCCGCAGACGCAGCGCCCGCTATTCAAAACAAGGTTGGACAATTCGTTGCAAATCCACTAGTTAGAAATATTATTGGTCAGGCAAAATCTAGTTTTGATATTAGAGAGGTGATGGATAATAAAAAGATTTTGATTATTAACTTATCAAAGGGTAGAGTTGGTGAAGCTAATGCAAATCTTTTGGGCTCAATGCTTATTACAAAAATTTATCTTGCCGCAATGTCTCGCGCGGATTTAAAAGAGGATGAACTTAAAAAAGTTCCACAGTTTTATTTGTATGTTGATGAGTTCCAGTCTTTTGCTAATGAATCTTTTGCGGACATTCTTTCTGAAGCTAGAAAATATAAATTGAATTTAACAATTGCTCATCAATATATTGAACAAATGACTGACGAGGTTAGAGCAGCGGTTTTTGGAAACGTTGGAACAATGATTACATTTAGAGTTGGCGCCCATGACGGCTCTGTTTTTGAAAAGGAATACGCTCCTGAATTTACCGCAGAGGATTTGGTTAATCTTCAACAATATCAAATGTATTTAAAGCTTATGATTGATGGTGTTACATCTCGTCCATTTTCCGCTATTGGAATGGCTCCAATTCCCAAGCCGGAAATTTCTTATGATGAAGATATTTTAAAATTATCAAGAGAGCAATTTGCTGCTCCTCGTGAAAAAGTTGAAAGTGAAATTAGAGAGTGGTATGAAAAGAAGATTAAGCCCGCAAGTTCAAGCTCATCGTCAGCAGGGTCTTCGTCTGGGGGGTCTTCATCTAGCGCAGAAAGACCAAAGAGAGATGGGGGAGATAGAGGTTCAAGATCGTCTGGTAAGTCATCTGAGAGATCGAGCGAGAGATTGGGTGATAGTAGGTCTGGCGATAGATCTAATAGCGTACGTGGTGACAGGTCTGGTGATAGGCCTAGAAGCGTAGGTGGTGATAGATCTGGTAATGGACGTGGTGATAGGCCCAGCAATACTTCTCATGAAAAGCCTAATATAGTAGACCCAATTTTAAGCTCGGCTCTAAATTCAAACTCAATCACAAGCTCAAATCCAAACCCCATCCCAAATCCAAATCCAGCTCAAGACCCAAATCCACTTCCAAACAACTCACATACCACTTCAGTGAATAAAACAATTTCACTTACTAATTTAAACTCCGACTCAACAGAAAACAAATCAAAAAATAATCAAAAGATTGCTAAGCCTGAAAATGTTAATGCATTAAGAAATGCACTACTTTCTATTGTTGGAGAAGATGCTATTAATAAAAAAGAGGAAAAAACCAATGTTGATTCCAGTGCCGGTGTCAATTCCAATGCTGTTGTAAATGAAAAACCGTCTAATCCTGTTCATGATAAAAACACTCAAGATGAAGTTAAATCAAACACAGATTCAATCTCTGCATCTGATCTAAAAAAGATATTGGAAATTGATTAAGTAGACTCTAATTAAATATTTTAATCTAAACCCTTATCCATTCATACGGTGCAACCTCATTTGTGTTGGCTAGTGGATTTTTAACCCAGTTTTTTGGCGCAATTACAATTTTATTTTTATTTGAATTTAACCAAGCACCCCACCAACTAAAACTAGAATTGGCTATTATATTATGGTCACACAAACTCATTAATATTAATTCTTCATAATCAAGAATTTCTGGTCTTGAAATACATATATACGGAGTGTCTGTTTTTAAATTTTCCTTTACCCAAGAAACATCATCTGAAAATACAAATAGAACCAAAGGCTTATTACACAGCTTGGCTTGTATGGTGCTTATCGCTCTTTGATAATAAGATAAATCTAATACTCCATGATACACGTTGGCGTACTTGTCTGTAATATAATCTCCACGTCTTATGTGTAAAGAGGCAACAACGCCGCCGTTGTCTCGTATCTGTTTTATTCTATCTCTAAATACAGAAGCTTTTTCTCCAAGTTTGTTTTTTAATTTTAAGTCATGCCTTAGAGTTGTTTCTATATCTTTAAAATATTTTTCCGATTGCCAATATCCCTCAATACAGTCTCCATCTTTTAAATTAAAATCATTTGGATTAAAGATATAATTGGAGTATGGATTTGTTGTGTTTTTTATCTTGGCTTTTATTCTCTTAACGAATTTCATTGCGGCATCAACCTTGTTCATTTCTTTGTGCGCCACAATGTCTGCTTGTATATTGAATACATCTAATTGGTATTTTCTTGGGGTGTCAGTCTTGTCTGGGTTTTTGTAATTTGATACATCTAGACCAAGCGGAGCCTCCAATTTTAAAGAAGCAGCTCTTCCAAAAGCATATTGAAATAATTGGTTGCCTAAGCCCCCCTTTAATTTAACCGTTATCATGTTCTGTATAGTGTACGATTTTTATGCCTATTTTACAAATAGACATAAGGCTTATTTGTGTTTTATAACCTTTTTGCTCGTAAAAATTATGATATACTAGCTCCACTATGAATAAAGCAAATACGAGTGTAATTAGTGCGCTCAAAAATACAATTATCGGTCTTATTTTACTTGTTCCATTTTCAAGTCTGGTTGTAACAAGTAATCTATATTTTCCTTATATAACAGGTAAGGGATTCACCGCTAGAGCTCTTGTGATTTTAATTGCGGTTCTTTACACAATTCTTATTGTTAGAGACAGAAGTTATTTGCCAAAGAAAAATGCTATTTTGATTTCGGCTTTTTCTTTTATCGGTATTTTGTTTCTCTCAACAGTTTTTGCGATTGATCCCGTAAGAAGCTTTTGGAGTAATCAAGAAAGAATGGAAGGGTTTATCGCCTTACTTGAAATTTTTATATTGTTTTTTGTTAGCTTGGGAGTTTTTGCAAGAGAATTTTTTGGTATTGCAAAGACACATCAAAAACATCTTGCTGCGCCATCAGATTTTGGTCCATGGAAATGGTTTTATAATGTAATGCTTTTGATTAGTATAATATTAGGTATTTACGCTTTGACTCAAAAGAAAGATGATGCAGATCGTATTTTTGGAACATTAGGAAACTCATCTTATCTTGGTGGTTATGCTTTAACTCATTTCTTCATTGCTTTTTATCTTGGTGTTGCGGTTGTGAAGAATCATATCATTCCTCATTACAAGACAATCAAAAATCTTTTTACAGAAAAGCTGGCCCCAATGTCTTTAACTCTGGTCTATTTGATTGTTGGCGCGTTTAATTTATTTGTTTTGTATCACACTGGTACAAGAGGATCATTTGCTGGTCTTTTAGTTGGGGTTGCTTTGATTGCTATAATTTGGGCTATTTTCTCAAAAAAAGAAAGATTTTTCCGTTGGGTTGGAATTATTATTATCGCCATAATGATAATATCAGTTTCTACGCTTGGTTTAACAAAAAATTCTTCCTTCGTTAAAGAAAGGCCTTTGTTGAATAGATTTGCTGAACTTATAACATTAGATATTTTTAAGGTTATGAAAGAGCAGGGTTATTCAAGAAATTTACTTTGGAAAATGTCATGGGAGGGGGTAAAAGAAAATCCAATATTAGGTTGGGGTCAAGACAATTTTCCTTATGTATTTGCAAAACACTATGATCCAGGAATGTATGGACAAGAGCAATGGTTTGATAGAACGCACAATGTTTTCTTCGACTGGCTTATCGCATCAGGTTTCTTGGGACTAATTGCCTATCTATCATTATTTATCTCTGCTTTATATATGTTGTGGAAGAGAGGGGGAGATCATTGGAGTGTTGCAGAAAGAGCGATTCTGACGGGCGTTATTGCTGCGTATTTCGTTCATAATTTATTTGTGTTCGACAACTTAATAAGTTATATATTCTTCTTTACTCTTTTGGCTTTTATCGCAACAAGAGGATATTCTAGTTTGCACATAGAATCAAAATCAATGCTAAATAACGGAGGAAGATATACTGTGGATGCCCTAGCAATTATAATTGGTATTTATGTAATGTGGGTCGCTGTTATTGCTCCACTTAATGCAAGTGCGGGAATAATTAAATCAATGAGCGGAAAGCAAATTAATTCAAAGGGTCAGGTTGTAGAAGTTTCTTTGGATAAGAGATTTGAATTAATTAAAAATGCCATTGAGATTGGTGGTGTTACAAAATTGGAAGCAAATGAAAGATTGGTTGATATTTCTGTTGATTTGATTTCCAAAACAGCAAAAGATAACCCAGCCTTTGCTCAGTCTGTGTACACTTATACTGTTAATGCTTATGCAGAACAAATGGGAAAGACTCCACTTGATCCTCGTGTATTTTATTTCTATTCTATTTTCCAAAATAAAATTGGCGATATTAATGGGGCGATAACCTCAATAGATAAAGCAATCGATTTATCCCCAAACAAACAATCATTCTTGTACAACAAGGGACAGATGTTGATTGGTGTTAATAAAAGAGCTGAGGCAGTGGAAGTATTTAAAAAGGCTTTGGGTTTATTTCCACAAAATAGAGAGGCATTGAAGTATTATGTAAATGCGTTAATCGTAAGCGCTGATATAAAGGGCGCTGAGAATCTTATTGCAGATTATGCAAAGGATAATAAAGATTTCTCTCCAGATGTTATTTGGGAGGATGCTATGGCAATTCAGTCTTTGGTGGATATGAAATATTTTGATAAGGCGATTTCAATCGTTAAAAATAAAATAAGTAAAAATCCTGAAGATATTCAGTCTATTGTTTCTCTATCTGCAATCTATCTAAAACAAGGTAATAGATGGGCAGCAATTGAAGAGCTTAAGAAAATTAAAGTAATTAAGCCTGAGTACTCAGCGACAGTTGATAAATATATTAAAGATATTCAAGATGGAAAAGATCCGACAAATAGTAAATAATAAAAAGGTAAAAATTTTACTAATTGTCATTGTCTTGTTTTTTGCTTGCATAGGATTGTTATTCACAATTGTGTTTGTGGGAATGAGGCTTAAACTCTTTAATGTTAGGGGTTCTATTGATAGTAGAAATAATTTCTATATGAACGCCTCAGGCAAAGCAGGTGTGGTTATTCATGATGAAATGGTTGATTTAATAATCAAAAATGGTGTTGCGAATGTTTTGTCGTCAAGAAAAATAATACTGCCAGACACTTCATTTTCTTGGGTCGAGACTCCAGAATGGCAAACCCTAAGAGAAGCCTTAAAAAAAGATAAGGAGGTTATAGATAATGTATCAAAAATTTCTGGTGTAAATTCTAGATTGATAGTCAGTGTTGTTATAGCGGAACAAATTAGATTTTTTACATCAAACAGGGAATCGTATAAGAAGTTTTTTGAGCCATTAAAAATTCTTGGAACGCTTTCTGATTTTTCTCTAGGTGTTTCTGGAATTAAGCCCGAAACGGCAAAGCAAATTGAAGATAATTTAAAAGACGTGAATTCACCATTTTATCTTTCAAAGAGTTATGAAAACATCTTGGATTATAATTTAAATGAAAATCCAGACGACACTCTCTACAATAGATTAACAGATGATAAAAATCATTTTTATTCATATTTGTATACGGCCTTGTTTATAAAACAAATTGAAACTCAATGGAAAAAAGCTGGCTTTGATATATCAAAGCGACCTGAAATATTGGCAACGTTATTTAATTTGGGGTTTAGCAAATCAAATCCAAAAAGTAATCCAGAGGTTGCGGGTTCATTAATTGAAATTGGAAAAGAAAAAATTTCTTTTGGAAGATTGGCATATGAATTTTATTTTTCTGGAGAATTGATTGAAGAATTTAATTTTATTTTTTCAAAAAAATAAAAAACAAAAAATATTTTTTTAAATTAAAAAAAGTTATCCACAATTTTTCTCAAAAAAAAATTGTTAATGATGAAAAAATGTTAGATAATTAAATTAACTACATGTGCATCGTCGGCGCGTGTAACATTAAAAAAATAATTTCAATAATCACATGGCAGCAAAAAAGAAAGTTGCAAAGAAGGCAACAAAGAAAGTTGTAAAGAAAGTTGCAAAGAAGGCTGTAAAGAAAGCAGCTCCAAAGAAGAAGGCAAAGAAAGCAAAGAAATAATTTCAATTTATTTCCCACTTTCATGAAAACCCCGCGCGAGCGGGGTTTTCATATTGTTCTATATTTTTCAGCGCGTCTTTATAATCTGTCTGTTTTGTGCTAATATAGCCTCCTATGAGCATTATATCGTCACTATTTTCAATTTCTAAAAAACGTGTTGCAAAATACAGAAAAATCGTTCAAAAAATCAATGATTTAGAGCCACAAATTAAATCTTTATCAGATTCTGATTTAAAATCTAAAACAAATGAATTTAAGGAAAGATTAAACAATGGAGAAACGCTGGATAGTATTTTACCGGAGGCTTTTGCAGTTGTAAGAGAAGCTTCAACAAGAGTTTTGGGTCAAAGACATTATGATGTTCAACTTATTGGTGGAATGATTTTGCATGATGGAAATATCGCAGAAATGAAAACTGGAGAAGGAAAGACCTTGATGGCAACTCTTGCTGTATATCTAAATGCGATTGAAGGTAAGGGTGTTCATGTTGTAACAGTTAATGATTATCTAGCAAGAAGAGACGCCACTTGGATGGGACAAATTTATCATGCACTTGGATTAACTGTTGGTGTCGTAAATGAAGGTGATTCTTACATGTTTGATCCAGCTGTGGTTGCAGAAGAGAAAGGTGAAGATGAAGAAAAGAAGCTTGAGAAAAAGGAAGATGAGATTGGGTCATTTAAAATAGTTTATGAGCTTCTTCGTTCAATTGATAAAAGAAGTGCATATTATGCTGACATTACTTATGGGACAAATAATCAATTTGGTTTTGATTATCTTAGAGATAACTTGGAATATAGATCTTTAGATTTAAGACAAAGAGATTTCAATTTTGCAATTGTTGATGAGGTTGACTCGATTCTAATTGATGAATCAAGAACACCTTTAATTATTGCGGCTCCATACGCTGATTCAGAAAGTCTTTATGTGACATTCGCAAATATTGCAAGAACTTTAGAAAAAGATGTTCACTATACTGTTGATGAAAAATTTAAAGCTATATCTGTAACAAGTGAGGGAATAGATGTGGCAGAAAAAAGTTTGGGTGTTTCTAATATATATAGTGAGGGTGGCGTTAAGTATGTTCATCACATGGAAACAGCTATTAAGGCAAAAGCTATTTTTCATAAAGATGTTGATTATATAGTAAAAGATGGAGAGGTTATTATTGTCGATCCTTCAACTGGGCGTTTACAACCAGGTAGACGTTGGTCAGAAGGACTTCATCAGGCTATAGAAGCAAAAGAAGGGGTTGATATTAAGCAAGAATCAAGAACGTTTGCTTCTATTACATTTCAAAATTATTTTAGAATGTATCCAAAGCTTGCTGGTATGACCGGTACTGGTCTTACAAGTCAAGAAGAATTTCTAAAGGTCTACGGATTAGATGTGATTGAGGTTCCAACTCACAGAGCAATTCAACGTATAGATAGACCTGATTTGATATACAAGACAGAATTGGCAAAGTTTAAGGCTATTGCTCAAAAGATTAAGGAATTAAATAAAAAAGGTCAGCCGGTCTTGGTTGGTACTGTTTCAATTGAAAAAAACCAAATGTTATCTGAGTTTTTGAAGAAAGAAGGAGTTCCTCATACTATTTTAAATGCAAAACCTGAGTTTGCAGAAAGAGAAGGTGAGACAGTGGCCCAGGCTGGTAAAAAGGGTGCTGTAACCATCGCAACCAATATGGCGGGACGTGGTGTTGATATTAAGCTCGGGGGCGCCTCTGATTCAAAAGACCTGTATGAAGAAGTAAAATCAAATGGAGGGCTTTATATAATTGGTACAGAAAGACATGAGGCCAGAAGAATCGATAATCAATTAAGAGGACGTTCTGGTAGACAGGGGGACCCTGGAGAAACTCAATTCTATATTTCTTTGGAAGATGACTTGATGAGAATTTTTGCGAATGACTTTCTCAAGAGCGCCATGGATAAACTTGGTGTTGCGGATGATCAACCTATTGAGGCTAGAATTATTTCCAAGCAATTAGAATCTGCGCAAAGAAAAATAGAGGGGATGCATTTTGATGCCAGAAGAAATACTCTGCAGTATGACGATGTGTTGAATCAACAAAGAACTAAAATCTATAACAGAAGAAAAGGAATTCTACTTGGTGAACCAGAAGATATTGAAATTGAATTGAATTTGTTTTTAGCGACAGCTACAGAAGAGGATAGAGAAGCAGTTCGACAAAAAAGAGATATATTCAGAGAGAATGCAAAAAATAATGGTTTTGCAGAAAATGATGTTGAAAAACCATTTTTGTTTACCGCAAGAAATATAATGTTGCAAACAATAGACTTATTCTGGGTTGATCATTTGGAGATGATGGAATATTTACGTTCAAGCGTTTCTCTTAGAGCGTATGGCCAAAGAGATCCATTGGTTGAATATAAAACAGAGGGTCTAAAAATGTTTAGAGACATGGAAGTTTCGATTTCGAATGAAATCATGAGACTACTTAGGTCTGTGAGCGGTGAAATCGCAATTAATAATCAAATGCAAACAGTTAATTTGCGAGCCGATAATACATTAGATAGTTCTAATAATCCTGAAACTAAATCCCACGCTCACTCTGGAGAAGATAAAATTGGTAGAAATGATTTATGCCCATGTGGCTCTGGCAAGAAGTATAAAAAGTGTCATGGTAAGTAAGATGCAGTTTGGCAACATTCATTAATACTTATATAATAGATATATGAATAATAAACCACAAATATTTTTTATGGTGGCGTTAACTATTGTTTTTGTTTTATCAATACTAGTTTTGTCACCATTCATAATCACAATAGTGCTTGCTATAGTAGCGGCAATATTACTTAATCCTGTGTACAAAAGACTCACTAAACTTTGTTGGAAAAACAAGACCCTTGGATCAATTCTGACAGTTTTACTTTTCTACATAGTTATTTTACTGCCAATTTCTTTAATATCATTTCAGCTCTTCAAAGAAGTTCAAACTGTTTATACCACATTCAGCATGTCTGATGCACCAACATTGTCTAGCTTAAATCAGTCTTTAACTAAATTGGTCCAGCCAATTAACCCAAGTGTTAATATTCATTTAGAAAATTACATAGGGGCTGTTTCTTCATGGCTTATCTCTCATATTGGTGCAATATTTTCTGTAACTTTTGATTTCTTCCTTAAGGTTTTATTGGCTACAATTGCCATGTTCTTTCTCCTTCGAGATGGAGATAAGTTCAAGATGATTATTAAAGATTTAAATCCGCTTTCTAGCGAGGCGCATGATTATTTAGCATCGTCAATAAAAACATCTGTAAACTCCGTTGTATTGGGCTCAATTGTTATTGCGCTAATACAAGGTATTGTGGCAGGAATTGGTATGGCAATATTTGGAATACCAAATGCGACCTTGTGGGGAACAGCAACTGTGATTGCATCATTTATACCTGGAATTGGTACGGGATTAATTTTGGGTCCTGCAATACTATATTCTGTATTTTTCAATTCCATGTTTCAAACAATCGGATTATTATTGTGGGCGCTTATTATCGTAAATGCGATAGATAACTTCTTGAGGCCTGCAATTATGCATAAATCAATTAATATGCATCCATTGTTTATTTTATTTTCAATTTTGGGTGGTATTAGCTTCATTGGACCATCAGGATTCATTCTTGGTCCATTGATTTTAAGCCTACTTTTCGCTATGATACGAGTCTATAAATTAAAAGAAATTTCTATTTCATAGTTAGTGAATTATTAAAATAAGTTAAGAATATTAATGAAGAAAACCTTAAACACAATCAAGAAAAAAATAATACCAAAAACAATTAAAAAGATAGTTAATTTAGAAAACGGTAAGGCAGGAGGAAGAGATGCCGGACATGTTTTAATTGTAACTCATGGTGCAGCTTTTCATCCAGATGATGTTTGCGCAACGGCCGCAGCGCTTCTTTACTATGGAGTTGATAAAACTGGTTTAGGAAAATTCCTTCCAGGATATGAAGAAATTCAAAAGAAACATGATGGTGAATTTGTAAGAGTTGTTAGAACATTGGATAAGGATGTAATGAAAAAAGCAACCATACTGCTTGATGTTGGTAGGGAATACGATGAAAAAACAAATAGATTTGATCATCATCAGGGTGGAATTACACCAAGAGAAGACGGAATCATGTATTCTTCATTTGGATTATTTTGGAAAAAATTTGGAAAAAAGATTACAGGAAATTCTGAGGTTTCTGAATTTGTTGATAAAATTTTTGTGAAGCATATTGATTCAATGGATAATGGCATGCCAATCGCAAAAAGTCTTTTTGAAGATCAAACCCCTCCGCTTTTGTTTGAGGACTTAATTAATTTTGATGCTGATTTGGTTTTTGGACTAAATCTTCCTGAAAAGGAGATAAACAAGGTTTTTGATAAAACTTTCTTTAAGCTTATTCCTATCGCACAAAAAATGCTAATACTCACAGCTCTTAAGGGATATGCTCAAATAGAGGCTAAAAAGAAATTCCAAGAATTTTATAGTAGAGCTAAGGATAAAAGAGTAATTATAATGGATCAAAAAACTCCATTTAAATCCAATGAATACAGAGAACCCTTGTTTATGGTTTATCCATCACTTAGAGGGGGTTGGGCGGGGCAAGCTGTGAGAATTAATGATTTATCTTGGGACACAAAAGTGCAATTTCCGGAGTCTTGGGCGGGTAAAGAAGCAACAGAATTACGAGCTGTAACAGGTGTTGACGATGCTACATTTGCTCATCTTGGCAGATTTCTAATTTCCGCTGAGACAAAAGAGGGGGTGTTGAAGATGATACAAATCGTACTAACTGACATTGAAAATGGCAAAATAAAGCCCATATTTAATGATTAGATTGACTCTTAACGATAAATAGTAGACTATAGATAAAAAAATCGACAAAACATAAAAAACTAATAAACAAACAATAAAATGGCTTTTATAGATGAAATGACAATAAGGATGAAGGCGGGAAACGGCGGAGATGGTGTCGTCAGATGGCTTCATGAAAAATTTAAGGAATTTGGCGGTCCTGCTGGTGGAAACGGTGGACGTGGTGGAAGTGTGTATGCAAGAGCCGTGAGAGATACATGGCTTCTATCTAGATATCGTTTTACCAAAGAGTTTGTTGCGCAAAACGGAGAGCATGGCGGAGGAAGAAGTATGCATGGTGCAAATGGTGAAGATTTATTTGTCGAGGTTCCAGTTGGAACAATTCTAACTAATTTAGAAACTGGTGAGCAATTTAGATTGGATGAAGAAGGTCAGGAGACACTACTTCTTAAGGGTGGACACGGAGGGCTTGGAAATGAAAATTTTAAATCATCGACAAATCAAACTCCAGAAGAACATACTTTAGGTAAGGCGGGTGAAGAAGCAAATTTTCATATCGAGGTTGAAATTATTGCAAGCGCCGGGCTTATTGGATTACCAAATGCTGGAAAGTCTTCTCTCTTGAATGCTTTAACAAAAGCAACTGCTAAAATAGGTGCATATCAATTTACAACTCTTGAGCCAAATCTTGGAGATTTATATGGTCACATTCTTGCTGATATTCCAGGACTTATTGAAGGCGCGGGTGAAGGTAAGGGTCTTGGTCATAAATTCTTGAGGCACATAAGAAGAACAAAAAAACTTTTACATTGTATTTCTATTGAAAATGAAATTGAAAGCCTTGGCGGAGAGACTGGCGGAATGGAAAAAGTTTATGATGTTATAAGAGGGGAGCTTGAAACTTTTGACGAAGAGCTTACTGCCAAAGAAGAAATTTTAATTTTTACAAAATCAGATTTAATAGAACCGGGCGAAGCAAAGAAACTAGCAGATAAATTTGTAAAAAATAAATTCAAAAAAGAAGTGGGCGATAAAAAATATTTTGTCGTTTCCGTTTATGATTTGGATGCTATTAAAGGGTTGTCAGATGGACTGGTGGGGGTGTTGGGGTAGTTTGATAATTTTAGATTAAATTTATTCATTGTGTCATGAATTAATATAATAATAAGGTTTGCATTAAGGGGTTGTTTTTGATATGTTTGAGAAAGATTAAATTTAATCAAGCTCTTTTAATTTGATTGGTTGTAGCTTCAAGCTTCTATGGTTTTTATTAATTTGAAGCTGCAACCAATTACGGGTGTAGTCAACCAAATACTGATCAATGAAACGAATAATCGATGGTAAATTGCCAAAACTGGCGCAGAAAGATCCTCGGCAAAGGGTGACCTATGCCGATGAAGAAACGGCCCCTAGTGGGTTATTCAAGATAAGATGGTTGGATCGTCGTCTTGATCCACCTGAGGGTGTTATAACACAGTTTGTCCCCTCCGAATACTTCGTGGATGACGAAAGCACCCCCACAGGCATGTCGGTTCAGGGGCCAGAAGATTTCTGGAACAAATTCCCAACTGAGACGGAGGTCAAAATTCGACCAATCAAGATCGGTCTGATTCAAACACTCTCGGACGCATCGGTATCTCCAATAGATATCAAACTTGGTCTGAATGTGCCAAACCTTTACCTCTCTGAAGTCTATTGGATCCTGTTGAATCAGCCTAATGCAACAGTCCCAGGGTTGATCGATTCTCTTTGTATCACCGCGGACGGCATCAATTCTTACGATAGAAACCTCTTCTTTGTCGGCAACCGAGAGGGAGTCACTGAGTTGGGGGTGATTCAAAAAGCCGGAATACTGCGAATCAGGTCAAACAGTTGGTTTGTTGGAAGCGGTGATTATGCGGATATTGCCCTTGTAGGGGATGAGAGGTGCCTGATTTTGTCGCCAGATATCTGAATCGATTCCCGTTGAGTTTCTTAAAGGTCTCGTTTTGCTGCTCGTCGGCTAAACGAGACCTTTTCTCTATTTAAATAATTTGCAATTTACCATTTTAACCTTGGATTTGTTGTGGCGATATTAAATGTTTGTTTTCCAAAGAGTTTTTGAGTTTGTGTTGATTAAAAATAAATATGATTAAATATGATGTCTATCTAATTGCAAATGGGGCCAATTTGTATTATCTTTATGAGTATATGACATCAACAGACGCTATCAAAAATGAAGCCAAAGAAGCGGGTGGTTCCACCAGAGAAAATCCTGAAAACGTGTATATTTCGCCAAAAACTGGCAAAAAATACTATCCTGTAGTGGGGCTTGAAATTCATGCAGAATTAAAGACAAAATCAAAAATGTTTTGTGCGTGCAAGAATGACCCGGATGAAACTCGTCCAAATACTAATATTTGTGCAATATGTATGGGGCATCCTGGAACTCTACCTGTAATAAACAAAGAGGCGGTTAAGCATGTTCTAAAAGTTGGAACTGCAATTGATGCTAATATTGCGGACTATACAGAGTGGGATCGTAAAAATTATTTTTATCCAGATATTCCAAAAGGATATCAGATTTCTCAATACGCTTTTCCACTTATAACTGGTGGAAAAATTAAAGCAGGGGATTTGGGTGAAGTGGAGCTAACAAGAATTCATCTTGAAGAAGATACAGCAAGCTCTTCTCATGCGTCTGGACACGGTAAGGGTGATTTTAGTCTTGTCGATTTTAACAGAGCGGGCGTTCCTCTTATGGAACTTGTAACCGAGCCTGTTATTTATGGTGCAAAAATGGCTAGTGCTTTTGCAAAAGAATTTCAATTACTTTTGAGATATTTGGGAGCGGGAGATGCAAATATGGAAAAGGGAGAAATGAGAGTTGAAGCAAACATCTCTGTTTCAGAAGATCCAAATAAATTTGGTACAAAGGTTGAGGTTAAAAACCTAAACTCATTCAAAGCGGTAGAAAAATCTATTGAGTCTGAAATTATAAGACATGTTGATGTTATTGAATCAGGAGGGGTAATTGTTCAGGAAACTAGAGGTTATGATGAATCGACAGGAAAAACTTTTTCACAGCGCGCAAAAGAAAATTCAAATGATTATAGATATTTTCCAGACCCTGATCTTCCAAAATTATTTATTTCAGAAATAGAAGATTTTAAGCCAGAAAAATTAAAGGCTGAGATTGGGGAATTACCATGGCAAAAGCGCGATAGATATAAGAATGATTTTGGAATGAAGGGTGAAGACGCAGAAATGTTCGTTCAGAATGATATTTTCAGGAAGTTTTTTGACGATTTTGTAGCACTTGAAACCGCTGGACATTCGCCAGAAAAAATAAAATTGGGAATTAATTATATTACGTCAGACATTGCTGGGTTGGTTAAAAAGTCTGGTAATGGCGGCGCTAATAGTAATGGTAATGAGACTATTAAAATTTCTGTTCCATATTTTGCGGAAATGTTGGAGATGCTTTCAAAAGGTGAGTTGAATTCTCGTGCTGCAAAAGATATTTTAATGAAATATTGGGGAAGTACTGGTGCAGATGGAAGTTTTGTAAATAATACAGAAGATGAATCGCGTAGTCCAAAGCAAATTGCAGAACAAGAGGGTTTGATTCAAAAAAATGATCCAGAAGCTTTGAAGAAAATGATTTCTGAAATTTTGGAAGCTAACGCGGGTGTTGTTGCTGAATATAAGGCAGGGAAAGAAGCTTCTCTACAGTTTTTGCTATGGCAGGTCATGAAGGTATCAAAGGGTGCGGTTAATCCGGTGGTGGCAAAGGATATGATTGTGGAGCTTGTAAAATAAATGGTATAATTCAATGGTTAATATAATCATTCAAATACCAAACACATGTCACAAAAAAGAATTGCCATAAACGGCGCAGGCAGAATAGGTAGAGCATTCCTTAAGCTCGCTATTACAAATCCAGAACTTCAAATTGTTGCTATAAATGATTTAGCGG
Source organism: uncultured Candidatus Saccharibacteria bacterium (assembly GCA_964443365.1). Taxonomy (GTDB): domain Bacteria; phylum Patescibacteriota; class Minisyncoccia; order Phycocordibacterales; family CAIZLB01; genus CAIJKW01. The sequence goes on from CAYUCM010000006.1 coordinate 18,841, forward strand.
ATATTGAGAATATCGCATATTTAATGAAATATGATACCGCTTATGGAAAAAGTAGTTTAGATATAAAAGTAAATAAAGATGTTGGTGTCCTGGTTGTAAACGGACAAGAAATAAAATATTTATCAGAAAAAGATCCAGCTAATCTTCCTTGGAAGGATTTAGCTGTTGATATTGTTCTTGAGTCAACGGGGCTGTTTGTTTCTCGTCAAAAATCTGAAGCTCATATTCAAGCCGGTGCAAAAAGAGTTGTAATTTCAGCTCCTGCAAAAGATGAAGCTGGCGCACCTCAGGCTGCAACAGTTCTTATGGGAATTAATGAATCAGATATTGAAAATTCTCCTGTAACATCAAACGCATCTTGTACAACAAATGCGGCAAGTCCATTGATTGCAATTCTAAATGAAAAAATTGGTATTGAATCCGCGCTTCTAAATACAGTGCATGGTTATACCGCAAGTCAATCATTGGTTGATGCTCCAAATAAAAAAGATTGGCGAGAGGGCAGAGCGGCTGCGATGAATATTGTCCCCTCTTCAACGGGTGCAGCAATTGCTACAACAAAAGTCATCACAGATTTGGCTGGCAAGTTTGACGGAGTTTCAATGAGAGTTCCTGTTGTAACGGGATCAATTGTTGATATTACTTTTATTGCAAAGCGTACAACCAGCAAAGAGGAGGTAAATGAAATTCTTACAAAAGCAGTCGCGGATTCAAGATGGTCAGGAATTTTTGATGTATCAAATGAAGAATTAGTTTCAAGAGATATTATTGGAAATCCTCATGCTTCAATTGCGGATTTAAAATTTACAAGAGTTGTGAATGGTAATTTGGTGAAGGTTTTAGCTTGGTATGATAATGAGATGGGGTATACGTATACGCTGATGAAACATGTAATAGAAGCTGGAAAATTGATCTAAAAAAGGTATAATATTAGTATGAAAAACGTTGATGAAATCAGTAAGGGGCGAGCCTTTTTAATAACAAAATAAAAATGTCTGAAATCACACATTATTACGGGGTCACAAAAGAACCACTTGAGGAAATTAAAAGCAAGCTAGAAAAAGCAAATATTTTATCTGCTGTGGACGATGGTTCATGTAAGGATACTGATAATTGGGTTGCAATACTTGCACCGCTTATTATGGGCTTTAAGGTGCCGGGCGATTTTTCGACTTTTTCTATTGTTTCAAATCCTTGGGAAAATTTAAAGAAAACTTTTCCAAAAATAATAGAATTATACGTTGAAGAGAATCAAACAGATTGGGTTCTAACAACGAGTTTGTTTGGTGTAGAAAAGAAATTTGAATTTAACAAAAATTTTACAACTAATATTTCATCTGAAGATAGGGAGTATATAAGCAAGCTATTTTCCATACCTTTTGAAGAATTGGAGCCAGCTCTTAAAGCAGATAAGGTTTCTTTGTTTTGCGATAAAATTTTATTACCTTATTGTGAAATTGTCGATCAGGATCAGTTTAGTGATGTCATACCAAGATTTGGAAAGGTTGTGTTTACAACGCAGTTTGATGATTAAGGTTTATCTGTTTGAGTGATATGGGCCGTTTCTTTTTGTGATGATATAATAAAAACATGATAATAAAGATAATCAACGTTATTTCCTTGATACCGCTTCTGTTTTATCCTATGCTTTTTGTTTCTGGCGTAATGATATTTGATTCTCCTGGATCTACAAAATCGTTAACCGCATGGCTTGTATTTTTGGCATCTGTTGGATATCCATTCATAATAGGCTTGTTCATATTTTTGTCTATTAGATATAAATCATTTTTATTTGCACTGCTCGGGATTTTGCCACTAATCATTATTGTATATTTTTTGTTTGTGTCCGGGGGTTCTTCACAAAAAGACAATTTCAATAAATTAAACAGAGAGTATGTTTGCGATAAAAACTCCTTTTTGTTTATAGATGGTAAGCCGGAAGATAAGATTAGATCGGTACGACTTTTGGAAAAAAAGAATTTTTTCACCTATAAAAATAACACCATTGCAACTATACGTGGTGGCAAATGGATAAATGTTTCCCTAAAGAGAGATACACAAAGTGATAATTTACTTAACGTTTGTAAAGATTCTTCTGGAAAGACACCTTATCAAAATTATATAAAGATAGAAGATGAACAGGTTGGGGATATTAATAAGCAAATACAAAAAGAAAGCGTTTTTAATTATAAAAATCAAGAATCTAATTTTAGTTTTGATTATCCAGATTTAGGTTCTTTGTATAAAACATCACTCAATAAGAATTCTATAATGTATTCTATGAATTCAGAACTTGAGGGGAATACTGGTTTTAGTATTGTGTGGGAGGAGGTGTATGCAAAAAAGACAGAAGACTATTGGAGTAAGCAAAAAGTAAATAAAAATAATGTCAGATATGTATTAGATTCGGAAGAAAAGTTTCTTGATTTTAATTTAGACAGTCAAAAGGGAAGGGGGTTGCGTTTTAATGTATCTCTTCCTGGTGGTTATTTAAGAAAAAAGAAAGTTATAGATACTCTGATCAATTCATTTAAGATTAACAGTACAGAGGTTGATGGTGAAGCTCGACAAATTAAAGAAAATGATATTGTCGGTTACTGGACACCAGGTTTTAATGCTGGAAGTATGGCATTTTCAATTGAAGATGGCGAACATGTTTATAGTTCGTATCTACATGATCGACCACTTGATATTGGTACCTGGAAGTTAGAAGATGGCAAATTAATCATTAAAACCGGCGCAAGTCCTGATTCGGTTGTGTTTACCTCAATTGTACGAGAGGGTAATAAGTTGAAGATGACAGACGGTGACGGGCTTACAAATACCTATAATTTTAATATGTTATAATAGAACATATGCATATGAATAAAATTACAATCATTAAAATAGGTCTAGCTGGCGCAGCTTGGAATGTAACCTCTTTATTATTTGTCGCTATTGTTGGGCAAATTAGAATTCCACAATTTGGTAGGCTAGTAATGCTTATGATGCAAAAATATGCCCCACTTGGATTTAACATGAAATTAAACGGGGTGCTTATTGGGCTATTTTGGGCAGCAATAATTGGATTTGTTCAATTTGCTTTTATGGCTTATATTTATAAGATTGTAACTTCAAAGAGATTGGTTGAAAAATTTATAAAAAACAGTGAGGAATAAAGAATAGTATAATATATTAATAATATGAAAATATTTATAGCATCAGATCACGCAGGATATGAATTAAAAAAAACCTTGATAGAAGACATGGCTTTTGCTGGACACACCGTAATTGATTGCGGGCCAGATGAGCTTGATCCGGATGATGACTTTCCGCTTACTGTCTCAAAAGCCGTTAAGGCCGTCTCAGAAGCTGAAGGCGCTAGACTTACAAATGAATTGGAATACACAGACGGTGATGTTAGGGGAATTGTTTTGTGTGGATCTGGTGTTGGTGCGTCTATCGTAGCAAATAAATTTCCACACATAAGAACGTGTCTTTTTTATGGAGGAAGCCAGGAGATCATAACATTGTCCAGAGAGCATAATGATTCAAACGTATTGGCAATTGGCGCAAGACTTGTTTCAGAGAATGATGCAATAATGGCAACAAGACTTTGGCTCGGCACTTCTTTTTTGCAGGAAGATAGACATATCAGAAGAATAAGGCAGATTGAAGATATTGAAGGAGAGTTAAATACAAATCTGTATTAAGCTCGTACTAATTATATTAAAAGCTAATCAAATAAAGATTTAGATGACGAAGATAAAAACAGAAATTATACCGGCGATAATGGCGTCTTCCTATGAGGATTTAACTCTTAAGGTTGGAGCAATGAAGGGAATAGCTAATGTCCTTCAAATTGATGTTATGGATGGAAAATTTGTCGAAGGCAAAACTTGGCCATACATGAAAACTGAAGATAAGCATTTTATTCAAATAATAAAACAAGAGGACGGGCTACCTGATTGGCAGGATTTTGATTTTGAAATAGATATGATGATAAGGGATGTTGAGAACGAGGCGTCTAAATGGATAGCTGCAGGTGCAACAAGACTCGTTATTCATTACAAAAGCGAACCTGAAGAAATTATAAAGAGGATAGTAAGAGAATCAAAAGAAAAAGGTGTTGAAATTGTTTTAGATTTTGAATTGGACATGTCAATTGAGAGGATTTTAGAAATTTTACATGATTTCAAAAAAGAGGAAATAGAATTGGATGGTGTTCAGGTTATGGGAATAGACAGGATTGGATTTCAGGGAGAAAAATTTGATCATAAGGTTTTATCTTATGTAAAAGAAATTCATGCAAAATTTCCAGAGATGATTATTTCTGTGGATGGCGGCATCAAGCCAGAATATGCAAAACCTCTAGCTGACGCTGGGGTAAGCAGGCTGGTTGTTGGTTCTGCGATTTATGCTGATGATTCTCCAAGGGATGCATATGAACACTTCAAGTCAGTTTTGAATTCATAGCATATTTATGTAACGGGGTGGAATAATATAATAATGTGGTATATTATTGTTGGTTATTTTTTTTCCTAGTGCTATAATTTAAGTAATATGAAATTAAGATTAAGAAAAAATAAAACAACAAAAAAAGAAACGTCTAATGGGAAGCTTTTGTATGCTCGTTTTGAAAAAAGCACAGAACCTCCCGCAATAATTATTTTCTTGTTAGACAAAAGATTTGTTAAAAATGAAAAGGTTGCAAATTTATTAATTTTATCACTAATTATTTGTTTCGTTATAATTAGTTTACTAATTTATATAAACACATCAACATACCCTGTTTTTATAGACAGAATTTAATTTTTATTTATGAAAAATCCTAAAAATAATAAAGCCTTTACTCTTATAGAACTTCTTGTGGTTATTGCAATCATCGCCCTAATATCATCAGTTGTCATGAATAATGTTGCATCCGCTAGAATGAAGGCTGCAGACACCAAGGTTACAGAAGACTTAAGGCAGGTTAAATTGGCCGCTGAGATGTATTATATCGATTATAAAGATTATCCACCCGTGGACACCGGCACAGGATTTAATTCTACAGAAAAAGTAAAAACGGCTTCTGTAAATAATAAATTAGCTTTTTTTGCAAAGACAGCTCAAGCGGCGGTCACCCATACTCAGACTAAGCTTTGTGCAAATTTTGATGCAATGGCGCAGGTTTTGGTTGATAAAAAATACATAGCAAGTATTCCAGTTCATCCCTATGATAATGATGCTGCTGGTATTTGTTATAAAGCAGTTAAGAAAGATAAAACATTTATATCATATGCTGTTTTAACACAGCATGTTGGAACTAGTGCAGTTTCTGCGGGGGTTGCAAACAAAAGAGCTGGATTTATTGTTGGTGATACCAGCTCTACTGCATTACAAGAAATTGCAGATGATACTGCTTTATGGGAAGATGATGAGGATTATCCATACCCAATGGATGCAAGCGGAGACTTTGCATTCAATGAATTTGATGGAACACTTGATTCGCTTGATGCAATTGAAGGAATAACAGATGGGGCAGATACTGTTGATGGTGGAGGTTTTAATATTCCTTCTTTAGTTCCTCCTATAATACCACCCGCAACTCCACCTATAGCCCCACCATCTCCTTGTACAACGGGTTGGGCTCTTGACCTAGCGCCTAGTAGTCCCAAGTGTGCCCTTATTCCAATAGGTGATCCTTATGCCAGTATGGAGTTGGATGAAAGACTAAATTATGCAACGTTTGAATGTACCACTGGACAGATTTGGGTAATTGATGGTTTGCAAAACACAAGATACGGAAACTGTGTTAATCAATAAAATAAAATACATATAAACAAAAGGCACAGCTTGCAGGCTGTGCTTTTTGTTATGGTGGGTAAGGTGAGAATTGAACTCACAACCTCCGGATCCACAGACCGGCGCTCTAACCAATTGAGCTACTTACCCGTGTTTCTCTTTAAATATCGTGTTTTAGCTCAATATTTATCGAGTACTTAAAAAGATTAACAATCAGGTGGTGTTTTGTCAATCGCAAGGGATTATACAGACTTCATGCGTGCCATCACGGTGGATAACAAACGATAAAATAATGTTATAATCAACCCATGTCGCAAGAAATACAAAACATTAAAAAGACAATTAGAGCCACAAATTATTTGACTGTCGCTCAAATTTATTTAAGAGATAATTTTTTCCTAGAGAAAGAATTAAAACCTAGCCATATTAAACCTCGTCTTTTGGGTCACTGGGGAACATGTCCGGGAATAAATTTTATTTATGCACATTTAAACAATTTGATTCGTAAAAATAAATTGAATATGTTATTTGTGCTTGGTCCAGGACATGGATTTCCAGCTCTTCAATCAAATGTATTTCTTGATGGAACCCTATTTAAATATTATAAAGACGCAAGTTTAAATAAACAGGGCATTGAATATATATCAAAACAATTTTCTTGGCCTTATGGATTTCCATCACACGCATCTCCAATGACGCCGGGGGTAGTTCTTGAAGGGGGTGAGCTTGGATATTCATTAGCAACGGCTTATGGAACTGTTTTGGATAATCCAGATTTAATTACCGCTTGTGTTATTGGCGATGGGGAATTTGAAACGGGCCCACTTGCAACATCTTGGCATTTAAGTAAATTAATTAATTCAAAAAGAGACGGAACAGTTCTTCCTATAATTCATTTAAATGAATTTAAAATTTCCGGTCCAACATTTCTTGGTAGAATGACTGATAAAGAAATCACAAAACTTCTTGAGGGTTATGGTTATGAAGTCTTTATTGTCGATGCTACAAAAATTGAAACAGAAAGACAAGAAGATTCTATTCATAAGGAAATGATCAAAACATTGGATAAATGTTTAAAGTCGATAAGAAAAATTAAAACTTCAAATGCATCTAATTGTGATAATAATAAAATCAGTGCGATTTCAAAGTTTCCCGTTATTGTTTTAAAAACCCTAAAGGGCTGGACTGGAATTAAAAACTTGAACGGAGAAAAGTACGAGGGTAATTATTTGTCACATCAGGTTGTTGCAAAAAATGCAAAATTTGATGAGACGGAACTTAGGGCTTTAGAAGCTTGGCTTAAGTCTTATAATTTTAACGAGCTCCTAACTGACGCCGGTTTCAACAAAGATATTCTAGATAATATTCCAGAAGACGGATTTAAAATGTCTGATAATTTGATTGCGCATGCAAAAAACAGAATGGATTTGAATTTGCCAGATGCGTCCTTGCTTTGCACTTCGTTAAAAAACAAAAAATCATCAATGATCGCGATGGGTGAATACTTGGCACAAGTTTTCAAGCAAAATGAAGAAAATCAAAATTTTAGATTAATGTCTCCGGATGAAACATATTCTAATAAATTGGATGGAGTTTTTAAATCAACCAATAGGGTTTGGATGGGCACCATAAAAGAAAGTGATAAAAATATGTCTCATTTTGGGCGAGTAATGGAAATGCTTTCAGAGCACTCTTTGCATGGACTACTTCAGGGATACATTTTATCAGGAAGACACGGTGTGTTTGCTTCTTATGAAGCTTTTATGCAAATAGTGGCATCTATGGCGGATCAATATTCTAAGTTTTTGAAAATTGCAAAAGATATATCTTGGAGAGGGGAGATTTCATCTTTAAACTATGTTTTGACATCATCATTATGGAGACAGGAACATAATGGTTTTTCTCATCAGAACCCAGGATTTATTGATACACTTTTGCAAAAGCATAATAATTTTGTAAACGTATTTTTTCCAGCTGATGCAAATGTGGCACTTCTATATTCGCAAAAAATGCTTGAAATAAAAAACAGCATGAATGTAATTGTGGCAGAAAAAACTGATGAATCAATTTGGCTAGATGGTGAAGAAGCAAAAGAGCAGGTGAAAAGGGGAATTATGAAATGGAATTTTGCTTCAGATGAAAATCCAGACATTGTACTTGTTGGAATTGGACAATACGCAATCAAAGAAAGTTTGTCTGCAATTAAAATAATGAAAGCAGAAACTCCCAAAATAAAAATTAGATTTGTGTGTGTGACAGAACTTTCTCCTTATACAATGGGTAGTTATACTGAAAAGATGCCAATGTCAGATTTTAATTTGTTTTTTACAGAAGACAAGCCTGTGATCTTTAATTTTCATGGCTATCCAGAAACCTTGAAGCAAATACTTTTTGATTATGAAAATAATTATAACAGAATGTCTGTTCACGGATATTTGGATTCCGGATCAACAACAACACCGTTTGATTTACATTTAAGAAATAAGACAAGTAGATATGATATAGTTCTTGATGCATGGCAAAAATTGCTAGAATCAAATCCTTTGTTGCTTGATAAGACCCTAACAGATTTATTGATTAAAAAATATAATCAAAAAATTGACGAGGCAAAACGATACGCAATAGACAATGGAGTGGACTCGCCAGAATTGGAAGACGCTCAATAAAAACATTAGTAATTAGAAAATTAAATTATATAAACACATGAATAAAATATTGATAATAAATACAGGTAGCCAGTCTAAGAAATACTCTTTCTTTTTTGACGATGAAAGACAATACAGTGCCCATTTTGAATTTGAGAACGGTAAGCATATTTTAAATGAGGATGTTAATGAAAAATATATTGGTCATGGTGATGAGTCTTCGTCAAATAAATTAGAAATCAGCTCAAAAGATTTTGTTAATTCAATCGCGTTTATCATAAATAGAATGATAAATTTTGGTGTAATTAATCACAAAAAAGATGTTGATGTTTTGGGAGTTAGAATTGTGGCGTCTGGAAGTTATTTTCAAGATCACAAAAGAATTGATAAAGAATATATAAAGAAATTGGGAGAAGCTATGGAAAAAGCTCCTCTTCATTTAAAATCTGCAATTGAAGAAGTTGAAAGCGCAAAGAAGGTCTTGGGTAAGGACATTAAAATTATTGGTATTTCTGATACAGCATTTCATAAGACAATTCCAGCTGAAAATAAATATTATGCAATTCCAATGAAAGATAGTTTAAAGTATGATATTAAAAAGTTTGGTTATCATGGAATTTCTATAGAATCTATTTTGAGTAAAATTAGAAATGGAGTAATTAAAGATGGAGCGGGAAAGGAAATTCATTTACCTGAAAAGGTTGTGATTTGTCACCTTGGTGGGGGTGCTAGTGTGACAGCTGTTTTAAAGGGTCAAAGTGTGTATAACAGTATGGGTTTTACACCTCTCGAGGGCCTAGTAATGGCCACAAGAGTTGGAAACGTGGATGCTGGTGTGGTTGCCTATTTGGCTAAAAAGATTGGTGTAAGGTCAATTTTGGGCTATCTAAACGGCAAATGCGGTCTTTTGGGTGTTTCTGGCAAGTCTAATGATATAAGAGAATTACTTCAAAATGAAAAGCATGGAGGTGTAGAAAATGCAGACAGTGCTCTTGCCTTAAAAATGTATGTAACTAGAGCAAAAGCTGTTATCGCAGAAGCGGTTTCTGTTTTGGGAGGATTGGATATGATTGTGTTTTCTGGAACAGTGGGGGAGCGTTCATTTATTATGCGAGAAAGAATTTGTGAAGGTCTTGGATATTTGGGTGTAAAAATTGATAAAGATCATAATAATAAATCAGAGGGTGTTGAAACTGTTATCAGTATGAATGAAAATCCAATTGTAGCAATTGTAAAAACCGATGAAACGGGAGCGATGGTGCAAGCCGTTAGGGCGGTGGTGGCTTAGGTTTATTTTATAAGATTTTGTGCGCGCGCTACTAATTCGTCAAAAGAAACTTTTTCTTGATTTCTATTTTTTAAATCCTTAATCTGTAAAACATTTTCTTTCATTTCATCTTCTCCAACAATTATCACAAAAGGAATTTCTTGTTTTAAAGCATAAGCAAGTTGGGTTTTTAATAATTCCTCTCTACCAAGATATAGTTCTGTCGCAATGCCCGCATTTCTCAATTTGGCTGTAATTTTTTGACAATAAATTTCTGCATTTTTATCAAAATTCAAAACAAGGAATTTAACATTAGTTTTTTCAATTTTGACTAGTGATAATTTTTCTAAAGCAGCAAATAGTCTATCTACTCCAACGGATGCACCAACAGCTGGAATTGGAGCGCCTCCAAATCTTGCAACAAGATTGTCATATCTACCGCCAGAAAATACACTTCCAATTGAAGGTAGGTCAAGAAGAATTGTTTCAAAAATAATTCCAGTATAATATCCAAGACCTCTAGCAACAGATAAATCAATTTGCCAAAAATCTTTTGATACGCCAAGAGCTTCTAAATTGTTGCAAACCTCTTCTAGTTCAGAAATACCAATAAGCGCTTCTTCTGAATCTTTCATCAGTTCTTTTAGTTCAGAAAATGTGGACGAATTGTTTGAATTGGATTTTGGGTTGGAGTTAAGATTTGCGTCGGGTTGAAGTTCTATAAAATCTTTAATCTTTTTAATTGATTGATCATTAAGACCTTTATCCTTTAATTCTTTGGAAATTTCTGTAAAACTAATTTTATCTAATTTATCTATTGATTTTAAAACTTCAGTATTTAATTTTGGATTATACGAGGCGTAATCTGGTAGACCGTTCAAAATCTTTCTATTGTTTAATCTGATTTTGAATTTTGTAAGATTAAGCGCATTCATTGTGTCATAAATCAATGCAATTATTTCAGCGTCAGCGCTTCTTCTGTTTGTGCCGACAATGTCCGCATCAAATTGTGTAAACTCTCTGAACCTGCCTGCTTGTGGTTTTTCTCCTCGCCAAACCTTTCCGTTTTGATATCTCTTGAAAGGCTTTTCTATTTTGTCACCATACATTGAAACAACTCTTGCCAGAGGGACTGTTAAATCAAATCTTAAAGCGAGGTCTTCATTTTCACCTTTGATGCCAGCCTTAAACATCATCATTTTAAAGTTTGGATCTCCGCCTGTTAAAATGTTTTGCTTTTCTAGTCCAGGAGTTTCAAGAGGGAGGAATCCGTATTTTTCAAAAACGGATTGAATTGTTTGGAATATTTTTTGACGAGGAAGCATGTCCTCAGGTAGATAGTCTCTAAAACCGCCAGCTATTTCTGGGGTTATTTTTTTGGTTTTTTTCTCTGATGTGTCTGATGTTGTAGTTTCTACTTTATTCGTCGATTCATCAGGGTTTTTTGATAATGTCTTTTTCATTAATAAAATAGTAGCATTTTTGCTGGGGTTTTTCTAGTTTGTAAAATTGATTATGAAATGAGGAATCCCCCGGCGGCGCAT
>CAYUCM010000007.1:0-29494 GCA_964443365.1 uncultured Candidatus Saccharibacteria bacterium
ACCCTTGAGACTTTTAGAAAGGCGAGAATTAGGTTTATGAAGGGGTAATGTGTCTCTTTGCGGAGGATGTGAGATTCGAACTCACGGGCCAGTTTCCCAGCCGACAGTTTAGTAAACTGTTGATTTAAGCCACTCATCCAATCCTCCATATTGGGGAGTATAACCTATTTTTTACAGATTTCAAAGTGTTCAAAGTGGGCAAAAAGGTCTAAAATAAAGTCTAATCTATATATGTTGGAAAAAGAAATAAAAATAGAAAACTCATGGAGAAAAGCTCTTTCTGATGAATTTGCAAAAGACTATTTTTCTTTGCTGTCTAATTTTGTAATAAGTGAATACAAGGGTGGCGCGGTGTATCCTTCGTTAAAAAATATCCTTAAAGCTTTTGACGAATGTCCATATAACAAAGTGAGAGTTGTAATAATTGGACAGGATCCATATCATGGAATGGGACAAGCAAATGGACTATGTTTTGCTGTTGGGGGAGACGGTTTGAAGATTGCAATTCCGCCATCGCTAAAAAATATTTTTAAAGAAATAGAAAGCGATTTGAATATTAAGACTATTCCAAATGGAGATTTAACAAGATGGGCAAAGCAGGGAATTCTTCTTTTAAATGCCACTCTAACAGTTAGGGCAAATACTCCGGGTTCTCATCAAAATAAAGGATGGGAAGATTTCACCGATGCCGTCATTGAAAAACTTTCAAAAGAAAAAGAGAATATTGTTTTTATTCTATGGGGAAATTATGCCAGAAAAAAGGGGATTAAAATTGATAGAAAGAAACATCTAGTTTTGGAAGCGCAACATCCATCGCCATTTTCTGCATACAATGGTTTTTTTGGATCAAAACATTTTAGTCAAACCAATAAATATTTAAAGAATTTAGGTTTTGACGAGATTGATTGGCGATAGCTCTAAGTTTTATGATGAATATGAACACGAGAAGAGTCGTAGGAATTTTAGAAATTACCAAAAGAAATCTTCTACAAAAATATTACTTTTAGGAATCCCCATTTCTTTTAAGACTTTTTTGGCGGTTTCCTTCATGCCTTCTGGCCCACAAATATAATACATTGAGTCGGTAGTGTTCTTCACATATTTTTTAATTAGATCTTCTCTAATATATCCTTGCTCGCATTCCATTTTCAGGTTCACAATATTATTAATCAAATAGACTTTTTGAAGCCAATCATAATTCATATTTTCTAAATCTTTTCTGAATATAATGTCGTCTTCAGTTTTGGAGCCGTAAAATAAGGTTATTTTTTGTGTTAGATTTTTATGTATTCTATCCTTGAGAACACTGATGAAGGGTGTGATTCCAACTCCACCTGCGATAAAGACCATGTCCTTGTCTTCATTTGGAATAAAATTTCCAAAAGGTCCATCGACAAAAACTGATTCACCAATTTGTAAATCTCTTGCAGTTTTTGTGAATCGCCCAGCTATTTTGATGGTAAATGAAATTTTATTTTCATGAGGTGCGCTTGATATTGTAAAAGGGTGTCTGGCATAAAGTTTATTTTTATTTATACGAAGAAAACAAAATTGCCCAGCTTTAAATTTTAATTTATTTTCTGATGACAGTACAAGAGTGAAGGTGTCGTGTGTTTCATGCTGTATGGAATCGACAATAAATTTATTTACCCTAGAACTTCTAATTTTATATTGAGTACGATAAATTATCCCGCAAATTATAAGTAGTAATGTAATTGCATAGGGGATTAAAAGGTTTTTTGTTGAACCCCATTCTTTTGCATGATACAAAGCAAAGAAAAATAGTACATAGGTTAGTACATGAATATATTGCCATATTTTATACGATATTCTTTTGTATAACGCAGAGGCAATCATTATCGCTATAAAAACATAAAAAGCTAGAATGCCTAATGCTAATGGAATATATGCAAGATCTGGAACAAAGAAACCCTTTGGAGATTTGTATGACAATGCAAAAAATACTGGATGTAAAATTACAAACACAGCTGTGAAATATGAAAATTTCTTTTGAAATTTTATGATCTTATCTAATCCAATTAATTTATTCCAATATCTTGCTGTGTCGCCAGAAAATATTAAGAATGATAAAAAGAAAAAACCTAAAATACCGCAGATTCTTCCTACATCGTACAATAAAGTTTCCATGTGATTATTTGAGTGTAATTATTTTAAGATACCGATTTGATTTTGTGTAATTAATTCTTGTGCTTTTTTGCCTGCGTGTTTTTTGATTTCGTTAAACATTTCTGTTGCATCCTTACCGCACCCTTTGTTGATGTCATTATTTGGATGTTTGCCTGATGCTATATAGGCCGTTGCGTCTATTATATTTTTATCGATTAGCATCCAGCAATCTGAAGGGGAATTGTGTTTGGAAATATCCACTAGTGTGTAATACGATTGTGTGTCTGCTGAAGGGTCACTTGTTGTTGTGGTGCTGGAAGCTTTTATGTCTACACTTCCTTGCTCTTGGCTTTGTGTTGTGTTGGTTTGATTAAAATACTCAGTTGTTTTAGTGTTTCTGTTCATTGTGATTCCGGCTACTATAAGTATGATAATTACGATGGCGATTGTTATTATTTTTGTTCTCATTTGATAATTATTGCATGCTTTTTGAAAATACGATATATCGTGCTAGTATGTGGATATTGGAGACGTGTCGGAGTGGTCTAACGTGCCTCTTTGCTAAAGAGGTGAGCCCTTTAAACGGCTCCGAGGGTTCGAATCCCTCCGTCTCCGCAGTGAACGAACGAAGTGAGTGAACGGAGGAGACGAGGAAACTGCTTGAGCAGTTTCCGTGAGGGATGAGAAAAGTCTGAGTATATCGCGCGCAGCGTAGCGAGCACGATACGAAGACTGTACAGGTCCTGTAAGGACCGAATCCCTCCGTCTCCGCCATAAGAACTTGGTATCGGAATTGACCCGAGTACCTAAGTTTCGATAAAAAAGTTATAATCATATTATGCCCACAAAGATTTTAATCATTGGTAATATCCTTAAAGGAAACTCCGTTTTGATGCGGAAGAAGTTTGCTGGTTCGGAGCCGTATCAGGAAACCTGGTACTCTTTTGGAGCAGAGTTCGTTCCTGGTGAAGATCCAGGAGAGACTTTCAGGAAGTACATAAAAAGTCTTGCCAGGGTTGATGTTTCTCCTGTGCAAAATTTCTTTTGGGATACAGAGATTAAGAAAGACCATGATGGTATCGAAAAGCAGTTTATATATCTTGATTTAGAATTCGAATATGCTTCTGGGGAACCTTTTATTCCAGAGGGCCATGAAAGAATCGAATGGATTCCTATTGAAAATCTTTCGACACTAGATATAGTGCCTCCATCAGTAATAATGTTCAAACATTTAGGATACATGAAATAACGATAACAACCCGAGTGCCTCAGACAATCTATCAAAAATCATTTAATTACCCTTACGGTGCTTGAAACATTTGGTACTTAACCCGAGTGTTCCGCAGTGAACGAACGAAGTGAGTGAACGGAGGAGACGAGGAAACTGCTTGAGCAGTTTCCGTGAGGGATGAGAAAAGTCTGAGTATATCGCGCGCAGCGTAGCGAGCACGATACGAAGACTGTACAGGTCCTGTAAGGACCGAATCCCTCCGTCTCCGCCAAGAAAATTTAGTATCGGAGTGACCTACGTACATATGATTATGGTGCGATCCGAGTACCTAAGACTTAAAATGTAAGTTATAATTATAATGTGAAAGAGTTAGATAAAAGTATAAAAAGAAAATACTCGATTTCTGAATACGACCCAAATTGGGTAACTAAATTTGAATCAATAAAAAGACTCATCTCAGAAATCTTTGGGAGTAAGGCACTTCAAATTAATCACGTTGGAAGTACTTCTGTTCCGGGAATGAAAGCAAAACCATTGATTGATGTTTTGATAATCGTAAACGATATCAAGGATCTATCTAAAGAGACTCTTAAAATGGCCAGCGTTGGTTATGAATGGGGAGAGAACTATATTGCTCCAGATACTCTTTTGTTTTTCAAAACTGGTCCTGATGGAGAAAAATTAGAAAACATACATGTATGCCAGGTTGACGCACCAAAGACACGACAATTTCTCGTTATGCGTGACTTCCTTAGAGCATTTCCCGAAAAAGCAAAATTGTATGCTGATCTGAAAGAATTGAATTTTCAGAAACATCCAGATGATTATCCTGCATATCGAGCAGCCAAAGCCCCTTTCTTAGCCCAAATAGAGAAAGAGGCGTGTGAATGGCAAGAAAGCAGAAAATAAACCATGACCCACATATATCGCGCGCAGCGTAGCGAGCACGATACGAAGACTGTACAGGTCCTGTAAGGACCGAATCCCTCCAGGGCGATAATATATTTCTGTTCATTTGTACTATGCCCCCTTTTTTTTGTCATTTCTGAAAATTGAATTTTGATTGAATCAAAATGATTTTATAAAACTTCAGAAAGTGTTATCGTATAAATTCCATATTCTCCAAACTCTACCTCTTTCGAATCTCCAATTTTTAATGAGAAATCTTTTGTAGGTGGTGCAGGATAGATGAGTTTAATATTTACAGAATTGTCGCTTATGGAATCAATTTTGAAAGCAGTGAACTTTTTAATCATCTCATTATTTTCTCCGAGTTTTTCACTGACAATCATTGCATGATAGATATTAAAATAATCTCCCTCGATAAATTGCATATCACCTTTGTCTTCTTTTTGATCAGCAATTTTTCGTGAAATATGTAATGTGGCTGTATTCATGTTTTTTATATAAGGATAATGTTTAAATTATACACCCATCAAATAAATAAGGGTATATTTTATTTAGATATTTAGATTAAAAAGTATGACTTGTTTTACACATGCATTGATGATACAGGGTTCCTACGGGGTTTGGGGGAGTCTCAATTGATAGAAGTTTGTAACTAATTACGTAAAATTGATGTGTAAGTTATACTAGAAAGGTCGTATTATATCCTTAATTTTGCTATAATTTATTTATGAAAGAAAAATCTCTGAGTGGATCAGGACAAAAAATTCAAGAATATATTGATCGGATAAGGGCTGGTGAATCAAGAGATTCTATAACGCAAGGATTACCACCTTCTTTTGTTGCTGGTATTGAGGCTGGTTTAATACAAGAAGGCTCCTCGGAGTTTAAAAATGAAGATGCAGTGATTATTGATCAGCAACACGAGATTGATATACCTCCACAATACAGAGGTTTGGACGCAGACACGCTTGATTTCGCTTGGACCATTCCTGAATATATTGATAGAGAAAAGACTGAGCGAGAAAAAGAGAGAAAACAAAAAGTTGTAGACGCTCTCCGAAAAAAAGAATCTGATGGAATAAGGGCTCAGGAAGGGAAACTTGTTGATGGGGTAAAAATAGAGCAAATTAGAAAAGATCTTGGTATTGGTTCGGATGAAGCGTTAGCGACAAAACAACAAGAACTTGCTTCGGTTCAAAATAATAAAGAAGGGGAAAATCATTTGATTGCAGGATTGGTCAAACTTGTTTCACATGGAAGAAGCCAGGTTGTTATAGATTTATATAAAGATTTTTTGGATCATATTGATGATTTTGAAAATCGGAGAAGTTTTGTGTCGGCATTGTTTCAAGACGTCTATACAAGATATAGATCCGCGGACTATCCAACAGACCCTAATGGAGAGAAAATGTGGGAAGAGGCTCTTAGTAATAAAAAAGTTCCCATAGATAATAGAAAAAAAGAATGGATGTACCGTGGAAATTTTCCTAAAAAAGGAGAAGAGACGGTTACTCGTGGGTCATTTAATGTTAATGTCACCCCTGAATTAATTAATAGTCTTGATGAGATGATTCTAAGTGGAAAGATCAAGGCAAATTATAAATTTGGGGAGCCGGGCACACCCACCTCTCCAACAGATCGACACGATTCAATTAGTATTTATTTTTTAGAACAGCCAAGCGATGAAGTTCTTGAGGAGCTTGCACAGACTATAAAGCCATATGTTCGAGGAGATAATTTGCTCGGTAAAAAAGTAGCGGACGGATTTTTTATGTCAGAGATTGGATCAATAGAGACTGAGCACATCGAATCCTTTGTTGAGGAATTAAAATCAAAAGATGCCGCCTTCGCTGAAGCTTTAAAGCGATATACTAACCCAAAACCAGGAAGTGGCGATTCACGTAAGATGTCAGAAGCCCAATATTATGCGGTAAAAGATGTGGCAAGAGCGTTTGGTTATAATATTTCTTACAACAAAGATACTGGATTTAAAGTCTTTTAAAATATCCATCTCTACATGAAGTCTAAAAAGTTATCCTTGTTCACAACATTAAAATCTGCATTTGGATAATTTTCTAAAAATGCAAACTTGTGTTTTGATCTTGTATCATTCCATTTGCACTCATAGCCTTGTAATTTTCCATCTTGTTCTATTACAATATCAACCTCTTCACCTTTTTTGCTTCTCCAAAAATATATACCAAAAAGCTTTTCAGAGAATGCATTCTTTTTGAGAATTTCCATAAAAATAAAGTTTTCAAATAATTGTCCAAAATCATTTCTTACATCTAGTGCATTCAGGTTTTGAATTAAAGCGTTTCTTACCCCAAGGTCATAGAAATAATATTTTTTCTTTTGAGTAATTTCACTTCTTGGATTGCTACTATATGGACTTACGGCTTTTATAATAAAAGTTTTTTCAAGTAAGTCTAAATATTTTTTAACTGTTTTTTGATCACAATTTGCGATATTAGCAATTTCATTATATGAAACTTCATTTCCAATTTGAAATGCAATACATCTAGTAATATCTAATAATAACTTTGAAGATTTTAATTTATCAAAAGACAGAACATCTTTAAAAAGATAGGAGGAAACCAGTTCACCAAGCAATCTTTCTTTTACAGTCACATCATCAGTGCTTAATATTTCTGGGTATGAGCCGTATATTAGTAGATTTTCTAAGTTATTTTTTTTGTCGAAATCACTACCAGAACATTCTCTTGTGCTAATTGGAAGAAGTGTCATTGTAAAATGTCTGCCAGTTAAAGGTTCACCAACTTTTTGCATTATTTCAAAAGAAGATGATCCTGTGAGAATTATTGTTTTATCTTTATATTCATCTATCATCATTTTTACTCCAATTCCAATATCTTCTATCATTTGAGCTTCATCAATGACAATTATTTCATAAGGTAAGCAATATTGTAAAAGCTCAGCACGATTTTGCCTTTTAAACATTGAGCGTAAAACTAGATCATCTCCAACGTCATATCTAACTTTCTTGTCTTTGTTTGCGTCCAAAAAAGCTTTTGCCATAGTGGTCTTACCAATACGTCTTGGGCCATATATTATTAAAACTCTACCAGAATATAGAGAATCCTCTATTTTTTGTATTCTTTGAAAATCCATAATACTTACAATAATATCCAAATCCCTAAAAAAGTCAAGTTTTAGGGATTACCATTCCCTAAAAACACCACTTTTTGCGGATTGTGGGCTATTTGGAGCGATGCTAATACTTCTATGTTAAAATTCATATATGAAAATATTTATTTCTTATCGATATACAGGAGAAGACCTTATTATATTAAAGGGCGTTCTGGAAAAGATTACGTCTATTTTTGAAAATAAGGGGCTTTCAGTCTTTTGTTCCTTTGGTTATAACGACTTTTTTCAAAAAGAGAATTATTCATACAAACAGATCTTGGACTATGCGCTTAGAGAGCTTGATGAGTCGGATTATGTTTTTGCATTAATAAAATCTTCAGAAAAAAGCGAAGGCATGCTTTTGGAACTCGGATACGCTTATTCTAGGGGTAAAAATATTATTCTAGCAAAACAGGAGGATGTTCATGCCACTTTTGTTCAAGAGTTGTCGTCTCAAAATATTTCTTTTGTCGATTTAGAAGATTTATATAGAAAACTGGAGTTTGTTAACTTATAAAAATATGAATAAAGTTGAAAAACAAAAATCTCAATCTCTAGCTGAAGTTTCAAGGACGGAATCGTTGAAAGGTAAATTACTGATGGGTGGTATGACGCCCGATGAAGCCCTGAAGACCTTATTGAATTTTGATCAAGAAACCCCAACACACGATGCCTCAGTTGATAATCTATTAATCTTAAAAGATCCCGAAGTGGTTGAATTTTTTGAAAGACAATCTTCGGAAGTAATTTCTCGTTATAATAATTTCTTAAGCATAACAGAGTTCCATGTCGCCCAAAGACTAGCTCTTTCTGGTGATGAGTATTCGGCTTTACCATATTTTAAATCAGCTCTGAATTCTGCAGAAAAAGGCTATTCTGAAAAATGGAAGAATTATGTTTTTGGTACGGTGACGTATTTGGAAGGAAGAGAAATTCCTGAGAATATAATTAATGGTTCTAATATGGGAAACAACGCCGAAATTTTGAGAAATTTTAATAAACAACTAAAACGGCGAGGCGGACCAGATTATAAAAATGATTACTAAGGGACACAGAATTTGATATTAACATTATGATATAATGCATCTATGAAAATCGCTATAGTAACCGATGCAATTTGGCCATACACAGTTGGTGGTTCTGAAATTAGAAATCATGAGGTAGCAAAAAGACTCGTTAAAATGGGGCATGAAGTTCATATTATTGGGGCTAAATTTTGGACGGATAATGATAAGATAAAAATTATTGACGATGTAAAAATACACGGTGTTTCTAAGTTCACTGGTTTATATGACCAGAATAGTCAAAGGAAGATTACAGAAAGTATCAACCTGTCCATCAAACTATTTTTCTATACATTGAAATCTGATTTTGATATTTATGACGTTACGGCTTTTTCTCTCTTGAATGTTTACTCTGTCTGGCTTGCATGCTTAATAAAAAGAAAGAAGACTGTTTTGACTTGGCATCAGTTTTTTGGAAATTATCTATTCATTTTTATGGGTAAGGTTCTTGGAGGTATCGCTTTTGTATTGGAAAGATTGTCTTTGGTTTTTTACAAAAAACACATCGTAGTTTCTCCAGATTTAAAAACAAAACTTTTGCAATTACATATAAAAGAAAAGAATATCTTTGTTGTTAAGAATGGTGTTGATACATTATTGATTAAAAATGCAATCCCATCGGAGCAGAAATCAGATATAATTTTTGTGGGTAGATTACATTATCAAAAGAATGTTTTAGAACTTTTGAATTTGATTTCAGAAATTAAAAAACATAAAAATGATATTTCTTGTTTTATAATTGGCGATGGTCCAGAGAGGGAAGCTGTCATTAAAAAGATCGCTGATTTGAATCTGCAAAATAATGTTAAAATGTTTGGGCAAATAGGTAATAAGGAGGAGGTGTATTCGCTTATGAAATCGTCAAAATTATTTGTTTTAACTTCAAGAATGGAGGGGTCTCCACTTACAATTGTCGAGGCGGTAGTTGCAGGTCTTAAGGTTTTTGTTTTAAAAACAGATGCATATTCTCTAGAAAATTTGCCCATTACTTTTTTTGAAGAAAATTACAAAGATAAAATAAGCATCTTTACTGACGCTTTAAAAAATGAAGTTGCAAAAACTGAGGTTGAGGACGTTAATAAATTTGATTGGCAACAAACAGCAAATGTTTTGGAATCGGCCTATATAAATATATTAAAATAAGTCTTTTTGCTGTTTTATCCTTATTTATGATATTCTATTTTAATAATGAATTCCATACAGCCATATCTTAATATCATAGAGAATCATAGAAAATCCAAGTCTTTGTATTGGAAAATCCTTATATCTATAAAAGATACTATTTGGTTTTTTCAAGATATTATAAGGTCTTTTCCGTTCCATAGATATTGGGACGCTATTCGTTATTTTTTTAGAAATAAAAACAATAAGCAGTTTCTTTATGATGAAATAAATTCTCCTCAAGACAAGCAATATTCAATTTCTTTTTGTATAACATGCATGAATAGGCTGAATCATTTAAAGAAGACATTACCTCAAAATTTGAAAGATAATGCTGATTATAAAAATCTACAGTTTGTAATTCTGGATTATAGTTCCACTGAAAAGATTGAAAATTGGATAATTGAGAATTTTAATGACGAGTTTAAGTCTGGTAAAATCAAAATCATAAGAGAAGATGGAAATCAGTATTTTCACATGGCTCGTGCAAAAAACATCTCTCATTATTTTGCCGATGGGGAAATAGTTTGCAATATCGACGCCGATAATTACACGGGAAAAGATTTCGCCAGATATCTAAATTATATTGCTAATAGAAATGATTCTTTTGTTTCTGCTAGAAAGCCGGTTAGATTTGATTTAGACACAATGGAATTGCTAAATAGTAAGGATAGGCTGGGCTTGTATAGTGCGGGATCGGACTCTGGTGGTAGAATTGCTGTCCTCAAAAAAGATTTTGTAAAACTTGGTGGATATAATGAAGCTTTTTCTAATTGGGGACAGGACGATAATGATTTCTTCTTAAGGTGCCTTAAGGATGATTTTAATTATGAGATTATTCCAAAATATTTTTTTGGAAGCATTAGACATTCAAATTCCTTGCGTGCCTCAAATATGTCTGTTAAGAATCTGAAAAAAACAGATATTGAATATGAAGATTTAATGAAGGATTCGTTAAGAAAAAACATTATATCTATTCCAAATGATTTTAATTACCCAAATGTTATTGTTATAAACGAGGACTACAAAGCGCCATTTGAGAATCAAGTAAATTCAGGACTACAGGCTGAAGATTTGCAAATTTCCAATACCTCAGATGGTGTATCGTCATCAAATATTGTCTACATGTTTTTGGCATACAAAAATCCAAAAGTTCTTAGGCAATGCATCTTAAAATTAAATGATCAAAACGCATCTTTTGTAATTCATTTAGATAAAAAAGCTGATATAGAAAAATATCAAAAAGAATTTGCGCTAGATTGGAACAATATTTATTTCATAGAAGACAGGGTCAATATAATGTGGGGAGGTTATTCTATGATTACGGCCACATTGAATTTAATTAAATATGCCAAAGGTCTTGAAAAAAACTTTGATTCATTTTGCTTGCTTTCAGAACAGCATCTGCCAATTGTCGATAGAAAAGAAATTATAAGTTTTGTCTCAAACAAAAAATATTCTGGCGCTATGAAAATCATTCACGAGTTTGATTCCAAAGAGAGGGAAGATGAATTTATCGACAGAACCAAATATTATTGGAATATTGATAATGATACAAATATTTCTTTTGACGATATACAGACACAACAAAAAAATAACGTTAATAGACGAGACGGATTAAAGTTTAATCTTTTCAAGGGCAGTCAATGGTGGTGTTTAAGCTCTGATGTGATTGATTTCATTTTAAATTATATAGAAAACAATTCTGATTTTGTTGAATTGATGAAGTATTCTTCAATTCCAGATGAAAGTTTCTTCCATTCAATTGTAATGAGCTCTCCATATAAAGATAAAATACAAAATTTTAATTTTACGTATTTGAATTGGGTTGAGGTACCAAGACCAAAAGGGTGCGAGCCAAAGGTCCTGGGTTTTAAGGATTATTATCATATTAAGGAGTCGGGAAAGTTGTTTGCCAGAAAATTTGAGTATGAGAAAAGTTTTTACTTAACTCTAAAATTAAATTCCAAATTCCATTAATTATTTTGTGAACACATCAAAAGGGGGATTACATCTTTTGAATTACGGCTCATAAGCAATAGTCAAACTCATTATTCTAATATGCGTTTTGTGAATTTTATTAAGATAATCATCAACGGTTTGCTTGCAAGATCTTATGGTGGATCCGGTTGTGTGAATATCGTCAAGAATAATTATATTGCAATCAATGTCTTGTAGTAGTTTTTTAAAACTCCAACTTAGTTTATAAGCGTTATTGGATTGGTAAATTCTTTGTTCTTTTGTTAATTTCTTTTGCGAACTTTTAACCACGCGCGGAATTATGGCGTGCGACAGGTGAATTATTTTAAAAGCATTTTTGGAATCCTTGGTACCATTAATTATATTGAACGTGTTTGTTTTATACATTTTGATTATTTGTTTTATCAGAATATGCATATGATCAAAACTCTTTTTACTCATCCAGTATGATGTGGACGGTACATTGATAATTAAGGTTTTTTTGACACTTTCAACACCGTTAGGGGATTCTGGTTCTATGTCTTCTTGATTCACGCTTCCATATAGTCTTTGTATTTGATTTAGTAATTGGGTAATAATGCTTTTTGCTCCAGTTGATTTAATAAAATCCTTATCATTTTTAATTTTGTATAATATATTTTTGATTGTAGGGTCTCTATAATTGTATATTGCGATACAATTATTTTTTAATGTTGTTGTCTGTACATTAAAACACTGCCCCATGTTATTGTTTTGTTTCATTTTTTATTGTTTATGGTGTATAATTGCTAATAACTTCTATTTAACACAAACATGTCAAATTTTCTCCAAAGAATTTTTAAAGAAAACAATCAAAGTGTTATTGGCGTTGACATAGGTTCTTCTTCTATCAAAATTGTTCAGCTTAAAAAGCGCAGAGGTAAAGCTGTTCTTGAAACTTATGGCGAGGTTGCACTTGGTCCATACGCCAGCCTTCAGGTTGGTCAGGTCGCGTCTTTGCCACCTGAAAAAATAGCTGAAGCCATAAGAGACATCATCAAGGAGGCTAATGTTACAAGCTTAGTATCTGGAGTTTCTATTCCATTTAAGTCTAGTTTGGTTTCTTTAATTGAACTTCCGCGCGCTAATGAATCAGAGCTTAAGGAAATGATTCCTATTGAAGCCAGAAAATATATTCCAGTTCCTATAAGTGAGGTGACAATGGATTGGTGGGTTGTTCCAGATGAGCATAGTGATTTGGATTTCGTTAATGAAGAGGACGAAGAGGGCAGAGCCACTCAAGCTCACAAAGTTCAGGTCCTTGTGGTTTCAATACATAATGAGGTTTTAAATAATTATAGTTCTATTGTTAAAAATTCTGGCTTAGATACAGGCTTTTTTGAAATAGAAATGTTTAGCAGTACAAGGGCATTGATTTCTGGAGAGATTGATCCTGTGATGATTTTTGATATGGGGGCATCATCTACTAAAATATATATGCTAGAAAGAGGTGTGATTAAGTATTCGCACATAATTAATAAAGGCTCTCAAGACATCACTATCAGTATTTCCAAGGGATTGAATATTGAATTTGATAGAGCGGAGCACATGAAGAGGTCCTTGGGGACTCTTCCTCAGTCTGATGAAGAAAAAATTTATGAAATTATTTCTCTAACAATGGATTATATTTTCTCCGAATCTAATAGTGTCTTATTATCTTATCAGAAGAGGTTTAACAAAACAGTTTCTAAGGTTATTTTAACTGGTGGAGGTGTTGCAATGAAGGGGGTTGCTGATTTAGCTAGAGCAAATTTTCAAACAAATGTTGAAATTGGAAATCCTTTTGGTAAGGTAGAAGCTCCTGCTTTTCTTGAAAATGTATTACAAACAGCGGGATTGGAGTTCTCTGTTGCGGTTGGTATTGCACTCAGAAAATTGCAGGAACAATCGTAAAAAAATTACTTGTGGAAAACTATTGATAAATTAGATTATTAAATCTAATTTTAATGATATAATAAGCATAAATGGAAACAAAATTCCAAGCATCATTCATACCTAAGCAGCCGGTTAACATACCATCAAAAAGAACTTCTGGTTCTGGCATATTGTTTTTGATTTCTTTTTTGATTTTTATAATTGTTTTGATTGCCGCTGGCGGAGTTTACTTCTGGGAGAAAAAAATAAATAAAGATATCTCTAGTGTAAATGAAAGTTTGGTTAGAGCTAGAAATTCTTTTGATCAAAACACTGTAAAAGAATTTTCTCGTTTGAATGATAAAATTAATGCTTCAGAATTATTATTGAAGCAACACATTTCTCCATCTGTTCTGTTTAAGGTAATAGGGGATGTAACCCTTAAGAATGTTAGATTCATTAACTTTAGATATGCCAATGCGGGAGGTGATAAAATATCAATTTCAATGAATGGTGAAGCTGTATCTTATGAGGCTGTAGCGCTTCAGGCTAGTGCGTTTACTAATCCAAAATTAAGAAATGTCTTTAGAAGCCCTATTTTTAGCGATCCTGATTTGGGATCAAATGGTAGGGCTGTATTTACATTTACCACAGGAATTGATCCAATTCTCTTGAACTATTATAAATTGAAGACTGATCCAAATAATCAAGTGTTTCAATCAGCTGGAATTAATGCAGATAGTATCAATACAGGTTCAACAAATAGTACAAATAATTCAAGCTCAGAAAAAACAGAATCTAAAACAAGTGGCACAACAGCAACTCCAGCAGGAAAGTCTAGTGCAAATACAGATCCTGGTAGTGTAGATTCTGGTATAAAGGTCGATGAAAATCTAGTTGAATTCAATAATCAATAATATGAAAGTTTTAGCACAAATTATATTCATAGCTGGAGCAATTGCCATATTCATTTGGTATGTTAATCCTACTTATAAGGACATCAAGCAAAAACAATCTGAATACGCCAGATTAGATGAAGCAAACAAAAAAGCTATTGAACTTAAAATCAAGAGGGAGAAATTAACTCTTCAAAGAAATCAAATAACCCCAGAACAGTTAGATAGACTAGCAAAGTTCTTGCCAGACGGGGTTGAAAATGTTCGTTTAATTATTGATATTGAAAACATTTCAAGAGGAGTTCTAAAACAAGACATCAAGGGCGCTAAGGTTATTGGTAATACATCTGATAAGAAAACAGGTGCTGTTACAAATGCATCTGCGTCAGATGGTAAAAAGTATGGGACACTTGCTTTAAACTTTGGTGTGACAACAACATATGATCAATTCATATTGTTTTTGCAAAGTCTTGAGAAAAATTTGAGATTGGTTGATGTCTCAGAAATTGGTTTTACAGCTGCGGATGATGATAAATACAATTTTAATATAACCCTACAAACCTATTGGTTAAAATAAAAACATGATTGTCGCATTAAAAAAATTTAAATACTTGATAATCGTAACTGCAGTAGTTGTTGTGGGTTTTGTGTTGTATACAATTTTTACAAGTCCAACAGATACCTCAACTTCATCTTTTTCTAAATCAACATCTGGAACAGCCGGTTCCGAGGGTACACAGTCAAATGATTTGGCAAAGACCTTTGTCGATCAACTTTTAACCATTCAAAATATAAATCTAAAGACTGAATTTTTTAGCGATTCAGTTTTTACTGGATTAAAGGATAATCATGTTGATATAGAGCCTCAAGCTATTGGAAGACCAAATCCATTTGCGCCAATCGGAAAGGACGCAGGTTCATCATCAAACTATCAAGATATTAATGGTACTATCATTAAGTCTACCGACGGCGTACCTACAAGTGTTTTTGGTAATCAAAAAACCACAAGTGGTGCCGCAACGGAAACAACTACAGCAACAACCTCGACCCCAATTAAAAGCACTAAAACTAAGACTCAATAAAAACTATGAGTTTTTTAGATGTATTAGCAAAGCAAAATATAATCTCAAAGGATGACGTCCCTTATATATTAGAAGAGGCTAGAGGGTCTAATAAATCAATAGATGATGTTTTGAGAGATAGACAAATTCCAGCAGACGCTATTTTGTCTGCAAAAAGTGATTTTCTCAAAATACCAACAAAAAGTATTAGCGATCAAAATATTGATTTTGATGCTTTAAAATATATTCCAGAAGAATCGGCTACTCATTACAAGATTATTCCAATTGGCGTTGAAGATGGAGTTTTGGAAGTTGGAATTGTGGATCCAGAAAATATTGAAGCTAGAGACGCTTTGAATTTTATCTCAAACAAAACCAATGTGCCTTTTAAAATCTTTCTTGTGTCTGAAGATGATTTTAATCAAGCATTAAATGCGTACAATGGACTTTCTGGGGAAGTTAATAAGGCTCTTGATGATTTGGAAACAGAATTTTCTGCAGAGGAGGTTGCAATGGCCAAGAAGGAAGACTTTGGAAATGCGCCTGCCGTTGGCGGTGCTCCTAATATTATAGAAGACGCTCCAGTTACAAAAATTGTTGCCACAATATTGCGTTATGCAATTGAAGGTGGTGTTTCTGACGTTCACATTGAACCAATGAGAGAAAAGGTTAGAGTTCGTTTCCGTGTTGATGGTGTTTTATATACAAGTATTGTTTTGCCAATCAAGGTTCATGATGCGCTGGTTGCTCGTATAAAAATTCTTTCAAATATTAAATTGGACGAAAAGCGCAAGCCGCAAGATAACAGATTCTCAGCCAGAATTGATGGAAGAAAGATTGACTTTCGTGTCTCTACTTTTCCAACGTACTATGGAGAAAAGGTTGAAATGCGTATCTTGGATCAGCAAAAGGGTGTGCAACCATTAAGTGAACTTGGGTTTTCAGAAAGAAGTTTGAAAATGATTAAAAAGGCACTTAATGCACCATACGGACTTGTACTTATTTCAGGACCAACTGGATCTGGAAAGACAACAACTCTGTACTCTATGATTAAGGAATTGGATTTGGAAGAAAACAATGTTTTGTCTCTTGAGGATCCGGTTGAATATAATATTGAAGGATTAAGTCAATCTCAGGTTAGACCAGAAATTGGTTATACATTCGCAAACGGACTTAGAACAACTCTTCGTCAAGACCCTGACATTATAATGGTTGGTGAGATTCGTGATAAGGAAACAGCGGAGCTGGCTATTCAAGCTGCGCTTACTGGTCACTTAGTGCTTTCAACAATTCACACCAACTCAGCTGTTGGAATTATTCCTCGTTTGGTGGATATGGGAATTGATCCATATTTGATTGCCCCAACTCTTATTTTAGGAATGGCACAAAGACTTGTTGGTAGGGCATATGAGCCTGCTGTTGAAAGTGTGCCTGTGGATGATGTTACAAAAATAATGTTTGATAAATATTTTGAAGAAGTTGAACCTCAATACAGAAGTGTTATACCTGAAATGAAGGAAATTTATAAGATCAAACCAATTCCTGAGTGTCCAAAGGGTGTAAAGGGAAGACTTGCTGTGGTTGAAATGTTTGAGGTGGATAAAAAAATGGAGGAAATTATTTTGAAGGATCCAACTGAGCCTTCTATTACAAAATACGCAAGATCTCAAGGTATGATTACCATGAAAGAAGACTGTGCTATTAAGGCTTTGAAGAAATTAATACCAATAGAGGAAATCAACAAGGTTTAAAATTTCATTTGTGATATAATATAAATATGAACGGAGATAAAACATACAAAGTGATGATTATTGATGATGATAAATTTTTATTGAATATGTATTCAATAAAATTCAGCAATAATAAATTTGATGTAACTACCGCAAGTGATGGTCAGGCTGCCATTAATAAATTAAAAGAAGGATATGAACCTGACGTAATTTTACTTGATGTTGTTATGCCAGTAATGGATGGAATAGAAACTCTAAGTGCAATAAGATCACAAGGTCTTGCTAAAAAAGCTGCAATTATGATGTTGAGCAATCAGGGTCAACCAACAGATATTGAAAAAGCAAAGCAATATAATGTTGATGGATATATAGTGAAGGCAACTGTTATTCCTTCAGAAATTGTTACAGAGGTTCATAATCTACTAGAAAGAACAAAATCCAGAAGAGAGGGGGCGGTGCAGGGGGTTGATGCAAATAATTTACAAACTAATTAAAACTCATGAATTACGAACAAGAACTTAAAGATCTTTTGGGCGCCGTAACTCTAGAAGGTGGATCTGACCTTCACCTTTCTGAGGGAAGACATCCAACCATAAGAGTAAATGGAACGCTGATTCCACTCGTTAAAAAAGCAATACTAACACACGCTGATATAGATGGTATTTTAAATTTAATGATTAGTGAAGAAATGAGAAAGCGTTTTGAAGCAAAAAAGGAGCTTGATTTTTCTTATCAATTTACTCCAGAATCAAGATTTAGAGGAAATGCTTTTTTGCAAAGAGGAATGAATTCAATTGCCCTTAGACTAATTCAAAATAAAATAAAAGGTCTTAAGGAATTAGGTCTTCCTGATATTCTTGAGAGTTTCACCAGATTAAAACAAGGTTTCTTTTTAGTGGTGGGCCCCGTTGGTCAAGGAAAATCAACAACTCTCGCATCTATGATTGAGCTTATTAATCAAGAAAGAGCGGAGCATATCATTACCATAGAAGATCCAATTGAATATTTGTATGAACAAAAGAAGTCCATAATAGATCAAAGAGAAATTCGTATAGATACGGACAGTTTTGAAAATGCATTAACATCTGTTTTGCGTCAGGACGTAAATGTTATTTTACTTGGCGAGATGAGAAGTCCAGAAACCATGGCGGCAGCTGTTACCGCAGCTGAAACTGGTCACCTTGTGTTTTCTACATTGCACACAAATAATGCGTCTCAAACAATTGATAGAATTATTGACTCTTTTCCACCAAATCAACAAGATCAAATTAGAGTTCAGCTAGCCGCTTCTTTGTCGGGTATTTTTTCGCAAAGATTGATTCCTAGAATTTCAGGAGGAATGGTTCCAGCTTATGAGTTGATGATTGCTAATAATGCTGTCGCTAACTTGATTAGAGAAAAACGTTCTCATGAAATCAACATTGTAATCGAGACAGGAATGGCAGAGGGTATGATAGATATGGAAAGATCATTAGCAGAATTAGTAAGAAGAGGTGAAATTAGTATTGAAAGTGCATATAAGCACTCATTAAATCCAAAAATCCTAGAAAGGATGATATAATTTAAAGAACTATGTTATTCAAATATAAAGCTATAAATCAAGAGGGCGGAGAAACTGAGGGAACAATTGAGGCAATCAACATTGATATTGCTATTAATTCCTTGCAAAGAAGAGATCTTACCATATCTTCTATTAAGCCGGCGGATGAGGGTGGACTGTTAAATAAGGATCTGGCTATTTTTGGAACAGGAATATCCAATAAAGATGTTGTGATTCTTTCAAGACAGTTGGCTACACTTTTCACCGCGCAGGTTTCCGCTCTTAGAATTTTTAGATTGCTTGCTGGCGAGATGGAGAACAAGAGTTTGAGAATTAAATTGGGTGAAGTTGCCGATGATCTTCAGGGTGGTTCTTCAATGTCCATCGCTTTAGGAAAGCATCCAAAAGTTTTTTCATCGTTCTATGTAAACATGGTTAAAGCCGGAGAGGAATCTGGAAAGTTGGATGAAACATTTGAATATTTGGCAGATTATTTGGATAGAAGTTATGAAGTTTCTTCAAAGGTGAGAAATGCCTTAATTTATCCTGCCTTTGTTATATTTACCTTTATTTCTGTTATGGTCTTAATGCTTACTGTGGTTATTCCTAAAATTAGTTCCATTATTTTGGATTCTGGACAGGAGGTTCCTGTTTATACACAGGTGGTTATTGGGCTTAGTCAATTCATGACAAGATACGGAATATTCTTTTTGATTATCGTAATAATAGGAATTGCGTTTTTAATTTATTATGGAAGAACGGAAGCGGGAAAAGATTCTTATTCAAAACTAAAATTAAAAATTCCATACGTAAAAAACTTATATAAGAAATTATATTTATCGAGAATTGCGGACAACATGAACACTCAACTTATATCTGGTGTTCCTATGGTTAAGGCTTTGGATTTGACTTCTAAGGTGGTGGACAATAAGGTTTATGAAAATATTATTAATGAATCATTGGAATCTGTTAAGGGCGGAAAGTCACTTTCAGATTCATTAGCTCCATATGATCAAGAAATTCCTGGAATCATGGTTCAAATGGTTAAGGTGGGAGAGGAGACTGGAGACTTGGGTGGAATTCTTAAAACTCTTGCAAAGTTCTATCAAAGAGAGGTTATGCAGGCCGTTGATACTCTTGTGGATTTAATTGAACCTGCCATGATTGTGCTTCTTGGTCTTGGTGTTGGATTCTTGTTGGCATCAGTTTTGATTCCTATTTACAATGTTTCTTCAGCTATCTA
The DNA here is from genome assembly GCA_964443365.1 of uncultured Candidatus Saccharibacteria bacterium. GTDB lineage: Bacteria > Patescibacteriota > Minisyncoccia > Phycocordibacterales > CAIZLB01 > CAIJKW01. The sequence continues at coordinate 19,965 of CAYUCM010000007.1, forward strand.
AATTAACATATCCACATGCATTAATAGTTTATTTCCCGTAATGTTATATAATTGAAGTACGTACGGGTATCATCTATTGATATTTTAGTGCGAATCGAAATCGACATCGGATTATTGTTATAACAATTAAATTTAAATTTTAAAAATATGAAAAGTAATAAAGGTTTTACATTGATTGAGCTTTTGGTGGTTATTGCCATCATCGGTATTCTTTCATCAGTGGTTCTTGCTTCACTTACAACAGCAAGAAGTAAGGGTAAGGACGCGGCTATACAATCACAATTGTCAAGCGCAAGAGCGCAAGCCGAATTGTATTATTCAACTACTGGTTCTGGTAAATATCAAACAGGGGCAACTTTGATTAGTAGTTGTACTGATACAGCTACTCTTTTTGGTGGTGGTAACGGTCTTGGTAAATTGCTTACCGCAATTACTACAACTAAGCAATGTAATGTTTCTGCTGACGGTGCGTCTTGGGCTGTTGCAGCAAGTGGTGAGACATCAGGTACTACCTACTGTGTAGACAATACTGGAGTAATGAGAGACTCAAATAGTAGTAGTGTTAAGTACACTGGAATAACAAGTGGTGTAACCCCCGCACTTGCGGCTTCAAGTTCAGTGGCTTGTAACTAATTATTCAGCAAGCAAAACTCCGCGCTTCACCGCGCGGTTTTTTGTTTTTTAAAAAATCGCCAAGCATTAAATTTTAATGTATTATATACGCATGACAATATATTTATCTATTGCTTTTTTTGTTTTCGGTACAATTATTGGTAGCTTTTTAAATGTAGTTCTCTATAGATTCAATACAGGTAGAACTCTTGGTGGTAGGTCAAAATGTTTTGCTTGTAAAAGGCCACTTAGTGCAATTGATCTCGTTCCAGTGTTGAGCTGGATATTTTTGGGTGGAAAATGTAGAACGTGCAAAAGTAAGATATCTGTACAATATGTATTGGTAGAACTTTTTACGGGTGTCTTGTTTATGTTCGTATATTTAAAGAATGCGTTCATACTTGAGACATCGCCATTATTATTTTCTGTTTCTGTCATTATTTCAATTTTAATAATGACAATGTTGGTTTTGATGACTGTGTATGATTTGCGTCATAAAATAATTCCCAACGAGTTTTCATACACTTTTGCAATTATTGCCTTCTTACAAATGTTTTTGAATTTTAATTTTGAAACTTCAAAAATTTATTTTGGAATTCCTTGGGGGATGGAGGGGGTATTAATGATTCTTGCTGGATTGATTGTTGCTTTCCCTTTCTATTTTTTATGGCTTGTTAGCGATGGTAAATGGATGGGGCTTGGTGATGCAAAGCTTTCGCTTGGAATAGGCTGGCTTCTCGGAATTAAATATGGTTTTTCCGCTATTGTGTTTGCTTTTTGGATAGGTGCAATAATTGCTCTTCTTGCAATGGGTACATTTGCTATTGTGAATTATTTCGACAAAAAGAGAAGAGGTGGATTAAATCAATTGAATTCAATTAAATTTAAGAGTGAAATTCCTTTTGCACCATTTCTAATTCTTGGTATTTTGATTGTTTTTTTCCTTAATGTGTCCGCATTGGATTTTGTTGGTGCTATTATGCATATCTAGTCTTACTATTTTGTGTTTCTCTATGGTACAATATATCTAATGATTAAGAGGATTTTAATTAAGAATAATTCTCGTAGAGGTTTAAAACAAGCGGGTTTTACCCTGATGGAGCTTTTGATCGTCCTTGCTATTTTTACCGTCATAATGTCTGTCGCTTTGTTTAATCAAGCTGGTTTAAGTAGTAGTGTTTTGGTTACAAACTTGGCATATGAAACAGCTTTGGCTATAAGAGAGGCGCAAACATACGGTATTAGCGTTAGAGCTTCTTCTGCTGTGAATGATAAATTCGATAAGGGGTACGGAGTATATTTTGAAATGAATTCTCCAGATAGAATAGTGGTTTTTGGAGATGCTGATAATGATAAGATATTCAGCGACACAGCAGAACTACAATCTTTGTATGAAATTAAAAATCAAAGAGGAAATAAAATAAAATCAATTTCTTATACAAATAGTGGTGAACTTACCACACTGGGCTCTGGTGATAGATTGTCGATAATGTTTAAAAGACCAAATCCAGAAGCTGCTTTTTATAAAATAGATACATCTGGTGGGCTAATTCCTTTGACTGGTCCAATTAAAATTATTGTTGGCAATACTGAGAATACAAATTGTAGAGCTGTTGTTGTTGAGATTACTGGACAAATTAGGGTTGAACAAACCCAGTGTGTACCCACACCTTAATTCAAAAAGAAAAATGAAATTATTTATTCGTACAAAAAATAACACAAAAGAATTAGCGATGGGGGCCAATAACTCCATAAAGGGTTTTACATTGATTGAGGTGATGGTTTCTGTAACTCTTTTTGCTATGGTTATGACCTTAAGTTTGGGTGCCATACTTTCTATAATTGATGGAAACAAGAAGGCTCAAGCTATCAATTCCGTGGCAAACAATTTGAATTTTGCCGTTGATAGTATGGTACGTGATATTAAGACTGGATATTCGTATTCTTGTAATGATAACCAGATTCCAACCCCAGATTCAACATCTGTAATTGGTTCTGATAAGAATGGGTGCAGTGGTGACGCTCAAGATTTTATCTCCCTAATATCAACAATTTCATCTGAGGGTCCACAAAAAAGAGGGGTTAGATATTCTTTGCAAAAAGATTCAACAGGTCGGGGTTCTATATACAAAACCACTTCAGATGAATCTGGAAACAGCTACCCTGTGACTTCTCCAGAAGTTGATATTCAGAAGCTTGAATTTATAGTAGAGAATTATAATACGGATTTTGCTCAAGAAGATATCGGCCAACCGCGCGTCTTTCTGTATATAAAAGGAACAGCGGGAATAAATCCGACTCAGGCGTCAGACTTTTCTATTCAGACATTAATTTCTCAAAGAAATTTAAATTTACCAAAATAATATGAGTATATTCAATTTTTTAAATAAGAATAATTCACAAAACAAGCTGATAAAAAAGCGCTTGAATTTTGGACTTACCATGGTTGAAAGTCTTGTTGCGATTTCAATTTTGACGATAGCCGTTATTGGTCCGCTCAGTATAATCGCTCAAGCTCTTCAAACTTCATATTATACGAGAGATCAAATGATCGCACACTATCTTGCTCAAGAGGCAATTGAATATGTTAGAAACATGAGAGATAGACAAGGTATTTTGATTACAAAAGAATATTTGAATAATATGCAGACCGGTGATGAGACGCTTCTTGCTGATTGGAAGGGGGCTGACGCTAGTCTTTTTGGAATTGGAGGTCTTAGTATCCCAGCTAGCGGGGCGCAAGTTATTACTCGTTACAATCTAATAAAGAATAATATGGATGGCGGTTATAAATTTACTGCATGTTCTGGGGGAAGTAATACACCATGTGCTGTATTGAAAAAAAATAACCAGGGTATTTTTGGATACAATGAAGATGCTCTCGCAACAGACTCTGTGTTTACTAGGGAAATATATTTTGAAAGAGGACCTGTTATTCCAGAGGGGGAATCGCAGGAAATTATAATGACAGTAAATGTGTATTGGAAAAATGGTAGTAGCCAGGCTCAAATTACCATTAAAGAAAGTTTAACAAATTGGCCAGCTGTACACGGTTTGTAATTTTAATATATGTCTAATATGCCTAATATATCCAAACAAAACACTGAAAATAAAATAAAAAGTTCTAAAGCAGGATTTACTTTATTTGTGTCAATGATTGTAGCCAGTCTTCTTTTGGCTGTCGGTTTTTCTATTGGTAATATTATTTTAAAACAATTAATACTATCTGGTTCAGGGAAAGATTCTCAAATAGCATTTTATGCTGCTGATAGTGGAGCAGAATGTGCACAACTTTGGGATGGAAAAGATAAGAGCGGAGCAAACTTGTTAGACAGTCCATTTGATCCAAAGGCTGCTCCTTTTTCACCGTTTCCAGCTCCAAATAATGACTCAATTAGATGTGGTTCAGGCGTTGTCTATGCAACCAAGGAATGTGACTCGGCGGGCTGTGTGTCAACTGAAGTTAAATTTTCTACATCAACTTTAATAATTGATTATACTGGTAATACAATAAGCATGGGGGGAAGTTCAAAAGAATATAGGGCTTGTGCTAAAGTTCTCGTAATAAAAGGAGTTGAAACTATAATGGGAGAAGAGATTCCTTATACCAAGATAATGTCGAGAGGTTACAATTCAAAGAGAGCTTCTGATGGTTCTTTTTGCGAAACAAGCAACCCTAGAATTGTAGAAAGAGGCGTTTTTGTTCAATACTAAATAGCGAAAATCTTAAGAAAATATGCTAAACTGTTTGTATGATTTTGTCTGAAGAAAACAATAAAAATAACGCCAAAACACCAAAACTGAGTGATATAAAAGACAGAATAATCAAGCTGTCAGAAACCATTGAAAAACATAGGTATAATTATCATGTTTTAGACAAAGAAGAGATTTCTGCGGAGGCGCTGGATTCTCTAAAAAGAGAATTATCTAAGCTTGAAGAGGAATATCCCCAATTTGCTGATCCAAACTCACCATCAAAAAGAGTGGCGGGTGCGCCGTTAAAACAATTTGAGAAGGTGACTCACAAAATACCCCAATGGTCTTTTAATGACGCTTTCACTCCTGAAGATGTAAAAGAGTTTGATGCTCGTATAAAAAGAATGCTACAAAATAATTCACAATTCACTTATGATTGTGAGCTAAAAATTGATGGATTAAAAATTGTTTTGGAATACAAAGATGGAGAATTGATTCAGGCTGCAACAAGAGGAGATGGTAGAGTAGGTGAAAATGTGACAATGAATGTTAGAACAATTCAATCTGTTCCGCTTAAATTAGAAAAACCAATTTCCATTATTGTTGAAGGTGAAGTTTGGATGAGTAAAAGCAATTTTGATAAATTAAACAAAGAGCAAGAAAAAAAGAAATTACCAACTTTTGCAAATCCAAGAAATGTGGCGGCAGGTTCAATTAGGCAGTTAGATTCTCGAGTTGTCGCTGAAAGAAAATTGGATATGTTCGTTTATGATTTAGCAAAACTTGAAAATGAATATTTGGATGCAAAAAGTGGCAAGAAGATTCGTATAGAAAATCCCAAAACTCAAATTGAAGAACTTAAGTTTCTAAATGAGTTGGGATTTAAGGTTAATAAGCATGCAAAATTTTGTAAAAATATAGATGAGGTTATTGAATTTTGGAAAAAATGGCAAGTAGAATCAAAAAAACAAGATTATTGGATTGATGGCGTGGTGATTAAGGTTAATGAAGTAGATGCTCAAGAAAGTCTTGGTTATACAGGTAAGGCGCCAAGATTTGGAATTGCATTTAAATTCCAGGCAGAACAGGTCACAACCATAGTTGAGGATATTAAATTGCAAGTTGGAAGAACCGGGGTCTTGACTCCAGTGGCTCATTTAAATCCTGTAGAAGTTGCTGGTTCTATAGTCTCCAGGGCGACACTTCATAATGAAGATGAAATTAAAAGATTGGATATTAGAGTTGGAGATACTGTGATATTACAAAAAGCTGGCGATGTTATTCCTGATATAGTTAAGGTTCTTAAGGAGATGAGAACAGGAAAAGAAAAGCCTTATAAATTTCCAACTCATGTTCCAGAGTGCGGGGGAGATGGAAGTATTGAACGAGTTCCGGGGCAAGCCGCATGGCGTTGCGTCATGAAAGATTCTGATGTTCAGCAGAGAAGAAAATTGTATCATTTTGTTTCAAAGAAATGTTTTGATATTGATGGATTGGGTCCTCGTCAAATAGATTTATTTGTTGAAAATAATTTGATTTCTTCTTTTGACGATATTTTCACTATTAAAAAGGGCGATGTCTTATTGCTCCCTCGTTTTGCTGAAAAATCTGCAGATAATTTGATAGCGGGAATTGAAAAAGCAAGACGTGTGACTCTCCCTCGCTTTATATTTTCTTTATCGATTCTTCATGTTGGAGAAGAAACTGCTGAATGCATTGCTAATAAATTTCATAGCTTGAAATCTATAATGAATGCTGGCGTTGATGAACTTAGAAGTGTTGAGGGGGTTGGCGAGGTTGTTGCAAATTCTATTTCTGAATGGTTTTCCGATGATGAAAATGTGAAGCTGGTTAACAGATTGCTTGCTTATGTTGAAGTTGAAGATTTTGATTCTGTTGTTACTGAGATAGAAAAAGATGCAAAGAAAATGGAAATTGCAAAAAACTTCTTAGGTAAGACCTTTGTGTTAACTGGCTCCTTAGAAAGTATGAGTCGTGATGATGCTAAAAAGATAATTAAATCTTTGGGTGGAGATGTGAGCGGTTCCGTTTCTTCAAACACTGATTATGTAATAGCGGGGGAAAGTGCGGGATCTAAATACGATAAGGCGTTGGATCTAAATGTTAAAATTCTAAGTGAAAACGAGTTTAGAAAAATGGCGGGGCTATAATTTGAATTTTGCCCCGATAATGCTACTATATCCAATATGACTATTACATCATCAGACGTTCAAAAATTAGCTGATCTTTCCAGAGTTAAATTAAAGGAGGGGGAGGGAGAAAGATATGCCAAAGAAATTGGTAATATTCTTAAATACGTTGATCAAATTCAAGAGGTAACAGAGGGGGCGGATACGTCTTCGTCAAATAAAAACCCTAATGATTTTCCTCATAGAAATATTCTAAGAGATGACGTTCCTGATGTGTTGATTAACCCATCGCCAGAAAAATTAATAGAGGCTACACCAGAACATGAAGACGGACTTGTTAAGGTTAAGAAAATTTTAGCTTAAATAAAAATATGACATTAGATCTTACAACGCTTACAATCAAAAAGATTAGAGAAATGTTTAATCAGGGAACACTTACAAGTGAAGAGTTAGTTTCAGAGTATTTAAATGAAATTGCAAAAAAAGATAAAGAAATAAATGCATTTAGAGAGGTTTTTTCTGATGCCATTGATCAAGCAAAAAAAGCTGATGAAATAAGGAATAGTCTCAAGAACGGCTCAATGGACAACGGTATTTTAAATGAAGAGCTTTATAAAGAAAAAATGAAGCAATTATCAATGCTCGGTATACCCTTTGTTTTGAAGGATAATATTTTACTTGAAGGGAAACACGCTGGGGCATCGTCAAAAATATTGGAAAATTATATTTCCGCTTATGATTCAACCGTTGTTAATAAATTAAAAAACGCTGGAGCGATTTTTATTGGTAGAGCAAATATGGATGAATTTGCCATGGGAGGCTCAACAGAAAATTCTGCATACGGCGTTACAAAAAATCCAAATGATTTAACGCGCGTAGCGGGAGGATCTTCTGGTGGATCAGTCGCCTCAGTTGCCATGAACGCAACAATTGCTGCACTTGGTTCAGATACAGGTGGGTCAATAAGGCAACCCGCAAGTTATTGTGGGGTTGTTGGTTTTAAGCCAACTTACGGTAGAGTTTCAAGACATGGGCTTATAGCTATGGGCTCATCTCTTGATGTTATTGGTCCTATAACTAAAAATGTTGAGGACGCTGAAGATGTATTCAATGTAATATCTGGAGAGGATAGATATGATGCCACAACATTAAGTAATGATGATGTTTTGGCGCAGATTGCTAATTCGTCAAAAATTGATTTGAATAAATTAAGAGTTGGCATTGTTCCAGAGCTTATGAATATGGGCGGAATTAATCCTGCCGTTCTTGAAAATCTTAAAGCTTCTATTGAAAAGATGAGGCAGGCGGGCATTGAGATTAAAGAAGTTAGTTTGCCTCATATTAAATATTCTCTAGCTGTTTACTATGTTTTAATGCCAGCAGAAGTTTCATCTAATATGGCAAGATTTGATTCTATTAAATATGGCGGAAAGGTTAATGGGGTAGATTTACTTGGAGATTATTTAAACACAAGAGGGGAGCTTTTAGGTGATGAAGTTAGAAGAAGAATTATCTTGGGAACATATGTTTTATCATCTGGTTATCATGATGCGTATTACAACAAGGCAAATATTGTGAGAGATTTGATTGCGCAAGATTTTAAAAAGGCTTTTAACGAGGTTGATGTGATATTAACCCCAACTGCTCCAAGTCCAGCTTTCAAAATGGGACAAAATTCTGATGATCCTGTGGCTATGTATTTGGAAGATATTTTTACAGTAACTGCTAATTTGATTGGAATTCCAGCTATTTCTGTTCCCGCTGGCAGTGTAGAAATTGATGGTTCTAATTTGCCATTAGGTGTTCAATTCATGGCTCCACTTTGCAGAGAAGACGTTTTGTTTGCTATCGGAAAAAAGTTTGAAGAGATTAGATAGTATAGAGAGGCGGGGTGTGACAAAATAATGGGTGCAATTATTAATGCATCGTTAAAAATATTATGTTAAAATTATCATAACGATGGCAGATAAAAAACCAGAAGCAAAAAAACCAGCAGCGCCTGCATCAGGCGGTTTATTTGAATTAGAAACCAAAATTATTGTGGTTGCTATTTTTATAATTATAATTTACCTAGCTTCTGGTAAATATATTCTAAAAGCCATGGGTATAAATGTTGATGAGCTCTATAGGGAGGCGGGGCTATTTATGATTAAGCTCTTGGATGGTTTTAATTGGTTGTTCAATACAGTTTTCTTTCTATCAATCTTTTTGTCTTTGCTTCTAATTTTTGGAACGATTTACATGAAAGCAAGATACAAAGAGGTTGTGACTTTGTATAAAGTTGGATTGTCAAAGGGGTTTATTTCAAGTAGTTCAAGTACAGCTAAGGCTGAAGCTGAGGTTTTGGCGGAGTCTGGAGCGGGTAATGATGGAGCATCATCTGAAAAATTGGTTGATGAAAATGGCAAACCTATTTTGAATGTCTCTGGAGAAAATAAAAAATGGAATGATGTGGAGAGACATATGTCTACAATGAATCCTTCTGATTGGAGAATTGCTATTATTGAGGCTGATATATTGCTGTATGAAATGTTGGATCAAATGGGATACGACGGTCCAACTGTGGCAGATAAATTAAAATTAATTGAATCATCTGATTTTAGCACTTTAGATTTAGCTTGGAGAGCTCACAAGATTAGAAATGTTATTGCTCACGAGGGTGCATCTTACGCTCTTTCTTATGAACAAGCCAAAGAGGCTATTGATATGTATAGAAAGGTTTTTGCAGAGTTTTATTTTATTTAAGATTGTTGGAGAGTTGCTTTTTTTGAATGTTTGTTATATATTGTATTCAAGCTAATTTATATAGCTTGAACATTTAAATTGCGGGGGAGTGTTACAGTCGCACGCGAGGCTCATAACCTTGTAGATCCAGTGCAATTCTGGACTCCGCAACAAGAAAACAAAAAGCTCCTTCGGGGGCTTTTTGTTTTGCTCAAACTGTTTGAATTATTGTAGGTAAATTGGGATAATCTCTAAAACTTGAAAATAACAGTGTTTTATAATATAGTATGAAGTACGTCGGCGTAGCTCAGTCGGTTAGAGCGTGGGACTCATAAGCCCAAGGTCGGA
>CAYUCM010000008.1:0-27360 GCA_964443365.1 uncultured Candidatus Saccharibacteria bacterium
TCATTATCATGTATGCTGGCGCAAACAAGAGATTTGTTCTCATTTTTTTCCACCAGTCGTCAGCAAGTTTTGATGTTTGAGGAAGTATTCCTGCGGTAAATGCAACTGGGGACACAACAGCTAATCCGATCAACATAATCGTTCTTCCTAAAAACATTACGCCTGCTGCAAAAAATACAAAAGACAACATTAACACAAAGACAGTTCCGCCCAATCCAACAAGGACCATCGCCCAGGGGTTTAAAGAAACACCACCCGTGTTTGATCCAAATTTATTTGATAAAGATGCAGGATCTATGTCTGTTGTGAGTGTTGTTGTTGAATTTGATCGAATTGATCTACCTGTTCCCCAAACCTCTTGCATTCCAAGTGTATTTAATATTCCGTATGATATATATGTTTGTTGATCCATCTTGGACGCTCCTGATTTGGATGTAGCACGATCGTTTATCTGTTTGTAAAAAGCAATTGAAATTATATTGCTAACGTCAATCATTACTTTTGTAAAAAACATACTAAAGTTAATTAAAACAGCGGCAATAACAAGTTTGCCTAGTAATTTTTTGTATCCATAACTTTCAATTCTTAAGATTGTGGCAATTGATATATATATCAATATGAGTATAAAAAATAGATTAATTAAGTTTCTCAATAACTCCCACCCACGATTAATTGCGCTGAACTCATCAAAAATCGCTCGCATTCCCAGTGAGTAACCAAGTGCAAAATCAAAAATACTTGCAGAAATTGATAGCACCCAAGATGACAGGTACAACACAAAATATGAACCTATTGCAGCACAACCAGGAATACTTATTCCCTGGGTAATGCTCCAACAGTATATAATTTCACTTTTTATTTTACTAACTTCTTTATCTATATATTCTGTATTTGACCCTAGCTTGTCCTTTGTTTCCTTGACTGCCTGTAGGGCTTGAAGCTCAAGATTTTTTTTAGCTGTTTCCCACCCCACTGGTTTGTTGGCTGTTAATTCTGAAATTTGTTTATAAATCTCCAGTTCCTGCTGATATAAACTTCTTATCGCCGGCCCATATACATTATTAAGATACTCTTGCATCTTAGTGTCCCCCGCTTGTGCTTTATCGTAATATTCTACATATTTTTTTCCAAAGTCGTGATCATCCATACCAAAGCCTGTAGAGGCTGTAACGTTCCCTTTTTCATCGACAGCTACTCCAGAAAGTTTACTAGCCATTTGTTTTGCTCCAGCAAGCCTGTCTTCTGCTGTTGATTTAGCAAATGGATCGTAAGTAGAATAAGACTGGGCATTTATTTGTGTGCTTGGATACAAAAAACACACAAGTGTAAAAAGGATTAAACTTAAAAAAATTGTTTTTTTAATTCTTAAAAAACGTTTCATTATTTGTGTATTATTATACACCAACAATTAAAAACAATAAACCTTTTTACACAGTTTTTCTTTTATTTAGAGTAGAACGAGTACGTTACATTGTGTTGATTTGCTCTGTTGCCCATACCCTCTGTCCAAACACCAAGTGTTCGAGCTAAATTCAAAGAAATTTCCCCCCATTGATATTGAGAACCATTGTCTCCAATTATTCCACAAGTGGTGACGCCTGTCGTGTTATCTCGTATTGCAACCTTTGTTCCCATCGGAAGACCTCCTTCTGTGCTCCATTGTCCTCTTGGGTTTACAACGTAATTCATGGTGTTAGCATTCATTCCAGGTAGTGAGGTTTGTGATTGATAGTCAGGATCATCAAACGGCGGTTTTGCTGTACCGTCTGTGTCAATCGAATTAAAGCTGGACGTTACTGTTTTAATGAGACTCGTTGAATCGTAGTTACAGTTGTTTACTGCGACGTTACTATTTGTATTATAATTTGTATTATAACCACTCAATGTTGATGTATTTGCCACGGCCGTATAATAATCAGAAACAACAGCTTGGGAGGCTTCTTTTCCGGTGATTTCCTCCATTGTTTTACTTATGGCGATTTTAATTAGGTTGTTTACAATTGCGTCAACCATTTGATCAAATCTTTGTGCATTGACCAATCTATCTTTTGACATACCTAATGTTTTTGAAAGCCCGTCCGCAATCATTATTCCAGGTGTTTTAACCTCACAGGTGTTCGTCTTGCTTTCTGGTTTTGTGTCGTCCTTACATTTTTTATAGCTTAAAAAGCCTTTGTTTATAGTTAAATCCAGTGTTGCTGTGTTTCTTTTAACATTAATTCTGTTGTGTAATTCATCTCCAGCTTTTATATATGAATAATAAATGTTGTTCTCAGGTCTGGTTAGAGCAATCCAGTCAGTTGGTGTTGTAATGGTATACTGTCCTGATTGCATCATGTTTTGCTGCATTTGGGTGAGTGTACAAGACCCATAGTTTTTCATATTGTTTAATGACCCATTATAAGCAGCTTTGAGCCCTGTTGCTATTTGAATTCTAAAAGGAGAACACACATTAATTCCGGTTGTTTCATATGCAAGTTCTTTTATAAAAATTGAAGCCTCTCTGTTGGCGATGTTTTGAAAGAATTGTTCAGGGTTTCTTATAAAAGCTGGGTTTCCCTTAAATCCTGTGTTTGCCCATTGAATTGTTGAATTTATTATATAATCAATGATTGTATTTACGATACAGTAACCAATACCGTCCCAACCCACTCCTATTTGGGTATTTGTTCCAGACATAAAAGAACCAGTTCTGGCGTTTGTGTCTGCTTCAATATTTGTTGCAACCTGTGTTCCAATTAGTGTAACAGGAACCTTGGTTGTGCTTTCTGTGGCTGAACCCATTATGCTTTTTCCAACACTTTTAATACCAGATGTAATGGAGCTTGCTAGAAGTCTGGCTAGTAGCTGTCCTCCCACGCAAGTTCCTACGTTTTGTGCACTGACTGATGTTTGTGAAGCGGAAGTGCCCTTGCTGATACTACTGTCGTTTGCTGAATCACTAGCTGGGCCGGCAGTTTGAATGCCCATATTGCTGCTTGTTGTCTTGACTGTTTCGCCAGGTAGGGCAATATCTATTTCTTCCGCTGGTTCTATTGCTCCCATTGGTTGTAATCCGTCGCTGTTATCAAGAGACGGTAAAACCCCTGTGTTTGTGGTTTTGGTTGAACCGTAGTTATTATATGCTTCTGTGAAGGTTTCTGCTTTTGTGTGTATGGGTAAAAAAACAAACAAGGATAGCAACACTGCTAGTATAAAACCAACCCCCGCTTTGTTTTTGTTTAATTTAAACATTTTATGTTATTGATTTATATTCCAAATATATCCAGCCTCGCTTTTGTTAAAAATTATACCATTATTTTTGAAATATTTACTAATGCTTATGAACATCGCATCGTTTTCTTCCATTGTGGTCTTGGCAGATCTAACTCCAAGTAGTGCTTTTACTGGATCAGAGGCTTGGCTATTAATTAATCTAAAAGAATCAGCTAGTATTTGATAATTATTAACGATGGCTGTGTGTGGAGTTGAAATTTCAACCGGAACTTGAATTTTAAGTAGTTCTTTGGATATATCCTCATATACTTTAGCTATCTCAAGTAGATTAGAACTATATTTTGCTTCATTATTTGCCACCTTTGACATGTTTCTGAAGTAGATCTCGGCAAAAGTATTACCATATGATCTTATGTTGGTTGATGTTGTGTTACCAAAGATAGAAACATCCTTAAGCCCATATTTAGCCCTTGGCATATCCCCAGATGAAAGTTGGGATATTGCGTTGTTTGCAACGTCATCAGCGCTTAGGTCACTAACTCCAGCTTCTTGATTAACATAATCAGAATAAAACTGTTTAATAAAACGGTCTGTGGCAGAATCTTTGCTGGTAATAATGAATGGATCGTTTATTTCTTCTTCGTTAAAATCTTTGTTGGCAACTTTATCAATTGCATCCTGAATTTTTTTAGCATCAGAATCTTCTTTGTCTCCAGTAATATCAAAAAAACCAAGAACGCTTTTTTCTTCTTGCGCGACCTGATTATATTTGGCTAATTTGTAAGAAAAAACTCCGGCAAGCAATGAGAGGCAAATTGCTCCAATTATTAAAACTTTATGATGAGGATTTTGGCTTTTCACACTTTAAAGTATAGCAAGAGATGACAAAGCTTTCCATTGTTTTACTGTTAAGATCTCTGGTCGTGCATCTTTTTTAATATCAGCTTCAACAAGTGCCCTCTCGGCTTCTTCAGTGTTATTAAAAATTTTACCATCCTTCAAGTTGTTTTTTAGAAGTTTTCTTTTGTGTGCAAAGCCTGCGTGCAGAGTTTTAAAAAATCTTTCCTCGTTCTCTGAATTTTCGTCAAAAGTTTCTTTTGAAATTTTGTCGATTAATAAAATTGCAGAATCTACTCTTGGTGCCGGAACAAAAGAACCAGCTGGAACAATATCAATAATTTTAGGTGAGCCAATTGATTTTATTGCGATTGATAAAATACTTTCTTTTTTATCGTTTGCTATAATTCTTTTTGCAACTTCTTTTTGTACTAATACCACAGCCTTTTCTGGATATATATTCCCGCCAATAATATTTTTCATAATGGCGCCAGTTATATAATATGGAATATTGGCGATTAAAATATATTCACCTTTTTTAAAACCAAAATCCTCTAATTTTATTTTTAAAATATCAAAATGAATTATTTCAACACGTCCAGCTAAAATTTCTTGAGAAAATTTTTCTTGCAATATTGGAATTAATCTATTGTCCAATTCTATCAATGTTATTTTTTTTGCAGATGTCTTTAAGAGTTCCTCTGTTAAATATCCCATTCCAGGGCCAATTTCAAGGACTTTTTTGCCAGTTAAATCTCCCGCCCCACCCGCTATTTGTCTTATGGCTTTTTGAGATTTCAAAAAGTTTTGTCCAAGAGACTTTTTTGCAAAACGAAAATCTGATTGTGTTTCTTGTTCTTTCATGAAATTAAAAATCTATAAATATGGATTTGATACCACCAATCTCTTCTTCATTGTGTCGTTCAATTAAATTTTCGTCAATGTCCGATAAAAATTCTGAAGGATTATTAATTTGTTTGTTGCCAAAAATTGTACGCATGTTTGCATAAGATAAAAACAACTTTTTTCTAGCTCTTGTTAATGCAACATAAAAAAGTCTTCTTTCTTCTTCAGAATCCTCAGCGCTTCCGCTTTCATCAAACCTTCCACTTGGAAATAAATCTTGTTCAAGTCCTGCAATAAAGACATGGTCAAACTCCAGTCCTTTTGATGCGTGAACTGTCATAAGTTTAACTCCAACCCCACCATTCTTGGCGGTCTTTTCATCTAGAGAATCTTGTTCGCTGGCAAGGGCAGCATCCTCTACTAGTTTTTCAATTCCCTCAAGTCCTGGAAGGTCATCGTATCTTGTTGCGAGAGTAACTAATTCTCTCACGTTTCCAACCCTGTCCTCTTCCTTGTCCCCCTCCATTTTTAACGAATGTTCTATTCCTGTTTTTTCAAGAATATATTTAATAACAGTAGAGGGTCTTTGGGATTCTATTTGATTTTTAATATTTGATAACAGAGAATAAAAATCATTTACTTTAATTTTTGTTGCCGCAGGTAAGTCAGAAGTTTTTCCTTCAAGAACCTTAAGAAGAGTTACCTTTCCAATTCCTCTTGCTGGAGTGTTTATAATTCTTTTAATATCAGCGAGACTTTCTGGGTTTATTGCCGCTCGTACATATGAAATAACATCCTTAACTTCTCTTCTTTCAAAAAATCTTGTTCCAAGAAGTTGGTATTGAATGCCTTTTCGTAAAAAAGCTTCTTCTAAGACGCGAGATTGCGAGTTTGTTCTATATAAAACGGCTATTTCTGATGGGTTTTTTCCTTCTGATATCAATTCTCTTGCGGTGTTGGAAATATGATTTGATTCATCATTTTCGTCGAAGGCATTATATAACGATATTTGCTCCCCTTCTTCATTGTTGGTGAATAAATTTTTGTCCTTTCTAAAAATGTTTTTTTTGATTATTGTGTTGGCGGCTTCTATAATCGTTTTTGTTGATCTGTAATTTTCTTCCAATAGTATTACGTCCGCTTCTGGATAGTCCGTTTCAAATTTCATTATATTCTTTATATTGGCTCCTCTCCAGCTATAAATTGCTTGATCAATATCTCCAACTACTGCTATATTGTGTTCTTTTCCAACCAACATTTGAGCCAATTCATATTGAATTCCATTGGTGTCTTGATACTCGTCAATATGTATATATTTGTATCTGTTTTGGTAAAAAGATCTAACCTCAGGTTTGTTTTTAAGCAAAACCGCGGTTTTGTATAATAAATCATCAAAATCAAGAGCCTTTTCTTTGTTTAGGGTTTCATTGTATTTTTTCCAAACGGCACACACAATTCCACCAAAGTGATCTTCACCGTTTATTGCCTCATACTCGCCTAATGATTTAAAATTGCTTTTTTCTCTTGAAATAATAGACATTATTTTATTAGGAACAACTAGTTTTATATCATGCCCGAGGCTATTTATAGCCTCTTTAATGGCTTGTTTGGAATCGTTTTTATCATATATTGTAAAATTTCTAGGTACTCCAACATGTTCTCCTGATTCTTTCAAAATCTTCACACAAAGCGAGTGAAATGTAGTTAGTGTGGGTTTAGAAAAATTATGAATAGGTAAATTAACGGTTCTTGATTGATTAAGTAGTTTTTCTACGCGCTCCCTCATCTCCTTTGCTGCCTTGTTGGTAAAGGTTATTGCTAAAATTGACTCTGGTGGAACGCCGTTCTCTATTAAATTAAGAATTCTATGGGTTATGGTTTTGGTTTTTCCTGCTCCAGCACCAGCCAATATAAGAAGGGGTCCATTTAATTTTAAAACGGCGCGTTTCTGCTCTTTGTTTAAGCCACTAAGCGTCAGAGATTCCCCAGACCCTTCTGTTTGTTGTACGAAGGGGTTTTGATTGTTTCCTTGTGTGTGTATCATTCTAATTAATATAACACAGAAGTTATAAATTTGACGATTTTTGTCCTTTGTGACCCGTTGATTACTCGGATTGACTTTATTGGCATACAGTCATAACATTATATATATCGACATTAAGAAGGAGTTAATTAGAAACTTATTTTAAAACCCCCTCAAGACCTCGAGCCCAAAGACAGATTAACTGATAATCAGATTATTAAAATGGGCCGAGCGACAAATTTTGCAAAGGTCTTTGTTATCCTTGCGGTTTTCGGGACCATTATCTATCCGTTTTTGGTACACGCGGGCGTTTTGGGTGTTATTGACTGGCTCAAGCACGGTGTGGTTGATACTGGAACCAGCTCTTCTTTTTCATCAGACATAGAAACAAGAGTTCTTTCTGCTAATAGCGTTGCTACAAAAGAGGAAATTTTGGCATATCCTGAACCAAATATTAACACTATAAGTTTGTTACAATCTGTTAACAACCCAGACTCTGTTAAGGATAACACGGCTATAAATATCGCCATGGTTGACGGTTCTGCGTTTACAAATGAAAACAGTTCTCTAGATGGATCATTTGAGGGTGATAATGAGAATGACCAAATTAGTTTATACACAGTAAGAGATGGTGATACTGTCCCTCAAATTGCTAAAATGTTTGGTGTTTCTTCTAATACTATATATTGGGCTAATGATATAAAGGCTGGGTCCGCCCTAAAACCTGATCAGGTGATTGTTATTCTTCCTATAAGTGGTATTAAATATGTTGTCAAAAAGGGTGATACCGTTGATTCTTTGGCTAAAAAATTTAAATCTGACGGTCCTGAAATAATTAGTTTTAACAATATCGATGTTTCTGTTGGATTATCTCTTGGACAAGAAATTATAATTCCAGACGCTGATTTGGAATTGCCCGCAAAGAAAAGTACGGTATGTTCTGGTTCAAAATGTTCCAAGACAACAACATCCTCCGCCTCATACTTTAGAAGGCCCATCAATGGCGGAGTTAAGACTCAAGGACTACACGGAAGAAATGGTATAGATCTGGGTTCTTATCATGGTGCACCAATATATGCAGCCGCTGCTGGTGTTGTGATTATAAACAAGGCTTCTGGTTGGAATGGTGGTTATGGTAATTATATTGTTATTAAGCATTCAAATGGAACACAGACCCTGTACGCTCACTTAAGCGAAAACATGGTTAGTCTGGGTCAAACAGTAACCAAAGGACAACAAATTGGTAAGATGGGAAAAACAGGAAGGGTCAGAGGTCCAACAGGTGTTCACTTGCACTTTGAAATTCGTGGTGCTAAAAACCCATTCTAATTGGTTTAGGTTTAGTTCAGATTTAATTTAAATTTTCTCTATAACTAAAGGCTTCTATGACATCATCTATTGTTATTGTCGGGTTTATTATCTTTTTGTTTTGAGAAATTATTAATTTGTCTTTTTCTTTGGCATATTCTTTATCATAAACGCCCACCTCTCCTCTAGCTAATTCTTTCTCTATGTTTTTTATAATTGAAATTGTTTCAGATATGTTTTTAATTTGAATTTTAACTCTTGTGGAATAAAACAATTTTACACATCTATTCTCTAGTTCTTGTAGGGCATCACTATTCCATTTGATATCCTTAGTTATTCCATTGTTTTTTGTATAATACTCATATCTACTAATTATCTTTGTAAAATAATCATAAGTTGTAAGTTGAATATTATTTACATTTCCTTGCAGTGATAAATTAATTATTATGTGAAATCTTTCAAGTAGTGGTTGAGAAATTTTTTGAATATATTTATTTCTATATAGATAATTACAAACACAATTTTTATTTGGTATGCCTTTGTTGCCACATGGACACAAATTCATTGCTCCAATACACATTGAATTACATGGAAAATTAATAATTTCTCCGGATCTGTTGATCTGTATACTCTTCTCCTCTAGCGGCTGTCTTAGTGATTCTAAAATTGTCTTATTAAACTCTGGTAACTCGTCCAAAAATAAAATACCATGATTGGCTAATGTAATTTCACCAGGGCTAATTGGATTCCCTCCTCCAATTATTGATGAATAGCTACTGGTGTGATGCGGAGATCTAAACGGTCTTTTTGTTGAAGAGTTTATTATTAGTAAATCCAATAGTTCAGACTCTGTTGGTGTTGGTAATAATTCATGAGTACATTTTGATAGCATTGTCTTGCCAACACCTGGTGGTCCTGCAAATATTAAATTGTATTTTCCACAAACCGCTATTAATATTGCTCTTTTTGCTTTTTCTAATCCAATTATTTTATCAATAATATATGGTCCGTCTTTTTTAACATTGATTGTTTTTAAACACCGCTGTGGCAAATTATAATCACCATGTAACAGCTCTGCTCCCGTATCTTTTTTTGTTGTGCCATCAATGTTGCCCCCTTTGTTTATAGCCACAACGGTTTCCTTCAGATTGTTTACATTAATAATTTCTATTCCACTTTGTTTTAATGTGTTTTTAATTAAAAATATATCATCACTTTTGAATTTGCCGAATATTTTAGTCAAAGCAGAATTCTGCGTATTTTTGTTTGTATCAATAATGCATTTTATAATAGGTGCAATAAAATCATTATTTTTTATTGAACCGTCTAGTCCAAGCTCTCCAACAAATACACACTGTTGTATTTTGTCACTATATATTTTTTGAGTAGCCATTAAATAAGAAACAGCTATTGGTAAATCCAAAAGAACCCCCTCTTTTTTAATTCCCGCAGGGGCTAATGAAACTGTCACTTTATGATTCTCTGTTTTAATAGATCCAAAACCGCTATTCTTAATAGCTGAGATTATTCTTTCTTTAGATTCACCTATACATTTATCAGCAAGCCCAACAATTAAGAAAGAAAAAATACCCCTGGATAAATCTAGTTCAATATTAATTTTTCTACAAAATAAGCCGTCTTTAATAAGTCCAATACAAGTTGTGTACAATGTTTGAATACGAGACTAGTTCATATCCGCCTTACAAGTCTTTGCTTCTGGATTTACATCCAATCTATCCTCTTCAATTTCTCCACCGCAAATTTCACAAGTTCCATATGTGCCATTTTCTATTTTATCTAGCGCGCACTTAACATCAATAATGTCTTTTTCCAAATCATCTGTGATTGAGGAATTGGATAAATAACTATCAATACTTTGAGCAACATCTTCTCTGTCTGCGGTATCTAAATTGGTTTCAGTTTGAATTGGTTCCCAGTCATCACCCTGTTCTTTTTCAGCAATTAGGGATATTTCCTTTTCTAGCCTCTTTAGTTCTTCTTCTAATAATGTCTTGTGTTTTGTTGTTTCTATTATCATATAAATATTGTATCACTATTATATGAATTTTCTATAAAGAAAAGATAAAGATTATTATCTGGTAATTTGTCCAGATGTCAGTCTATAAATTATCTCATTTAGAGCCTGTTCGCTAACGGTGATTATAATGGTGTCTTTGTTAAAGAATGTATAAAAGAATGCAATTTGTCCATTTGGTCTATACAGCACTCTTGCGTCATTGTTCTTAATAACCTTGTCTAAGAATGGCGTTTCATACTCTGTTACGAGTTTGTTTGTGGTTTTTTTAATGTTTGTAGATGAGGTTGCTACTGAGTTTGCTTTGATGTTTTGTGTTGATGAAGCTTTGGCGATTGTTTGTGTTGTGCTTGATGCAAATATTGTTGAGGTAGAAGTTGATGCTGAATTTGTTGCCAAATCAACGCTATTATTCTTGCTGCTGATTAATTTGTTCTCAATATCTTTTTTAAATATTGTATTTCCAATATCAGCATACATTGTTTTTTCCCATTCAAGCATTCCAGCAAATGTTGAATCGTAATTTTCAGCTTTAAAAATCATAAACGGATGATTTGTCTCGTATGCGTAAAAACCAAAAACATAATTGTCTTTTATGTTTCTTTTTAAAACATCGGGTGCGCTGGGTGCCATAATCTCTAGAAAATCAGAGGCTTTTATTTCTGCACTACTCGTCCCTTCTGCATAGCTAAAATAAATACTTTTAATTTTGCCATTAGGGATTTTTGAATCTTGTCCGTTTTGAATTATTTCAGAATATATAGATGTCCTATCTTTGTCTTTTATGTTTAAATTGTATGACTCTTCCGCGTAAAGCATAGACCCCGCGAGTTTTTGAGATGGGTTGTTAATTGCTTGTATTTGCCCTGGTGTTTTTGCGGTTTTGTAACCAATGTAAGAAAATACAGCAATTATGATTATTCCAAAAAGTAATGCTAATAAAATTTTCCACCCTCCGCTATCTTTCTTGGTCAAATCACTTGAACGATTATTATCTTTTGCTTTCTGATTTGCGAGTAAAATGTTTGTTACAGAAAAACCATCTTTAGATGTTTCTTGAGATACATCGTCTTTAAAGGTGTGTATGGCGCTAACCTTGTGTTCTGTGTTGGCGTCAGGCTTTGCCATTATGTCAGACATATGAACCAGCGGCTTGCTCTCTCCAAGGCTGTCTTTATTATAATTTTCTCCCCTATCGGAATTTGGATATGAAAATTTTTTAGGTTGTTCTTGATTTTCCATTTGAGATAATTATATATCAAATTTTGAATCAGGTCTTGTGTCTCTACTGAAAAAATCAAAAGGATCTTTTAATTCAGTTTTGTCCTTGTTTGTTGATGTGGTGTTTTCTGATGACGAGTTGTTCTTGTTTTTTAACATTGACGACCCCCTACCCCTTGAACCCTTGTTTTTATTCGTGGTGTTATTGTTTTGTCTCGATTGTGAACCTTGCATCATTACATACTTTGAAGGTGAATCACACATATCGATAAAATCATCCGCAACCTCCTTAAGTTTTTGAGATGATGATTTTCCGAATGAAATTATTTCAACCTGACAACCTTCATTGGTTTGTAGGTATTCGACAAGGGGAATAAAGTCTCCATCTCCAGACGCTATAATTACTGTATCAAGTTTTGGTGCAAGCTTAATTGCGTCTACTGCAAGCCCAACATCCCAGTCTGCTTTTTTTGCACCACCACTAAAAATTTGTAAATTTTTTGTTTTTGTTTCTATTCCAAGCTTTCCTAATGCGTCAAAAAAACCATGCTCCTCGCCTGATTCTGTTGTTATAACATATGCAATTGCTCTGATTAAAGATCTTCCCGCTACCGCCTCTTTCATGATTGCGCCAAAATTAACTCTTGAATGATATAGATTCTTTGCACTGTGATATAGGTTTTGTGTATCGATAAAAACTCCAACACGTTGTTGTTTGTGTTTTATTACTGTCATTTTATTAAATAATTAATTGATTACAAAGATTATTCCAAATAAAGATTTAAGATAATCTGTAGTAATACCTGCTTTTAAAATACCATGTTGAAACTTAACAATAAGCGATTGACGATTCCGTTAACAATTTTTCCGTGTCTGATTATGAAAATTGATTCAAAACTGAACCCGCGTTTTTTGCGGGTTCAGTTTTGTTTATGCAGTTTTTTTCTTAAGATCTAGTTTCTTTATCAAAACTTCATATCTTGCGGCGCTTTTCTTTTGCAAATACTTTAGAAGTGTTTGTCTGTCTGCAACCATTTGCAACAAACCCTTTCTTGAGTGATTGTCTTTTGCATGAGTTTTAAGGTGTTTTGTCAACTCCTCAATTCTTTTACTTAAAATTGCAATTTGAGCCTCAGCACTACCTGTATCTGTTGGGTGTACTTGAACTTCTTTTATGATTTTTTGCTTCTTTGTCTTGGTTAACATGGTGGACTGATATTATCATAAAAGTCTTAAATGGGCAAGTTTTTAGGCTTTAAATCGTTAATTTGTCATCAAATGGCCATCGGCTGATTATTTGCTGGCGCACGATTTGTTGGTTGTGCACTGTTTGTTGGGATTTGTCTCGGCGTTTCGTGTATAATATTAGTTAATGTCGCACAATAATTCCACAAACGGGGGTAATCAGACCGTTGGTTCTCAAAAAACAAGCGCAAACGGTTTGGCTGTCTTTAAACGTCAGTTTCTAGAATATACAGAGATAGAAAAGGGTCGCAGTCTAAAAACTGTTGAAAACTATGATCGGTATTTAACATTGTTCTTGGATTTTCTTAAATCGGACAGTCCAAATGATATTGACGAGGATAAATTAAGAGAATATAGGCTTTTTCTTAATAGGCGTTCTTTTAAGACCAAAACCGGGTCTGATTACCTAAAAAAAAGAACTCAAAACTACTATTTGATAGCCTTAAGGGCTTATTTAAAGTATTTATCAAAACGAGGTGTCCCCATATTGTCTCCCGACAATATAGAATTAGCCAAGGTCCCAGAGAGGCAAATTGATCACATTTCCATTGAAGAGCTTGATAGAATAATTAAGGCTCCAAATGATGAAAAAGATGAAAAAAGACGCCTAAGAGACAAGGCTATATTGGAACTTCTGTTTTCAACAGGTCTTCGTGTCTCTGAGCTGTGCTCCCTGCCAAGAGATATTGACCTTAATAAAGATGAATTCTCAGTTAGGGGTAAGGGGGAAAAGGTCCGTGTTGTATTTATGTCCGATATAGCAAAGCAGTCCATTAAAGACTATTTAGCCAAGAGAATTGATGTCACCAGCGGTTTAATGTTTGGCTTAACCCCTCGTTCTGTAGAAAGACTTGTTAAACATTATGCTATTAAGGCTGGGGTTTCTAAAAAAGTAACACCTCACGTTATAAGACACAGTTTTGCAACCGATTTGTTAGAAAATGGAGCGGATTTAAGGTCTGTACAAGCTCTTTTGGGACACGCTAACATATCCACAACCCAAATATATACACACGTGACCGACAAGCACCTAAAAGACATACATAAGAATTTTCACAGCAGAAAGAAAAGTCTTTAATGTCTCAGACTCTAATTGCGATTATTAATTTAAAAAGTAAATGTCTTTAATAAAATGAAAAAAAACATAAGTATAATTTCTTGGAATGTAAACGGAATAAGGGCTGTATATAAAAAGGGGTCATTCAATGAAATTTTTCAACAGACCACAGATTTTCTTTGTTTTCAAGAGACCAAAGCTCACATTGAACAGCTTGGCGATGAAATTGTTAATCCTGAGGGTTATATTAGTTTTTTTGATCATTCAAAAATCAAAAAGGGTTATAGTGGTGTTGCTATATACATGAAAAAAACACTTCCAAAACCAAATAAGATTGAATGTGGTTTTGGTATAGAAAGTATGGATCAAGAGGGTCGCATGATAAGTCTATTTTTTGATAATTGGGTCTTAATTAACTGCTATTTTCCAAATGGAGGTGGTGCCCCAGAAAGATTAAAATACAAACTAGATTTCTATAAAGAATTTTTGAAGTATATAAAAAATATTGAAAAACAAGGGTTAAATGTTGTTTTCTGTGGCGATGTGAATGTTGCTCATACAGAAATAGATCTAGCTAGACCCAAACAAAATATAAACAGTATTGGTTTTTTACCAGAAGAAAGGTTTTGGATTGATGAGTTTGTCAAAAGTGGTTTTGTTGATGTGTATCGAGAATTAAATCCCACTAAAAAAGATATGTATACATGGTGGGATATGAAGACTTTTTCTCGACAAAAAAATGTTGGATGGAGAATCGACTACTTTTTTGTTTCTAAAAAAATAATTAAAAATATTAAAGATTGTCAGATTAATTCCGAGTTTTTTGGTTCAGATCACTGCCCTATCAAATTAGTTGTGGATAACTTATTTTAAAAAAAATAATTAAAAATAATTAAAAATAATTAAAATTAATTAAACAAAATGCCATTATTAAAACAAAAGTAATGCCATTTTGCTTGATGTAATAAGGCTTATTCTGCGTTCGTGGTGTTTAGCTATTGCCCCCTTGTCTTTTATAATGTCTTTTATAAAAGCATAAAAACATTAATTAAAAATAGTTATCCACAAGAATTATTATTTATGTCCTTTACATGTCTTTTATTTAAAATTACAATAAAGGACAGATGGATGGTGATGATTCAATCAAATAGTTCTTTGAGGAAACTTGCTACAAAGTAAGGACTGGTTGGTGCTATAGGACATTTTATGTTCTCCCACTTTCTATCTTGCAAGCCCTAGTCTGGGCATTGCCTTTATTTCGAGAACCTGATCCTCAACTGGCCACATCCAGAAGAATTAGCAAGAATCCCGTACAATTTAATAATATTTTTCTCAATCGTTTCGTTTCTACTTTTGAGAGGGCCTTAGTACGGCCGCATCATAATAACTATAACCTTGTTGCGTCCAGTACTGAGGCTCTTTTTATTGCTCGTTTTTAATACTTCGGTATTTACCGCTTGATTTGATACATAATAATGATTCAATAAATATAAAAGACATTCATTGGAATGTCTTTTATATTTTCAGCACACAAATTTTGGTTTAAATACTGTATACCGTATCTTATTACTTTACATTATGTTTTCCCCGTATTTCTTGTAACTTACTGCTTTCTAGCTCTCTCGTCTTTATTTTTCCTTGTTTTGCAAGTTCTTGTAATTGTTTCATGGGTAACATTTTCAGCCCCTCCGCCCTGTTTAGTAAGTATTCTTTTGTGTTTAGTGTTGGATCTTCAATAACTTCTTCCATTAAACTGTTTAATATTAGCCCAATTGTTGGTCCGGGTTTAATATCAAGGTCATTTATCAAAACGTTACCGTTTATGTTTAACATACTTACATCTATAGGGTCCATCATAACCTCTTCAATAATAGACTTATATTTTCTAAGCCTATATGGATCTTCCTTTGGTCTGCCGGTTCCAACACGATCACAAATCCTTAAATTTACTAAGTCCCATATATTATCTTTGCCGACATTGTTAATCATTCTTCTCACCGCTGAGGCTGTAATCTGCTCTGTATCAGAGAAAAACATATGCCACCTTACTAGATTTACAACAAGATCAATGGTTTTTTGTGGATAGTGCATTCTCTCTAATATTTTTTTGGTCATCTTAGCACCAACCACCTCGTGTCCGTAAAAGGTTATATTTTGCGTCTCCTCACCTCTTTTGGTGCTTGGTTTACCGATATCGTGAAAAAGTGCAGCCAATCTCATCTCCAGTCCCCACTTTTTATCTGCTGCACACTGACAGCTTCTGATAAGGTGTTCAAAAACATCATATGAGTGAGCTTGATTCTGTTTCACATGAACCGAAACGTCTAGTTCTGGACAAAAAAAGCTTAAAAGACCCAGTTTTTGAGACATTGCAATTCCCAGAGCTGGCTGATCAGACATTAACATTTTATTAAATTCATCACGAATTCTTTCAAAAGATATGTTTTTTAATGTTTCAGCCTCAGAAATTATGGCGTTTTGTGTATCCATGTTGATCATGAAACCTAATTCTGCAGCAAATCTTACCGCCCTCATTAATCTCAAGCCGTCTTCCCTAAATCTCTTTGTTGCATCTCCAACCGCCCTTATGATTTGGTCGCTTATGTCTTTTTGGCCATCATAAGGGTCAACAATCCTGTCTTTTATTGGATCAAATGCTATTGCATTCATTGTAAAATCCCTTCTGAGTAGATCATCCTCTATGTTTTGGCTAAAGGATACAGTATCTGGGTGTCTTGAGTCAGAATACTCCCCCTCCTTTCTGTATGGTGTTACTTCAATAATCTCTGTAATATCTTCTGTTTTTCTTATTTTTACCCCCACTGTGCCAAAATTATTTTCGTAAAAAGTTTCATCAAAGGTTGCGATTATTTCTTGTGGATTAGCATTTGTGGTTATATCCCAGTCCTTTGGTTGTCTTTTAAGTATCAGGTCTCTTACGCACCCACCCACCAAAAAGGCTTCAAAACCAGCGTCTTGAAGTTTTGCACATGTTTCTATTATATATTTAGGAAGCGTTTCTTTATTCATATTTCTTGTCCAATTTAACGATTTGCTTGTGTTTAATACTATTACATGTTGTTAATTAAGTACAGTGCAACTATTTTTGATTTTTAAACGTTTTTGCTGTAAGCTTACTTAAGTTGGTATATTGGGAACATTAAATGCGTTCAAATATGGTTGCACCCGTGGTGAAATGGATATCACAGCGGTCTTCGGAACCGTTATTCTGGGTTCGAGTCCTGGCGGGTGCACAATTATAATTTTATGTTATAATGAAATTAATGCGGGTATGGTTTAGTGGTAGAATGCGTCCTTGCCAAGGACGAGACGGGAGTTCGATTCTCCCTACCCGCACAAATCTGTAAATTTCTATCGGGTTTCTTGTGTTTTTTCTTGAATTACCTTTATTGTCTTGTGGTGTGGTAATTTTAGTTTGTTGTAATTATCGCTGCTCCTGTAATTGTTGTGGTCGCTGTTGTTGTTTATGGACACTTGTTTTACACGATGACTTTTCCCCTATTCGTATCGGTCAAACTGTGGATAACTCAGTGGATATGTGTATAAAAGACACTTTTTGTGACTTTTTGTTTTATCGTTATTTTTAGGCACACATGTATTTATATGGCTGTAAATAAAGCTCGTTTGTCATATTTCCCGTTTTTTCTGATGTCTTTTATTAAAAAATAAATGTGGCACGTGAAACGTTGGGTTTTTCGGTAATTTGTTTAAAAATAAGGTGTTTTAAGGGCTTGTTGTAGTTTCATAAGAAACATCCCCAAATTCTTCTTGATAAAATCTTTATCTAAAATAGTCCTTTTCCTTATAATTTCTTAATATAGTTATCATATTGCTTTTGTTAGTATCTGAATCATTAAAAATTAAATATTAATAAAAATAAATAAACATATGAGTAGAAATATGAATAAAAAAGAGCTTAATTCGGCTGGGGTATTAAAAAACAAGGGTAAAAATAACAAGAAGATAGGGGATTTGGGTGAGAATGTTGCGGTTGTATTTTTGGAAAAACACGGTTTTAGCATTTTAGAGAGAAATTATAAGAATAAAATAGGGGAAATAGACATAATTGCCCAAAAGGACAACCTTTTGTATGTCTTTGAGGTTAAAACAGCAAAAATTAATTTAAAGGTTGAGGACATAGACACAAAAAATCTGTTTGATCCAGATATTAGTATTATTCGGGATGGGGAAGGCGGGACTGATTGGTTTAGACCAGAAATGAACTTAACACCTCTTAAAATAAACAAAATCAAAAGAGTTGCGTCTGTATATTCTTTGCACGCTGGTATTAAAGAGGAGTTTTTCAGATTTATGGGTATTTGTGTAACTTTATACTGTGATGGTTCACGTGTAACCAAAGACAGCGTCCTGAGTTGTCGGGTTAAAACAATTCCTTTAATTTAATAATCTAATATTGATAATCTAATATTGGCATAAATATCTTTGTGTGATATGCTTGTTTCTATCAATCGGGGCGTGGTGTAACGGCTAACATGCTTGCTTTGGGAGCAAGTGACTTCGGGTTCGAATCCCGACGCCCCGACTAGTTAGAATCAGGTGAAAAAATTTAAAAGAACAAAAGAAGACTTTACTTGTGAAAATTGCGGTTTTTTTGTTGTTGGTAATGGATATACAAACCATTGCCCCAAGTGTTTGTGGAGTAAGCATGTTGATATTAATCCTGGAGACAGGCTTTCTGAATGCGGTGGAATGATGAAACCTATTAAAATAGAAGCAGGGAAGAGTAAGTATAAACTCACCAACAGATGTGTGATTTGTGGACATGAAAAAAATAACACTCTCCTAGATAGTGATAATTGGGATGAGGCTGTAAAAATACAAAAAAAGACTGCTGAGCAATCTTTGTCAAATCAAAATAATCTCTTAAGACGCTCCTAGTGTGGTTACTCAATGTGTTTGTTTAGAATCTTACCGACTCTATTGTAAATCACTAATTGATTTTCCTATAAATTGTTTGAGAGATTCATTTATGTAAGATAGAAGCACGGCTCTTATCTTTGTTTGTGTAAGAGACGTCTCGGATGGAACACTGTTTGATATAACTGCAATGATGTTTCCATTTGTATCAAAAATACCACCTCCAGAGGCCCCAGATTGCCCCAGGCTACTATTTTTAGTTTCAATTAGGTATTTACCATAAGAAGGATTTGAAGACGTCAGAATTGAATCTATTTGATTTGATTCATTCTTTCTGTACAGAGCTGTTGAAACTCCGTATTTCTCGTAAACACTTGCTGGATAGGCAATTATGTTTATCCTATCACCAGGATTAATAGAATTTAATGAAATACCGCTTCTGGATATAACATTGATTTTGTTTATTAAATTAATTTTTTCCGACTGTTTTTTATTGCTGAACGATTTGTTTGTTGTGTCTATCTTTAAAAAGGCAAAATCATGTTCTCCGGACTCTGAATAACTTTTTTCAAATTCATGGAAATGATCAGAAATCCATTTTGGGTTTATAAATATGGTTTTTACCGGAAATTGCTCAGATGCTGGATTTTTTATTCTGGCAAAACAATTATAGCTTTGTCCCAATTCTGAAGCGTAAACAGGGGCGGCAACATGTGCGGCCGTTAAAATAACACCTGTTTTGGATATTAGCGTGCCACTTCCTGTGATAACCTTAATTTTATTTCCGCTTTTGTTTTCGCATCTTATGTTTACAACACTGTCATCGGTGTTTGTTTGATTGATATCTATCTTAGGAATAGGGGATATAATATTTTCTGTTTGTGCAGATCCACTGTCTGTGCCCGTCTGTTTTTTTGTATCTATTGTCTTACTCCCGTCGTTATTATTGGTTTTTTTTGCGTTTGTTGAATTAATATTAAGGGTGCTGATCAACTCTTTATATTTTTGAGTGTAAACATTGTCACTATCTATTTTTTTTGTTTGAGATCCTTGAGTATTAATTGTTTTGTATTCCTCGGCTATAAGTTCCAGTCTATTTAATTTGTTTATTTTAAATTTTGATTTTTCAACATTTTCAGGTGTTGTGCTGTTTTTTTTCTTGTCGAGGGCTCCAATTATGCCCTCGGTTGAATTAATAGATTGCTCTATTGTGCTTTCTTGAATTGTATTATTCGATAAATTATTTATTACACTATGTGTGTTAGAAAAACCTGTAACCGCTATAATTGTGAGTATCACACCCTTTAGTGCCAACATAGAATTTGCAATTATTGTATCGAAATTTTGCATGAATTATGTGTTTATTTTTAATATTCTAGCATAA
This sequence comes from uncultured Candidatus Saccharibacteria bacterium, assembly GCA_964443365.1. GTDB lineage: Bacteria > Patescibacteriota > Minisyncoccia > Phycocordibacterales > CAIZLB01 > CAIJKW01. The sequence continues at coordinate 20,072 of CAYUCM010000008.1, forward strand.
AATAAAAGTATTTACTTTTATTTTATTTTTGATATAGTTTATCTACACAAGCGGGATTGGTTTAGTGGTAGAATGACTGCCTTCCAAGCAGTAGACAAGGGTTCGATTCCCTTATCCCGCACCAATGAAAAAGACAAGAATCAATATAATTTCTGTCTTACTGGTTATGGGTCTGTTGTGTTTGGTGTTATATCCCTATAATGAAGTCTTTGCACATCCTGGCAAGACAGATAAAAACGGGGGACACTATTGCAAAACTAATTGCGCAAAATGGGGCTTGAAGAAGGGACAATATCATTATCACAATCGCAAGAAATAAAGTGAGAAGTAATGTCTGCTACGCTAAGTTGGCTGAGGTAAAATTTAAAAACAGACAGCAAAACACCCAAGCTTGCGCTCGGGTGTTTTGCTAAGTGGAAAACTATTTAATTTAGAGTTTCTTTTGTTATATAGCGTTTTGCTATCCAAACAATTGAAGCCGTAAATTATTTAACAGCGTCTTTAAGTGCCTTTGCTGCTCTGAACTTTGGAACATTCATAGCTGCAACCTTCACTATTTCACCTGTTCTTGGGTTACGTGCAGAACGTGCGGCTCTCTTCTTTGCAGAAAAGATACCAAAACCTGCTACTGAAACTTCAGTTCCTTTCTTAAGAGAAGCAGTAATACTATCAAAGATAGTATCAACAACTTGCTCTGCTTGAACCTTAGTTGTTCCAAGTACTTCGTTTACTTTATCAACCAATGCTGCTTTATTCATTTTTTGTTGAAGTAATTGTTTTTGTAATTGTCGACCGCTATAACCTCGCTATTGATTATATATTAAGCCATATTTTCAAGCAATAGTTTTTTATATGTTGAAAAGTTTTGCCACAATTGATGAATTTAGTCAAATTAAAGAAAATTCTCAAAAAATACCTTCAATTTAGATTAATTTTGCCATTAATTTAAGGCATTTTTTAGCGATCTTTTTGACTATTTTTTATCTAGCAAGTTCTGTTATTTTGTTTTCTCTTATAACAGTAACTTTAATTTCTCCGGGATATTTTAATTCTCGTTCTATTTTTATAGCTATATTTCTAGCCATATTTTTAGCTTCGTAATCTGAGACTTTTTCTGGTGAAACAAAAATTCTAATTTCTCTTCCGGCTTGTAGGGCATAACTTTTTTCTACTCCAGAAAATGAATTTGCTATGTTTTCTAAATCATTTAATCTCTTAATATAATTTTCAAGAGTGTCACTTCTTGCCCCGGGTCTTCCGCCAGATAGCGCATCTGCTGTTTGTACAATTCTGGATTCAAGGGTTTCATAAGGGTATTCCTCGTGATGTGACTTCATTGCTTGAATTACTTTTTTATCGATATTAAACTTTTCTAAAAGCTTAATACCAATGTCTACATGGCTTCCGCTTACCTCATGATCAAGTGCTTTGCCTATGTCGTGAAGTAGGGCACCGGTTTTTGCTACAGTTACATCCGCGCCTAATTCTTCAGCAAGCATTCCGGCTAAATGAGCACATTCTATAGAATGGTGAAGTACGTTTTGTCCGTAACTTGTTCTGAAGTTTAGTCGTCCAAGTATGGTAACAATTCTAGGATCAAGTCCTATAATTCCAACCTCATAACAAGCTTTGCTTCCAAGCTCCCTAACTTCCTTTTGAATTTTTTCTCTCGCTAATTCTATTTCTTTTTCAATTCTTGCTGGCTGAATTCTTCCATCAATAATTAGGGCTTCCAATGCAATTTTTGCAACATGTCTTCTTATTGGATCAAAACATGAAAGTGTGACGAAGCCCTGTCCCTCATCGACAAGAACTTCAACTCCAGTTTCTTTTTCAAAAATCTTTATATTTCTTCCTTCTTTTCCAATTATTTTTCCCTTAATATCTTCAGATGGAATTGATACGTTTGATGAAAACATTTCTCCGCTTGCCGATGTTGCAAGTCTTTGAACGGCTGTTGTAAGCATTTCTTTTGCTCGTTCTTCTATTTCATCTTCTCTGAATAATTCTAATTTATTTATTCTATTGATTAAATCTTCCTCATGCTCTTTTTCTATCTTTTGATAGATTTCTCTTTTTGCATCTTCTGCTGTTAAACCTGAAATACGATTTATTTCAGCCGTACTTTCAGATATTAATTTTGAAAGACTAACTTCTTTTTCTTTTAATTCTTCCTGTGTTTTTTCTAGTCGTCTTAATTCTTTGTCTAATTCTGTTTGACGATTATCAAGCAACTCCTCTTTTTTTATTAGTCGGCTTTCGTTCTTTTGAATATTTTCTTCTTTCTCTCTAATTTCTATTTTGGAATTTTGCAAAACATTGCTTGCATCTTCTTGCGCTTTAGAAATTATTTGCACCGCCTCTTCTTTGGCGTGAGTTTTTATTTTTTTAGCATCAATTTCTGCTGTGTTTTTTGAGCTAAGTGCAACAAGTATTCTTATTAAATATCCAATTACGAATCCGACACCCCCCGTCATTATTATCAGAACTAGGGCTGTTTCATTTGTAATCATATTATTTTTCTTAGGATAGTACCTTATCTATAATTCCGTACTTCTTGGCTTCTTCTGCGGACATGTAGAAGTCTCTGTCCATATCAATTTCTACTTTTTTGATTGGTTGACCAGAGCTGTCAGAAATCATTTTTGCGAGTTTTGCTTTTGTCTTAATGATATGTTTTGCGGCAATTTCAATATCTGATGCTTGCCCTTCTGTTCCACCCAATGGTTGATGAATCATTACTTCAGAGTTTTGTAATGCATATCTTTTTCCTTTTGTTCCAGATGCTAAAATCATAGCTCCACCAGATGCTGCCATTCCAACACAAATTGTTGAAACGTCATTCTTGATATGGTCCATCGTATCTATTATTGCCAAAAACGATGAGACAGATCCTCCGGGAGAATTAACATACAAAGAGATATCCTTTTTAGGATCTTCTGATTGTAAAAATAGAAGTTGTGCAATAACAATATTTGCCACATTGTCATCTATCGGTCCACCTAGAAAAATAATATTTTCTCTAAGTAGTCTTGAATAAATATCGTAAGCGCGTTCACCAAATTGTGATTTTTCTATAACTGTTGGAATTAACATGTTCAAAGTGTATTATATAGTAATGGGAGAGCGGAGGTCAGATAATTTCTGGGCTCGTCAGTGTTTCTGTATAACACAAGAATACGCTTATTTTTGATAAAAATCAAACATTAAAAAATAATCAAGAAAATATAAAAAACAATATGAGATTACATAGATTTTTCGTAAAAAATAAAATAAATATTGACGAAAGGGTGACTCTTCGTTTTTTTGATTATGACTCTATATTGGGACAATGGAAGAAGGTTTTTAGATATTTGGCGGGGAGCAGAGTGATATTATTTGATGGAAGCGGAATGGATTTTTTGTGTATTATTGAACGTTTTGATAATAATGGGGCGGTTTTGAGGGTTTTGGAATCTTATAAGACAAGTGGTGAGGAGGTAAAAAAAGCTGAGAAGACAAAGAAGACAGGTGCCGGCAACAATGTGGGTGAGGTTTTAGAAAATATCGCTACACAAGAAAGGGGGGTTACGCTAATAATGTCCCTTATTAAAAATGATAATTTTGATTTGGTTTTACAAAAGGCTACAGAGCTTGGTGTTAATCAAATTGTTCCAATAATAACGGAAAGAACAATTAAAAAGGATTTAAATATGACGAGGTCTCAGAGAATTTTAGTTGAAGCGTCTGAACAATGCGGTAGAAGTGATGTTCCTGTTATTGTTCCACCTAGAAAATTGACTGATGTTTTAAGGGATTTGCCGATAGGTAAGCAGGTGGACAAACAAGTAGATAAACAAATTGGGACTTTTGTCTGCAATCAAAACGGCTTGAATATTAGGGATATTTTGGGAAAGAGTGGGGTAAAAGGTTCGGCAAAAAACAAGAAGCTTACGGATTTGATATTTATAATTGGACCTGAGGGTGGTTGGTCTCCAAAAGAAATTAAATTATTTGACGAACTAAAAATCACGCCCCTAAAAATATCCCAAAATGTTTTACGAGCCGAGACCGCGGCTATTGCGTTACTTGGGCAGTTGTTTGTGGTGTAGTTAAAATTTTTGGACTTTCAAGCGTGCTCCAAATATACTTAATAAAATTTGTAAGCATGTGCGCCACTATGGGGGAGTCAATTACTATGGAGTAGACATCGTTTTCGTAAAAAGAATAAAAGACAACTAGTGAACCACAAACATCCACGGAGCCATTAAACGGAAAATCTTTTGACATTATTCTGGTTTCTCGGAATTGATCACTTCTGTAATTTTCATTAAGCTCTGTTCCGTGAGGTACTATTAAATAAGTGAAGGTTCCGAGTTTGTTTTTTCTCGCTCGCCAATTTTTAAAGAATTGTGGAAGCTGTTCCGTTAATAAATTGTCTGAATACACATAAAGTTCTCTTATTTTCTCCATCTTTATTTTTTCTAATATCATTTCAAATGCATATTTGGCGCCCTCTTTTCCTAAATATAATTTTGCCGATGGGTATATTGATTGAGTCTGAAACATGGACAGTAGTTCTGGCAGCACTTCATTTAAGGCCTCTTGTTTTCTCTTTAGTAGGGAATTAAGTCTTTCTGGACTCTCTGCTGAAAAATGTTTAACACCATTTTTGGTCCATTTTGATACAAAACCTTGTTTTTCTAGCGATTCCAGGGTTTTATAGACAGTTGTTCTTGGTATAGATGTTTCTTCTGATATTTTATATGCTGGTAAATCCTTATGTGACAACATAAAGGTATAAAGCTTGATTTCTCTTGGATCTAAGCCAAAAACCTCTAAATTGTTCCTTAATTCTTTCATGTTTTATATTCTGTCATAAAATGGGACAACGGTAAATAGGTGTTTGGTGCTGTTGAATAAGGTTGTTTTGTTCTTTTTAAAAAATCAGACTTGTTTTGTGACAAAATCCAATTAATCTATTATAATGTTTGCATACTTAATATTTAAATTAAATTTATGAAAAAAATAATTATCAGTTCAATTGTTGTTATTGTGATCATTCTAATCGCTTTGTTTGGCTTTAATAAAGGGTCAAACGATAAAGATCTTAAGATCGGTGTTGTTTTACCACTAACCGGCCCAGCTTCTTATGTTGGAGAAGATTATAAAAAGGGAATGGAGTTGGCGGCTTCAGATTTTGGTGTGAATATAAATTTCGCAGATGGAAAAGCTGCTCCAACCGACAGTCTTAATGCTGCTCTTAATCTGTATAATTCAGGATCAAATGTAATATTAACAGCATTTAGAGGTGCAAGCTTATCTGTGGCTTCAAATTTCAAAGACAAAAAAGACGTTTTGGTTTTTTCTACAACAGCAACTTCTGATACAAAACCAATTGGTAACTATGGAAAAAATTTCTTTGCTATTGGGGCTGAGATGAATTCAAACGGTTTTATTCTGGGAGAAAACGCTGCGGGTAGCTGTAAGAACGTTTCTGTATTAACTGAACAAACAGATGGCGGTAAGGATAAGGTTAAGGGATTTGTTTCCGGATACAAAAAGGACCCGGTTCTAAGTGAAGAATTTGCTGTCGATAAAAGCGACTTTAAGGACCTTGTTACAAAAATAAAATCTTCCAATGCAGACTGTGTGTTTATAGAAGTAAAAAGTAATTACTTTAAATTGTTCCTAGATCAAATGGCAAATCAAAATGTAAATTCTAAAATTTATTCAACATCATATTCTGTAAATAAAGATGTAATTAAAACTCTCTCTGATAAACAGAAGACAAATATAATTGTATCTTCAACGGCAACCTATTCATCAGATGAATTCAATAAAAGATTTTACGAAAAATACAACAGACAACCCAATGATTTCTCTTTGATTGGTTATGAAATGGTAAAAATGCTGGCTCTTGGAAAAAAGAATTGTGATAGTGGTGATGTAGAATCTTGTGTGTCAAAACAATTAAAAAACACTAACAATTACGACTCTTTTGTTGGTAAATTGAATATAGATAAAGATCAAGAAATAAAATTGAGAGATAATGTGTTGTTTAAGATTGTCGGGGATTCGTTTGAGGTTGTAGAATAAACAACGGTAGAGTTTTAAAAATAAAAACACCACAGATCAAAGTCCGTGGTATTTTTATTTATATTGATATAAACCTACTTCTCCTCTCCCAGCAAAAACTTCCACACCGCTTCATTTAGCATTACTGTTTCTAGGTATATTGTTGCTCTTGTTCTATCGGCGTCTTTATAATAGTTAAGTAGGGCCTCAACTTCTTTCTTGAGTTCGTCCTCGTTAACTTCTATTTTTTCTTCTATTGCAATCTTGTTTAGTATAAGTTGAGTTTGAGCTCTCTTAACGGCATCTGGCATCCAATCTTTTTTGATATCTTCAATTGTTTTTCCAATATGCTTAAGATAATCTTCAATTGATAATCCCATTTGTGAAATATTTGCCTCCATCTCTGAAATCATTTTGCTTAATTCTGAATCAACTAACATTTGAGGCATTTCAATTGTTGAATCTTTGATAAGCTCGTCCATCAAAGAAATTCTTTTCTTATCTTTTTCTTTACGAGTTTTCTCAGCAGTAATTCCTTCTTTAACTTTTGTTCTAAAGTCTTCTACTGTTTTGAAATCGCCAAACTTCTTTATAAAATCTTCATTAAGTTCCGGTAGGGGAAGATCTCCGTGATCGTGATTTTCTACGTGGTCATGTCCGTCATGATTTTCAGCTTCTGCACCCTCAGCTTCCTCATGTCCATGCGCATGATCATCCGGATTATTCTTATGATAATCTTGATGAGCAACTTGCTTTCTTAATTCTTCAATAGAATCATCTACCTCTTTATTGTCCACCATGACTTCTACTTTTTTCTCTGCTATTTTTTCTGCTGACTTTTTATAATCACCCAACTTTACCTCAGGCATAATTGCGGTTTTAATCTTAAAACCAAAAGCCTCATTTGGTGCAACTTTTGTTATTGTAACAGCGGGGGATCCAACAGCTTTAATTTCTGCCATAGAAATGATTTCTCCATAATGATGTTCAAGAGCAAGTCTTCCGGCTTCTTCTGTTATTGTAAGCTCTCCCACCTTGTCTATTAGTATCTTTTCAGGAACGTGTCCGGGTCTAAAACCATCTATTTTAACACCCTCTCCTAGGTCCTTAAGAGCTTGTTCTCTAAACTTAATAACACCCTCTTTGGTGATTTCACCCTCTATTTCAAATTCAGAATTTGGAAGCTTTTGTTTGTTTGTGATTGTAAAAGTCATAATATTATTTGTTTTATA
>CAYUCM010000009.1:0-24788 GCA_964443365.1 uncultured Candidatus Saccharibacteria bacterium
ACTTGCCTTTTTCCGCCTTTTAGGTTAATATTGCCCTCATGAAATCTGATATACATCCTAAATATAACATCGATGCCAAATTCACATGTTCTTGTGGAACCGTATTTCCTATTGGTTCAACAAAGGAAAGCGTGCATGTAGAAATCTGCTCAAAGTGTCACCCTTTTTACACTGGTAATGAAAAAGTTCTGGATACAGCAGGACGTGTAGAAAAATTCAAGGCAAGAGCTGCTTCTGCTACAAAAACAAAGTCAGCAAAGAAATAGCGTACACAACAAAAAGGTCGCAAAAATTGGCGGCTTTTTTGTTTGCTTGATAAAATATAAAAATGGAAAATACTATGGAAAATTTAGACGAATTAAAACAAAATTATAAGACCAGTTTTCTCGCATATGAATACGAGCGTCTTTTATCGCAAAAAAAAGAAATAGAAGAAATGGCCACTGATCCAGACATGTTGGAAATGGCAAAAGATGAACTTCAAGTTATTGATGAGCAAATAGCTGGTGTTGTTTCTAAAATTGAGGAAATTACAAAGGCAGAGGAGGAGGCTGATGAATACCCATCGGAGATAATTATGGAAATAAGACCTGGAGCAGGAGGTGAGGAGGCGTCACTTTTTGCAGAGCAATTGGCAATAATGTATGAAAAGTACGCTGATTCACAAGGATGGAATTGGAGAGAGATTGATGTAAGTAAAAGTGAGTCAGGTGGATATAAGTTTGCAAGTATTGAATTTAAGGGATCTGAAATTTATAAATACATGAGATACGAGATGGGGGTTCATAGAGTTCAGCGTGTTCCTGCAACAGAAAAATCTGGAAGAATTCACACGTCCACTGTGACTGTGGCAATTTTGCCTATTCGTAAAAAAGTTAAGTTTGAAATTAATCCATCTGATTTGGAAATGGAATTTTCTCGTTCAGGAGGGGCGGGAGGACAAAATGTTAATAAGGTTGAGACAGCTGTTAGATTAATTCACAAGCCAACAGGTATTGATGTTAGATGCACTAGTGAAAGAAGTCAGCTGAAAAACAGAGAGAAGGCTATGGAGATTTTGACTTCTAAGCTCGCTCAATTAAAAGAAGAAGAGGATGCTAAAAAGTTTTCAAAGGATAGAAAGGATCAGGTTGGAACAGGTGATAGATCTGAAAAAATTAGAACTTATAATATATTGCAGGATAGAATTACAGATCACAGAATTAAGCAATCTTGGCACAATATAGAATCTGTTTTCTTGGGAAATTTTGGTCCAATAATAGATGCTCTGCAGAATTTTACGGGGGAGGTGGCGGAGGGGGAGGATGACGAGGGTGAAGTCTAATAGGGTTGCCTATCCCGGTTCTTTATGATAAACTCGTCCCTACATATGTCATCACAATCAGATATAAAAAGCCCGGTAATTGACGCCATGTTTAAAGCAGGCGCCCATTATGGATTTACAAAAACAAGACGTCACCCAAGCGTTAAGCCGTTTATTTTCGGCGTTAAAAATCGTGTAGAGATTTTTGATTTGGAAAAAACAGAAAAAGAGCTTGAGAAAGCTTTGGAATTTATCAAGAGTGTTGCTGGAACAGGAAAGCAAATAGTTTTTGTTGGTGGAAAGAGTGAAGCTAAGGAAATTGTTAAAAGAGTTGCAGATAGTGTTAATCTTCCATACGTTGCTAGCCGTTGGGTTGGTGGAACAATAACAAACTTTGATTCAATCAAAAAGCGTGTAGAAAAACTTTTAGATTTAACTCATAAAAAAGAAAAGGGTGAATTAACAAAGTACACAAAGCGTGAAAGAGTAATGATTGACAGAGAAATTGAAAGATTAAACAGTTTGTATTCTGGAATTGTTTCAATGAATACATTGCCAGCTGCGCTATTCGTTATAGATCCTAAAAAAGAACATATTGCAGTTGCTGAAGCGCGTGAAAGAAAAATTCCAGTTGTTGCTCTTGCTGGTTCTGATTGTGATATATCTCTAGTTAAATACGCTATACCAGCAAATGATTCATCTGTTTCAAGTATAGAATTTTTCGCTAAGAAAATTGCAGAAGCTTATACAGAAGGTAAAAAAGCTGTGGTTTCTCCTGCAAAATAATAAATAATTAATGCACAATTAACACTGTGCATTAGTTTGTTGGTTTATTAAGAACTAATTGATAAAATATAAGTTATGTCTACACAAATTTCATTAGATCAAGTTAAGGAACTTAGAGATAAAACAGGTATTTCTATTATGCAATGTAAAAAGGCTTTAGAAGATGCCGGCGGTGATGAAGAAAAAGCACTAATTCTTTTAAGAAAAAAAGGTGCTGAAATTTCTGCAAAGAAATCAGACAGAACTTTGGGGGCAGGTATAATCGCATCATATATTCATTCAAATAGTCTAATTGGCTCAATGATTGAATTATCTTGTGAAACTGACTTCGTTGCTAATAATCCAGAATTTAGACAATTGGCAAACGATATTGCTATGCAAATATCAGCAACTAATCCAGAATTTAGAACAATGAATGACATTGCAGAATCTGATAAAGCAAAAGCTACAGAAATTTTTGCAGAAGAAGTAGCGGGAAAGCCAGAAGAATTGAAAGAAAAAATCCTACAAGGTAAATTGGATGCATATTTTAAAGAGAGAGTTCTTGTTGATCAAGCTTTCATTAAGAATCAAGATGTAACAATCGCTCAATTAATTGAGGGGTATGTTCAAAAGTTTGGAGAAAGAATTGAAATTTCTAGATTTGTTCGTTTTGGCGTTGGAAGATAAGTAAAACCTATGTTTTTATTATACACAATTTGTGGTCTCGCGTTTATAATTATGTTGATCATGATTGTGGCTAAGTATATAGAAAATTCTAAAGGTAAAACTTTTATTAAATTTACCAAGCCTGAGTGGGATTGGCACATAACTCGTAAATTTCATATAACTAAACATAAATTAAATCATGTAAGTAGAGAGTCTCTAGCGGATTTTTTTCATAAATTTGCAAAAATATCAGAGTTGGTTTTGGTTAAGATGGCAACGGTATTAGAAAAAAAGTTTTCTAGAATGTCGGACATGATAAGAGGAAGAAGGGTTATAAAAAATAGAGGCAGTGTCTCTTTCTTTTTAAAAAACATAGAGGAACACAAAAAGAAACTATAATATTTCATTGCGATAATTAAACAAAAGGACTTCACACGGTGAGGTTTTTTTGTTATTTAAATATCCCCAATTTATGTTTAAAAATAAGAACATTTATATTCCTGGGGGGTAAAACTAGTTTAACTGTTGACGATAAAAAAAGGGGGTGATATATCAAAGCGTCAATGTCTTATTAGCTGTGGATTTTGTTAAACCAACCTTAAATAGGGGCTTTAAAGGGTGTTGTGTTTGATCGAGGATTATGCTATATTATTCAGTACTTAATTATATATAAGCAATTATATTTAATTAAGTATGCCGCTTTAGCTCAGTTGGTAGAGCAACTGTTTTGTAAACAGTAGGTCCCCAGTTCAAGCCTGGGAAGCGGCTCCAAGGTTAGTCCTTCTATCTAATTTAATTACCACTTGCTGGTGCGAGGGTCGTTCCTATTCCTCTAATTGAATCTATTGTTCCAACAGGGTTTCCGTATGATGAACAACTTGTTCCTTCGTAAATCATACAACTTGCAGTTCCTCTAATGTATCCACCCAATGCTGTTTCTCCAACGGTTGGATTATAATTCATTTTCAAACTCGATAGACCTGGTTGAAACATTATACTTAAGGATGTGTTTGTTCCTTTATCTAAAATAGTTAGCATATAATTTGCACTACATGGACAAACCATATTCATGGTAATTTCTCCACCAAAATGCGCTAAAGCAGATTGTGATGCGGAACCCGTTGTTCCTGATCCTCCAAATGACATGCCTCCAGCCAGAGCCCCTGCTGAACCGCCACCACCTGATTTATTACCACCAATAGTTCCACCACTTAATGTGCTTGTATAATCAGAAATTAAATTCTTTGCACCTGTTATTCCTGTTCCTTTACCACTTAAATATGAGGCTATATTTGCACCCAAAAAATCTCCGCTCATTAGGGCTACGACTCCAATCATTGTGTACGGAGCTACAACTCCAGGCGCTGGAGACTGGCTTAATATTGCATTTGGATCGGATGCGCCCATTGCACTGTCATTTCCCGCTGATGTGGAGCTTTTTGTCCAAGCGCCATTATTTGACGATGATGCCACCATATTCATTGCGGATTTATATTCTTCTGTGCTTGTTGATATATTTGTCTTTGAATAATTACTAAATATGGTATCCAAATTCAATGGTGCTAAATAAGAAAAATCTACACCGCTAGAACTTGTTGCACTACTGGTGGAGTTGGATCTTTGACTTAGAGCAGTATTTAAAACATCATTATAATTTACAATTAGTCTGCTTTTGGTAAGTAGGGAATTTAGTTTTATTCTTGTTGCTTCACCAACTATTCCTGTTGGGTTTGCAATACCCTGAGGGTCAAGAATTTCAGATCTATATAGAGCTTGAAATCTTTTTACAGCATTTTCTGTTATTGGACCATAAAATGAAGTAAGCTGATCCATTGTCATGTTTGGATTGTCTGTTAATGATGTTCTGGTGTCAGAGTTCAGAATCCATTTTAAATATTGAACATCTGGGGAAACAGAGTAGCCATTTTTGAGTATTTGATTAAAAATAAAACTTTGAGGTATTTGATTTAGTCGATTTACAAAATTCTTTGTTTCTGCGTTTAGGTTATCATACACACTTTTGGAGGTGTCTGCTTTTAATAGACTTGGCGCAAAGGTGCAAATCATTAGTAATGTAAGCACTACTAATGATGATTTCTTACTATATTTTATAATTAGATTCATGAAAAAAGTATATCACATCTGAATCGTTTCTCTCAGCACTTTTGTACCCAGCGAGGCTTTAGTCTGCCTTGGTTTTGAACTTATATTAGATTAGGTAGAAGAGAGCTTCTTGTGGAACTTGCCTTACTTTTCTTCTCCTCCTCAGTGTGTTTTTTATCTAATTCCTTTATTTCTGGAATTAGTTTCTTCATTTCTTCATAAGTTCTAATGCCGGTGATTGTTTGTTCGCCAATAATAACTGATGGTAGTTTTTTCTCAGATATATTATTTATTGATCTCAATGTATTTAGCGCAGATAGTTGAAGATTTGTGTCGAAGGAGTAAATTCTGATTTCAGGATAATTTCTTCTAAGCTCTGTTAGTACGTAGCCCATGTCAACACACTCTGGACATGTATCTTTGTTGCCGTAGAAATAAAGTACTGAAATTGGCTTGAACTCACATTTACCAGAAAGTCTTTGCATCAAAATATAGTCCTTGATTTGAAGTAGGGAATAGTATTTTTTAAGATAGATCAATTCAGGATTAAGGGTTCCGTTGTTGTTTTCTTCCATATATGAAAGTTTTGTAGCGAGAGAGTTTATTTCTTGTGATAAAACAGAATTATCAACATTCTTACAATTAATTTCTTGCATTAAATCAAATTGAGTTTCTGAAGATAAAATATCTAATGAGATTTGGTCTTGAATGTTTTTAACATCCGCTTCTTTTTTGGAATCTAATAGATTGATAATCCCGAAGGCTGCACCAAAAATTAGGGCTGTTATAAGAAATGAAATAATGTAAGTTTTCCAGTCAATTGGTTGACGAGTTTGTTGTTCATTCATAAGTTTTATCATTCTAGCATGTTTTAATGCAGATTTCCACTCGTTAAAACAGTTTTATTGTATGTATATTTTTAACGAATTTGTTTTGTTAATTCTGATTAATTTGCTAATTATCTCCAAGATGCGTCTTTGTTTCTTATCGTATTGTAAACGGATGTGATTAACCATAATGGTGAAATGAGAGAATATAGTAGTAAGAAATAAATCACGTCTATCATCTTCTTATCTTTGATGCCGGTCAATCTCTTTCCATACCAGATTGCAAAAATTATTAGTACGCCAACAATTAATCCAACCAAAACTGGTATTTGTATATTATAAAGCCACCAATCAAGTGTGAATGCTTTAATATTATCAAAACCCAAATTCCAATTAGTTACACGCATCTTATTATAAGTGTTTGAAATATTCTTAAAGAAATTAAAAAGGGTATAAAAAAGAAGTGCTAAAGATATCAATATTAAATACATTGATATTGGTAATACAAGCATGCCCAAATTTCCATACTTTGGATTTAATATCATCTTTCTATAATCTATTGCATTTTGTATAAAACCCCCAGTCCATCTAACTCTTTGTTTGTAAAGTCTATACAGCGTTCTTGGGGCAACGGTATAAACTACAGCCTTATGGGCATTAACGATTTTATAATGATGATCCTGAAGCCTAAGTGCCATTTCTAAGTCTTCAGTATTGTGTGCGTGTTTATATTTTCCGACCTTAGAAAATATTTCTTTTCTAAATATAGAAAATGGTCCAGGGGTAACATATTGCGCATCAAGAAAACCTAAAATCTTTCTTGTAAAAATACCCATATTATATTCCGCGTTTTGAACCATTCCAAGTATTGAATCTGGATTTTGTATTTTAAGTGATGGGGTTACCGCGGCCACATTTTTATTTGCAAAATGCGGAACAATATATAATAGTGCATTTGAATCGACAAAAGAATCTGCATCCAAACAACCAATAAATTCAGTTGTGGAATTTTCTATACCATAATTTAATGCAGTGTATTTTCCTCCATTTTCTTTTTGATGAAGTAGAACCTGATCATGTCCTTGATATTTTTGTACGACTTGCCATGTGTTGTCTTTTGATCCATCATCAACCACCATTATTTTTAACTTATCTTTTGGATAATTAAGGGAAAGTAACGATTGAACTGTTTTATCAACAGTATTTTGTTCATTGAAAACTGGCACAAGAATTGTAACAGATGGAAAGTCTAAACTATTTAGATTGTTTGTGTCTGCTCCATGAGGTAGATTTTCTTCTTGTCTGATTCTTCTTCTATTTTCTATCAGTGTCACCATTAAGAACACACTAAAATAGACCATGATAAACAAGGACGAGTAGCTTAGGGCGTTTATAAAATAATTCATAATATTGTTTTGTTATAGTATATCCGATTTAACGTTTTTTTCAATCTGATATATACTACTTTCTATGACTGATTTAAATACAAGAGGGGATGTTTTGAATTTGGACGAATCCAGTAAGGCTGGCCATTTTCACCCAATTACACAAACTATTAGTGAAATAGTCAATATTTTTAGTGAATTAGGTTTTAAGGCCACAGAAGGTCCTGAGCTTGAAACTGAGTTTAATAATTTTGATGCATTAAATGTTCCAAAGGATCACACCTCACGTGATATGCAAGACACTTTTTGGCTTAAGGATTCTGGGTCTTCTATCAAAGAGAACAACAATTCAATTGGCAAGGAAGGGGACAGGCTTTTGCCAAGAACTCACACATCACCAGTTCAAATTAGATTCATGCAAAATAATCAACCCCCATTTAGAATCATTTGCCCAGGAAAGGTTTTTAGAAATGAAGCAACAGATGCCACACATGAGGCAGAATTCTTTCAGGTTGAAGGAATGTATATTGATAAAAATGTATCTGTAGCAAATTTAAAATTTACATTTGAAACTTTTGTTAAAAAGTTTTTTGGAGAAAATACAGAAATGCGTTTTCGCCCATGCTATTTTCCATTCGTTGAACCAGGATTTGAAGTTGATATTAAATGGAAGGATAGATGGTTAGAGGTTTTGGGAGCGGGACTTGTTAGAACTGAAGTTTTAGAAGCCGGAGGTGTTGATTCAAAAGAGTGGTCAGGTTTTGCCTTTGGAATGGGTTTGGATAGAATCGTTATGCTTAAATACGGAATTGACGATATTAGAAATATGTACTCAGGGGATTTACGTTTTGTAAATCAGTTTTAAAATAAAATAAAATTATGCTTATCTCACACAATTGGTTAAAGAAATATTTTGACGAAGGGGCATTGCCCGATCTTTCGTCCATAGAAAATAAATTCAATATGGGCATTTTTGAAGTAGAGGGAGTTGAAAATAAAAACATTGATTCAGAAAACTCAACTGACACTATATTTGATATAAAGGTTCTTCCAGATAGAGCTCCTTATTGTTATTCACATAGATATGTTGCGCAAGAATTGGGCGCGCTTCTTGGTCTTTCTGTGAAGTTGCCAGTTTACGATACTGCAAAAATACAATCACAAATTGATAGTGGCTTAACTGTTGATGTCAAGATTGAACCCGTGACAATTGGTAATGATCAAGACAAAAATAAAAGATTAATTTGTCCACGGTACATGGCAAGAAGGGTAGAGGGAGTTTCTGCTGAAGCTTCACCAAAATGGCTTAAGGATCAATTGGAATTTTTGGGACAAAGATCAATTAATGTTTTGGTTGATGCAACAAACTATATAATACTTGAAACCGGTCAGCCTCTTCATGCTTTTGACGCTGATAAGGTGTCTGGAAAAATTCACATAAGATCGGCTCAAGACGGAGAAAAGATAATTCTCCTTGATGGAACGGAGGTAAAATTAAATTCACAAATTCTAATTATTGCCGACGATGAAGGTGCTCTTGCTATTGCGGGGGTTAAGGGTGGAAAAAAGGCGGAGGTTACAAGTGATACAAAAAGAATAATTATTGAATCTGCCAATTTTGACAGCGTATCAGTTAGAAGAACATCCAATGCGGTTGGTATAAAAAATGAATCGTCAAAAAGATATGAAAATAGAGTAACAAGAGAAAGAACTGAGCTTGCAATGAATGCAATTACAGAACTTTTGGCGGGCGTTTTTCCAAATGCAAAATTTGGTGAAGTTAAAGATGAGTATTTAGAAAAGGTGGAGCAGAAGAGGATTTCTGTGACTGTTGATTTTATAAACAAAAGATTGGGTGTAAAAAATAATTTGAGTGGAGAAGAGATATTAAAAATACTTTCTTTGACTGGGGTTTCTGCTAAAAATAATAATGATTCTATAGAAATTGTTGTTCCAGAGTATAGACTAGATTTGGAAATTGATCTTGATATTGTTGATGAAATTGGAAGATTAATAGGTTATGACAAGCTAGAAGGAGCACCCCTTTCTGCGGGATTTGAAAGTACACCATTAATTACTTCTTATGTTTCAAACACTTTTAAAAAAGCATTGAAAGAAATTGGATATTCTGAAACTTATACCCACTCTCTTAAAGAATCTGGCGATGTTGAAATTCTTAATCCCTTGAATATTGAAAGGGGATTTATGAGAAATAATTTAAGTGATTCCATGATTAATTCTCTCGAGGATAATTTAAGTAGAGCCGATTTGCTTGGTCTTGATTCTATAAAATTATTTGAGTCTGGAAAAATATTCTCAAATAAGAATGAAAGAAATTCTTTTGCTTTTGGTATTGCAAATGTAAAAAAAGTTAAGGGGTATAATTTTGAAAATGAAATTGATTTAATTTTGGAAAAAATAGTAGAGAATTTTAATTTGAACGAATTTAATGCAGCGGGCAAAATCGTCAAAGAGGATATTAAAAAACTTTCAAACATTAAGGAAGCGACCATTGGAAAGGGTGGAGTTAGTGTAAATGGGTATGTTTGTGAAATAGAAATTCAGGAATTAATTAATAAATTAGGGGCTGCGAGTGATGAGGTATCGGGTGTTAAAGATGTTTATTTTGGAAAGCCTGCTGATGTTAAGTATAAAAAGTATTCTCAATACCCGTTTATTGCAAGAGATGTGGCTGTGTTTGTTTTGGGCGAGTCTGTCAATGCAGAATTAGTTAGAGAGGTGATTTTAAAAAATGGTGGAGATTTTTTGCAAAGCACAAGACTGTTTGATGTATTCGTTAAAAATAAAGAAGGTGAGCCTATAAAAACTTCTTATGCTTTCAGAATGATTTTCCAATCTAACGATAAAACATTAACCGATGAGGATGTTGCGCCTGTTGTTGTGGGTATAACTAAAGCTATGAGTGAGGCGGGGTGGGAGGTTAGATA
This sequence comes from uncultured Candidatus Saccharibacteria bacterium, assembly GCA_964443365.1. Taxonomy (GTDB): domain Bacteria; phylum Patescibacteriota; class Minisyncoccia; order Phycocordibacterales; family CAIZLB01; genus CAIJKW01. The sequence goes on from CAYUCM010000009.1 coordinate 10,001, forward strand.
AATTTAAGTTCTCGTTCTAGCACCTCCTTGTAAAAGTCTTTTGTAGAAATATATAAAAATATGAAATGTGGATTCAGGCTATCCGCAAAAACTATATCATAAAATACCAGCAGGTCAATGAGATTTTATTGGCATTTTTTGATATAATTATTACATTATAAGCGTCAATTTAGTTATTTCAATTTTTATACATGGCAAAATCAGAAGACAAGGCGGAGAAAAAAAGTAAGAGCACATATGATGCTTCCAATATTCAAATTCTAGAAGGGTTGGAACCCGTAAGAAAACGTCCTGGAATGTATATCGGTACAACTGGACCTGAGGGTTTACATCATTTGATCTGGGAAATTTTTGATAACTCAAGAGATGAGGCCATGGCACAAAGATGTGATCGTATTGAGGTTGCGCTTTTACCTGATGGTTATGTGAGAGTTGTTGATAATGGAAATGGTATTCCAGTCGGAATTCACCCAAAGACAAAAGTTTCCGCGCTTGAAACAATTATGACGGTTCTTCATGCCGGAGGTAAATTTGATAATGACGCTTACAAGGTTTCTGGAGGTCTTCACGGAGTGGGCGCTTCTGTTGTAAACGCACTTTCACTTCATACAGAGGTTATGGTTCACCAAGATGGCGGTATTCACATACAAGCTTATGATCAAGGAAAGCGCAGAGCTGCAGTAAAAAAGATAGGCACAACAAAACACCATGGAACAATTGTTAAATTCAAACCAGATGTTGAAATTTTTAAAGAAGGTATTGAATTTGATTGGAGTAAAATTGTTAATCGTCTTCGTCAGCAGGCGTATCTCGTAAAAAAACTTGAAATCAATATTGTTGACGCAAGAGATTTTTCATCTAAAGAAATGGATAGAATTTTGGAAGATGCCTACTTTATAAAGGATGAAAAAATGAATATTCCTTCAATGTCATTTTACTTTGAGGGAGGGCTTCGTTCACTTGTGGCATTTTATAATCATACTCAAAAGCCAGTTCATAGAAATATTTTCTATGCTGAAAAAGAAATTGGAAATGTTCAAGTTGAAATTGCTCTTCAATATATTGATGACATAGATTCAAAAATTGTTGCTTATGCAAACAATATTTACAACTCAGAGGGAGGTACTCATGTACAAGGTTTTAAGACGGCGCTTACTCGTACAATAAATACATACGCCAAGAAAAATAATTTAATAAAAGAAAATGACGATTCTCTAACGGGAGATGATTTGCAAGAAGGTTTGGTCGCTGTTGTTTCTGTTAAAATGCCAGAGATTCAGTTTGAAGGACAAACAAAAGCTAAGCTTGGTTCTATGGAGGCGCAGGGTGCAACTTCATCCGCCTTTTCTGAAATGTTTGGAATGTTTTTGGAAGAAAATCCAGATGACGCAAAGGCTATTATTCAAAAAGGATTGTTAGCTCTTAGAGCCAGAAAGGCTGCTAAAGCCGCAAAGGATTCTGTCTTGAGAAAGGGCGCGCTTGATGGAATGACTCTTCCAGGAAAGCTTTCTGATTGTCAAAGCAAACGCGCAGAAGAATCAGAGTTGTTTATTGTAGAGGGAGATTCTGCTGGTGGAACTGCAAAGATGGGGCGAGACAGAAGAACTCAAGCTGTTTTGCCACTTAGAGGAAAAATTCTAAACATTGAACGTGCTCGTCTTGATAAATTGCTTGCATCAGAGCAGGTAAGAAATTTAGTTATCGCCATTGGTACGGCAATTGGTGATACTTTTGATATTACAAAACTTAGATATCATAAAATAATTATTGCAACAGATGCCGACGTTGACGGTGCGCACATTCGTACACTTATATTAACTTTGTTCTATAGACACTTTAGACCATTAATTGAAGGTGGCTACATATATATTGCTCAACCTCCTTTGTACAAGGTTAAAAAAGGAAAAGAAATATTCTATTTTTACGCGCAAGAAGAGCTGAATAATTTCTTAGCAAAAGAAGGTGTTGATCCAAACGCTGTTGAAATTAGTGAAGATTCTTTGAACGAGGCTTCCGCCGAGTCTGAGTCTGAAGAAGGCGCCGACGCTAATGATGGAGAGACGGATGATAAAAAACAAAAGAAGGGCGCACTAAAGCCATCTGGTCCAAAAATTTCTGTACAAAGATATAAGGGTCTCGGAGAAATGAATGCAGAAGAGTTGGGTGAGACAACTATGGATATTCACAAGAGAATTCTAAAGCGTGTGACAATAGAAGATGCAGATGAAGCTGACAAGGTGATAGAGGTTTTGATGGGTAATGATGTTCCATCAAGAAAGACCTTTATTCAAACAAATGCCAAAATGGCTAGTATTGATGTGTAGACCTTATTAGTAGTTAACAAAAATCATTTGTGTGAGAGAGTTGTCATACTCATTTGTCTCATTCACATTGTTTGATGAATCTATATTGATTGTAAAATTGTTGTTACCGTACATGGGATTCTCAAACACAGCTGTATAAGTTCTTGTTTGATTAGGTGCGATACCATACTCTTGCGATGGATTAGTATAACCCCTTGATCCGTCATTGTTGTAATAATATCCTGCCCCATAATTATAATTTGTATAATAATTGTTGTAGTAATATCCGTTGTTATAATTATTATTATAAGAAGAGTATGGATTTGGTCCTGTTAGTGTCGCTTTCCAATTCCAATTTGGAATTGTGTTTGACCCATTATTAGTTACCTCAAATCTTAAAGCAATCTTGTCCGATGTTCTTATGTAATTTGTTGTTGTAAATTGATTGTACGAATCCATTTTACCTATACCAACAAGTCTGATTGTAAGGTTTTGTCCGTTTTGATAATTATTGTAGTTGTAGTAACCATTGTTATAATTGTTATAATAGCCGTTGTTATAATTATTGTTGTAACTATTATTGTTATTATAGTTTTGCGATACATTAATTGTTGCGCTTGTTTGATTATTTGACTCATTACTTTCTGAAACTGCGTTTGTTGAATCTACAAAGATAGAGATTGTTTGATTTTGTCCAATGTTTGGGCTAGTGAATATTGCTTGTCCTGTTATTGCCATTCCAGCAGGGATACCTCTTGAACTAATTGTTCTAGTTCTGTCATTAGAATTACTTGAAGGCATATCAACTTTCATGGACCATGCAGATGAAGCACTTGTGCCTCTATTTTCAACTTTGAATTTTACAACAACAGTGTCTGTGTTTTGAAAAGTGTTTGTTGATATGTAGCTTCCATTATTGTTTGTTCCAACTGAAATAATTTCAACTGCTAAATCCGCTACACCGTTTTGTGTGTATGTGTAATTTCTTGACGAATTATTTGTATTGTTGCCAGTATTGGTGTTTGTGTTTGTATTGTTAACCTTGTTTGGATTTGAATTTTGTACGGGATTGTTATTTGTTTTACTGCTTGTTGCTACAATAAAATTTGCGTCATTTCTATTGTTTTCATCTTGTCCAAAGAATTTAGATAAAAAACTTGGAGAGTTTTTGTCTTCTGTTGAATTTTGATCATCTAATGTAACCGCGGTCGTTGTTGTGCCCGCATTGTTTTGATTAGCGTTTTGATTTGAATTAGCTCCGTTGTTAGAATCAGAAATAGGGAAGAAGGCCGATGTTACAGACACCGTTGCGTTTGCCATCGATGAAAGTACTTTTGGTACAATTCTCACCATTGTAAAGCTTAATAGTATTAAAATAAATATAACGAGTATAATTAATATCACTCGCATTGATCTTTTTAGGATATTTGTAGTCTTTTCCATAGCACATAGATTTTACCATATATTATAATATTGTCAATATTGAAGATATGGTATATAATATGAGTCGTAAGAATTAATTAACATGAAAAATAAGCACTTTTTAAGTAGATTTAATAAGCCAATATATATATTTTTTGGCATATTCTTTTTGACCCTTTTTTCAACGAGTCTTTTGTTCTCACTGTTGGGTTTTGTGCCAAAAGAGCTGTCAGATAAAGAGGGGGGAATAACACTAGAAAGTGTGAATACTAATTCTCTTTTTGGCGTTGATTTTATTAAGGATACCAATAAATTTCACGATTTAAAAGCCGTATCTACAAATGATTTACCCGCCAAAATAATCATTAAAAAGATTAATATGAATGTGGATATTTCAAACCCTGAATCAACCAACACAACCTCCTTGGATGCTCTGCTAACAAAGGGCCCAGTTAGATATCCTGGATCTGGCATCTTGAGTAGCGGTAATATGTTTATTTTTGGACACTCAACAGGATTTAAGGTGGTTAAAAATCAAGCTTATAAAGTCTTTAATCAAATTAAAACCCTAGAAGAGGGGGATGAAATAGAGATAAAATCTATGGGCGGAGTATCTCATTTTTACAGTGTGGTTAGCGTTAAGGGAGTGAGTAAATATGAGACTTATATAAATTTTGAATCCAAAAAACCGGAATTGACCCTTTCTACTTGTGATAGTTTTGGTACCGCAACGGATAGATATGTAGTTACAGCTATTAAAAAATAGCCTTTGTACGAATGGTTTTGGGGCTAACAATGGGCTTATAATAGACCTTGACAATAATATGTTTTTGGTATATAATATATGTACTATGTTTAAGATCAATAAAACAACCAAATACGTTATCTTGGCTCTATCTTTTGCCTTCGTATTCTTCATTGGCTCTATGAATACCGCTTCAGCAGGTAGTTCAGACATGTGGTACATAGGAGTGGGTTCAGATGATTATGTGGATTACTCATATACATATGACGCTCCTTCAACATACTCGTCAAACTCTTCGTACTCTTATAATCCAGGATATACTTATGATTACTCAAGTTATAATCAAAGTTATCCAAGTTATTATTACGACAATTACTCATATGGTTATGATTACTCATGTGCTACATGTGGTTACTCATATCAAACAATGCCACAGGTGGTATATGTTCCAAACACATCTACTTGTACATCTAGTTGTTGTGGATCAAGTTGTAATACAACACCAGCACCAGCAACTCTTGAAGCTTCATGTATAATTAGCCCAAATAGTGTAAACGTTGGTGACTCAGTTACAATGTCAGCTTCTGCTTCAGGCGGATCAGGATCATATCAATACTACTGGTCAGGTTCAGATGGAATTAGTGGTTCTTCACAAGTTATAACTGGAAGATTCACATCTTATGGAAATAAAACAGTTTCTCTTACTGTGACTTCAGGTTCTCAAACGGTTACAAGAACATGTAGTGCTTATGTAAACCAACCTTATCGTTATAATGATTACAATTATAATTATAACTATAATGGTAACTACAACTACAATACTAATTTAACAGCAACATGTTCTGCAAGCCCTACAAATGCAAACGTTGGAGATAATGTTATCTGGACTGTATACCCAAATGGTGGAAATGGTGCATACTCATACTCTTGGACAGGAACAGACAGTCTAAGTTATGGAAATGCTTATCAAATTCAACAAAGATATACTACACCTGGAACAAAAACTGCAACTGTGACAGTTCATACAACAAATGGTCAATCTGTTACAGCAACATGTAATACAAATATCGCAGGAACAATTTCATCAGGTACACCAATTTCAGGTATTTATCTTAACGAGGTTCCCGCAACTGGAATAGAGTTCAATCTTAAAGTAATGCTTTACACTCTTGGACTTGTATTTTGGTCAGCCTTTGTAGCCTTCATGATAATAAACAAGAAAAAGGCAAAACTAGCTATGGCTAATCGTTCAAGAATTGAAGATTTCAAACTTGAAAATATGAAGAGAAAGAATTTGATTTAATTTTTTCTCGGGGCGAGATAAAAATCGCTTTAGATCTTAAACAAACTACATAGAACAAAACCCCCGCAGAGATGCGGGGGTTTTGTGTTGACGTGGGAGATAGTGATTCTTGAGTAATTAGTTCAATTCTCTATCTTTAATTTCTGTCTTTGCTTTTGTTACAAAGTCTTCAAGACTCATTTGTCCAAGCTTTGCATCATTTCTTCCTTCTACGGTTACGGCGCGAGCTTCTATTTCTTTGTCGCCAATAACTAATACGTAAGGGATTTTTTCTGTCTTTGCGTTTCTTATTTTCTTTCCAAGTGATTCACTTGATTCGTCGATTTCAGCACGGATGTCGGCGCTTTTTAATTCGTTAAAAACTTCTCTAGCATAATCAAATTGACGCTCTCCGATTGGAACAACTTTGACTTGAACAGGGGACATCCATAAAGGAAATGCACCAGCAAAGTGTTCAATCGCAACTCCCATGAATCGCTCAAGTGAACCCGCAATAGCTCTGTGAATTACAACGGGTCTTTCTTTTTCTCCTTTTTCATTGATGTAATTCAAATCAAATCTGATTGGTAAATTGAAATCACATTGAACTGTTGCGAGTTGATGTTCACGGCCGATCGCATCCTTAAACATGAAGTCTAGCTTTGGTCCATAAAAAGCAGCCTCTCCTTTACCTTCAAAATATGGAAGGCCTTCTTCATCGCAAACTTTTTTAAGAGCACCCTCTGCTGGAAGCCAAATGCTGTCATCGCCAAGAAAATTTTCTTTATCATCTCCTCTAAGTGAAAGACGAACTTTGTAATCATCAATCATTCCCATTTTTGTGTAGAAAGTTTTTATTATCTCCACAATAGTTTTAACCTCTTCATGAAGTTGGGTTAATCTACAAAATAGGTGACCATCATCTTGTGTAATTGAACGAACGCGAGTTAGTCCGCCAAGTTGCCCAGTCTTTTCATCTCTATAAACTGTTGCTGGTTCAAAGTATCTTACGGGCATATCTCTGTATGAGAATTGATTGTCTGCAAATAATTGCATGTGATGAGGACAATTCATTGGCTTCATGTAAAAATCCTCCTTGCTTGTTCCTCCATGAACTGAGAACATATCTGCAAGATAATGCATACCGTGACCTGATGTCATATACAAATCTGCTTTGGCAAGATGTGGAGTCCAAACTCTGTCATACCCTTTTGTTTTATGAAGCTCCCAAAGAAAATCTTCAATCATTTTTCTAACGACAGTTCCTTTTGGTTGAAACATTGGAAGGCCAGATCCTACTAAATCTGAAATTGTGAAAAGTTTTAACTCTTTTCCTAATTTTCTGTGATCGCGTTTTTTGGCCTCTTCTTGTTGATTAAGAAATGCGTCCAATTCCTCTTTTGTTGCAAATGCGTATCCGTACACGCGAGTTAACATTTTATTTTTTTCATCACCTCTCCAATATGCGCCCGCAATTTTATTTAATTTGAACGAATACGGATCAATTGTAGAAAGGTTTTCTGCATGACCTCCACGGCAAAGGTCTGTGAATGCGCCAGATGTGTAAAGTGTAATTTGCTCACCTTTGTTTGCGATTTCTTCTATAAGCTCTAACTTGTAAGGGTTGTTTTTGAAAAATTCTCTTGCTTCTTCAATGGAGACGTCTTTTTGTGTAAAAGCGCCGTTCCATGTTGGGAGAATTTCACGCATCTTATCTTCTATAGACTGTAGATCCTCATCTTTAATAGGGGATTCAAAGTTCATGTCATAGTAGAAGCCGTTTTCTATAGATGGCCCAAGCGTTATTTTGGTGTTTGGATATAACTCCAAGGTAGCCGCCGCAAGGAGGTGGGATAGGGAATGTCTAATGTTTTCTATATTTTTTACGTTGTTTTCTTCTTTCATATTCTTAAAGGATAGCAGTATTTTGGGGATTTTGGAAGGGCGATTAACTGGATGTTTTGTCTTCAGTAATGTTTTATAAATTCTTTATATTTCCTTAAATAAAAAGACCCCCGATGCAGACGCATCTGCATAAGGGCTCTTTTCGTGGTAATGCTAATATTATATTTCTGATTTATTTGTTGTCAAGCGAAAATTGAATTATTTTATACAAAAGGAAAACACCGTACAGGCCGGTGTTTTCTACTGATACTGATAATTATATATAAAAATATATTGTTGTCAAAACACCCCCTTCGTAAAAAATAAAAACTTTGTAAATCCACACTTCTGGGGTATGCTGTAGGACTGTCGCTTAAATGCATCTAAGGCATCTCAGCTAAGTTGTCTCGGCATAAATTATATGGCTCAAAATGAAACTATAATTAGATTTGATAAAGTATCCTTTGATTATGGATACAACAAGCCAATTCTTGAAGAGGCTTGTTTTACTGTTGCTCGTGGTTCAAAAATTACTTTCATGGGTCAAAACGGTGCGGGAAAAAGTACTATCTTTAAATTAATAACTGGAGAATTTGAACCAGAAGATGGTAAGGTTCACATTGGTCATGGTTTAACTACCGCTATTGCTAAACAAGTAATTCCCAAAAATGACGCGGTCCTAACCGTTAGAGAATTTTTTGAAAAATGTTTTGATAAAAAGGTTTACGATATTGATCCCAGAATTGATAATGTGTTAGACGTTGTTAATCTTCATGCTCCACATGATAGAATTGTCGGTTCATTTTCTGGTGGCCAGCAAGCAAGGCTCCTTTTGGCTTCAGCCTTAATTCAAAATCCAGATATTTTACTTTTGGACGAGCCTACAAACAACTTAGATAAAGAGGGAATTGCACATCTTACAAAATTTATTATCGATTACAAAAAGACGGTTATTGTAATTTCTCACGATGCGGATTTTCTAAACTCTTTTACTGACGGCGTTTTATACTTGGATATCTTTACAAAAAAAGTTGAACAATATGTTGGCGATTATTTTAGTTTGCTAGAAGAAATTAAGGCAAGAATAGAAAAAGAAAATAGAAAGAATGCGATGCTCGCTAAAGAAATTCAAGAGAATAAAGATAAGGCAAACTTTTTTGCAAACAAAGGGGGTCAAATGCGTCTTGTTGCAAAACGTATGCGCGACAAGGTTGAAGAGCTGGAGGAAGAAAAAGTTGATATTAGAAGAGAAGATAAGACTATTAGAAAATTTAGAATTAAATCACAACCGGATATTGTGGGAGAGATTTTGCATATTAATGCTTTCAAAACTTTTAATTCAAAAACTCATAAGGCGGTTTTAAGAACAGCCAATGTTTCTCTAAAAAGAAAAAATCACTTGCTATTGGTTGGCCCTAATGGAATTGGTAAAAGTACACTACTTGAGTCTTTGGCTTCGCTTAAAAATCCTGATGCAAAAATCGCAGGAGGTGTGCGTGTTGGATATTATCGTCAAGATTTTTCTACTTTGAATTTTGAAGATACTGTTTACGATTCTTTGATGAGCGTGATGGAAAAGGGCGATGAAGACAAGTTGCGTGGGGCTGCTGCTGGATTTTTGATAACCAGTGAAATGATGAAAACTAAAATTGAATCTTTGTCCGAGGGGCAAAAGGGTCTTGTTGCTTTTGCTAGACTGGTTCTTCAAGAGCCTGGACTTTTGATTTTGGATGAGCCAACAAATCACATTAATTTTAGGCATCTTCCTATAATTGCTGAGGCTCTGGATAAGTACGAAGGGGCAATGATTCTTGTCTCTCACGTTCCAGAATTTGTGAAGCAAATAAGAATTGACGAGGTGTTGGATTTGGGGAAGTAGTTTGAGATATTAATTCAGTTTTGTAAATATTGTCAGTAGAAATAGCGTTGTTACAATTGAGACCAATGAATAATATTATATCTTTTGAAGAAAATAGGATTCGTAAAGTTTGGTATAATGAACAGTGGTATTTTTCTATTGTTGATGTTATTGGGGTGCTTATTAATCAACCTAATTTCAAAAGGTCTCAGACTTACTGGACTACTCTTAAAAATCGTTTAAAAAAAGAAGGTAGTCAGTTTGTCACAAAATGTGACAAACTGAAAATGCGCTCTGCCGATGGTAAGTTTTATAAAACGGACGCAGCAAATACAGAGTCTCTGTTAAGACTTGTTCAATCAATTCCATCACCAAAGGTTGAGCCGCTAAAGTTGTGGTTAGCTAAGGTGGGTTCAGAGCGTATAGCTGAAATACAAGATCCATCACAGGGAATAGATAGAGCACGAGAACTTTGGAAAAAACATGGGAGAAGTGAAAAATGGATACAACAGAGAATGATGGGGCAAGAAACTAGAAACAAACTCACAGATTATTGGAAAGAAAACGGTGTAAAAGAGGGTGATGAATATGCAATTCTTACTAATATAATTCATCAAGAGTGGTCAGATTTGGATGTTAAGAGTCACAAAGAACTAAAGGGGCTTGGAAGGTCTCATAATTTAAGGGATCACATGAATGAAGCTGAATTGATTTTGACAGCGTTGGCGGAGATGTCTACTCGTCAAATTGCTGAAAATATGAAAGCAAAAGGATTAGTTCAGAATAAAATTCCAGCAAAGAAGGGTGGAAGAGTTGCTAAAAATGCTAGAAAAGAACTGGAGTCAAAAATAGGAAAAAGTATAGTTACTGGTACTAATTTTCTACCGCCAACAAAAAACTGATTGTAATCTAACGTAATAAAATACAATGTTAAAAATATATATAACAAGACACGGGCAAAATCAGGATAATATAAATGGAATTTTAAATGGACATAGAGATTTACCATTAACAGAAAAGGGAATAGAACAGGCCCATGAAATCGCTGAAAAAATTGGGAGATCTTCTATCTCAGTTGATTATGTTTATTCTTCGCCGTTAATACGAGCTTACGATACGGCTAAAATAATTTCCAATAAAAACAATTTTCCAGAATCGATAATTGAACCCCTTTTGATTGAGAGAGATTTTGGAGTGATGACAGGTAGGAATGTCTCTGATATAGAAAAATTATGTTCTCCAAATATCATAAAAGGAGAAATAATAACTTATTTTTTAGATCCAGAGGGAGCGGAAACTTTTCCTGATTTGATGAGTAGAGCACGGGCGTTGTTAAATAAAATAAAAAAGAATCATTCTGATGGAAATATTTTATTGGTTACAAGTGGTGACATTGGAAAGATGATTTATGCTGAATATTATAATCTTGATTGGAAAACAATTTTAACGCAATTCCATTTTGGTAACTGTGATTTATTGATTCTGTCCAAAGATTCTCATGCTGATGATGCTCATGTTTTTAAAATAGAACAGCACAATCAATAGTTAAATTGCTGGTTGGTGTTTCTGCTCTAACTTAGCGCCCCCTGGTTTTTCAAGAGCCTGGGCTTTTGATTTTGGATGAGCCAGCAAATCATATAAAAGTTATTGCCCGTTGAATTAGCATTCAAAGTGATATATTTCTTTTAATCTGATATAATTTGTAGCATCATGCGTTTTACTTTTTTTAATAAAGGCAAAGACCAGCCAACTGGAGAACTTGCCACTTCAGGTGTTCCACCAAAAGCTGAAAAGTCCATCTTGGATCCAAGGGAGATTGAGGTAATGTCCAAAATTCACACAGACGCAGAGTTTCTACAGGTCCACTGTAGATTAATGGATAGAATCAGTAATCCCGACGGTGCACATGTTAGCCATCTTCCTATACTCGAGTCAACTTTTATAGAGAGATCTGCCGGATCTTATGCTGCACCGTGGGCAGGTAGAGAGTTGGTGCAAAACTGGATTGATGCCGAAGTTCTTGATTCTGATGGTACCATCAGAAAAAGTAAGGGAACTTTAGATGGAGTTACTTTTAAAGAAGAGATTATACCGGACGGTGTTACCAAATTCACCATCTCTGGAGATTGGGCTCTTACTAATTTGGATGGACTTGTTGGCCTTAGTTCTGATAAACCAGATGGCCCAACTAGTGGAGGTAATGGTATTGGATTAAAGCAGACTGTATTGAGATTTCTTAGGAATAATGAATTTGGCGTAAGGAATTTTTGTATCTATGGAACATCAAAACAGGCGGGTGGTACACCAGTAAAAATTTCTTACGAAATGATTTCCCCAGAAGACATCACGTCTCAATACGCTGCGTACGGGACTTCTCCAATAAGAAACATAAGAAAATCCTGGCTTGTTGGTAGGATAGAAAATACAGATGTGATGACTGTTGCTCGTGAATTATCAGAACATAGAGAAAGTAGGGATGCTTGTGCTTATGTTATAGAAACGGATAATGAAAAAACCATAGCCTTATTAAGAGGTATAAAAGATTTTGGTGTTTATTCAGAAAATCCCCATCTTAAGGATCCAAATTTTGAATCAAAAAAAGGAACGATTGTATGGGGTAAAGACAGGGGATCAAGTGGAAAATTATTTATAAATGGACAGGTAATGGATTATCAGAAAAAAACTACAAATGAATTAGTTTTTCCAGGTCCTCCAGGTGTAACAATTAGATTAAATGAAGTTGATTATCCAATGAGTATAGATAGACCTCCAATAAGCTCTATAGACTTGGAAGAATATACAAAAAATCTTTTGAAAGATGAATCGAGGGATGTTTTGATAGATCTATTGAAATCTTCAGAACATTTATGGCACCTTTCTTCGCAAGACTCTCCTGTTGGTTATAAAGATTCAGACGGTTATAATGTTGTAATAGAATCTATTATAAAAAATTTACTACCAAATCCTTTTGATAGAAATCAAAAAAAACCACCATTTTCTTACGATGATTTTAAGGGAGTGTTTGGTGATAAATATGTATACGTAGAAAGTTGGAATGTAAAAAAAGAAGATATAGTGGAAGCTGAAAAAGAGGGGTATCGTGTATGTTTGAGTGAGTTTGCAAAACTGGGAGTGCCTTCAATAAAGGAGGTGATTGATTCCTCGGCTAAGCTTAAAAGAGATAGGCCGTTCGAGAGTTCTTTGGAGCATTCACAAAAATTTGGCTGGGGGGTGGGTACACGTATCTTTTATGAAAGACCAAGACCTGGTCAGTTACAGTCTCAATTTACCCCAGATGTATTTATAAATAAGTTTAAAAATATTAGTAATAAGGTTTTTGTCGATGGCAAAAATATTAAAATTATATTTGATATACCAGCCGGAGGAGACCTTTTGGTGGATGATTTGGCGGAGCGGGATGAAGATAGCGCTGCCGAGAATATCATATATTCATGTAGAGGATTAATTGCTTCAGGCTTACGTACATCTTCATTTATTCCAGAATCAACATCTATGATGATTGATGGTCGCATCGTCACTTTTTATTTTGACGATAAAAAAAATCCAGGAAAAAAAGGCGGCGGTGTGCTTGTTGGTAAGATTCCAGAATTTGATATTGTTGATAGAAATAGAAGAAATCAGATAATAGTAGAGTTTAGTTTGGCAAATGAAGAAGATGTTAAGCCCTGGGAGAATTTACAGGGTGGGTCTGATGCTAAAGTCATAAAAGCAGAAGTAGCAATGGAGAATGGTGGTAGCAATGGAGATATACTTGTGTCTGCGCCTGTTCAACAAGAGCTATCTGTGTCTAGTCACGGCGGTGATGATGTGGATATGGTGAGGAAGGTTCTAGGAGAAAAATTATCCACTGTTCCAAAAGTAAACCCAGAAGATAGAATTATTATTGGATCAAATTCAGAAATCACCACTGTTCCAGTTATAATTTCTGATGATAATGTTGAAAAATTTAAAGAGGTTCAAAAAATAATTCCTCATCTTGAATCTATTGTAAACGAGCTGGAGGAGACTGTTAAATCAGATGAAATTAACCCCCTTACAGCAAGAGAGCGATTAATGCTTCAGTGGGTTAATACTGTTGGTAAAAAAGCTTTGGGGGTGTCATTGGAAAATGATGTAAGTCAATCTAGTCCAGATTCCGAGGGCTTATTAGAGATTTATATGAAACCTAACACTTTGGTTTTGAGTCTAGCTAATATTTTGGAGGCAAATAATCAGGCTAATGTTCCAATAAGTGTACCTGTTATTGGTGATACAAGAACTGGAGAGATAATCACTGAAGCAATAAAAATTAAAAGTGTTGGAGAAAGAATTGAAGCAGTGGCTAGAAAATTTATTCCAGATGCTAAGAATTTGGAAGATTTCGAATTAATAACAGAACCCAGCCAAGAACAATTAAAAAAGCTTACTCTTCTTAGGTCTGTTATGTTAGCAATGGGATATGAGGCAAATAATGATTTATTTGTATTTAAGGGTAATAATGTTAAAGGTTTCAATCTAGATCAAAAAGCTATCGGATTACACGAGTCTGTTTTAGAAGTTGGGTTCAAAGAAGCTTTTGCTGTGTTTAGACATGAAATTGCTCATAATAGAGAGATGGATCACAATAGTCATTTTATTGCGACGGATGAGGCTATTGCCTCTCATGTTATTGAGCAAATGAGTTTGTCTGCTAATAGATTACTCAGTGTTCAAATATCGTTGATGCGAAGAGGTTTCAGTCCTGAACAAATAGAATCTGAAATGCTTACAAAACATGCCGGTGATTTTTTAATTGTAAATGCATCAAAAATTTGGGAAGAAATGAGAGGGAGATAAAATATCTGGTGCCACGTTCTAACCCAGCGCCCTCACTGTATCTATAATAATAGAAGGCGTTCCGTTTCTGTTGGAAGTTTTTCCTTTTACAACCACGCATTTTTCTTGTACGAGACTGCTTTTTAGTAATTCATAAGTTTTTGGAAATACCACGGCTTCAATTGATCCGCTAAAATCTGCAATTCGGAGGAACATCATTCTAATTGAAGGATCTTTTTTGGTGGCGATTTCTTTTGCTTCCTCAATAATTCCGGCAATAATTACCGGCGTGCCTTCATCGTTAAAATTCTTTTTATTCTTATCATATGGCTTTTTGTTTGCCCAACCACTTCCTTTATTTGCACTTCCACCAGGACCTAATTTTTTCTTTGCAGCCTCTTCAGCTTCTTTCTTTGCTTTTTCTTCATCGCTCATCATTGCATTCATCGCTTCTTCTGCGCTTTGCGCTTCTTTCTTTA
>CAYUCM010000009.1:24888-26282 GCA_964443365.1 uncultured Candidatus Saccharibacteria bacterium
GCTGTTGTCATCTGCGCCTATTTCGTCAAACATAGAAAATAGGGAAGCTTGATTTTCTGGACGAGCCTGTTGTTCTTTGTTGTATTCCAATAAATCAGGGAGATTAGCAAGCATAACACCGCGATCACCAAATTGATCCATCGCCCCACTTTTAACCAAGGCTTCAAGAGATTTTTTGTTTAGATTTTTATCCTTTATTCTATTTAGAAAATCTTCAAGTGTTTTAAATTTACCACCTTTTTTTCTTTCTGCGATGATTACGTTGGCAATACCTTCGCCAAAATTTTTAATACTATAAAGACCAAATCTAATTGAATCGGGCTCTGGCTCCATTTGTGCATTCATACCAGAACCTTTTATGACGGTAAAGTTTCCAAAACTTTCATTTATGTTTGGAGGAAGAGTTGGAATATTCATTCTCTTACATTCCGCAACAAAGGTTGCAATTTCATCCACGTCTCCATGTGCGCCAGTTAAGACGGAAGCCATGTAAACTGCAGGGAAGTTGGCCTTCATGTAAGCCGTCTGATATGCGAGACGTCCATAACTTGCGGCGTGCGCTTTGTTGAATCCATAAGCTTGAAATGGTTCAAAAAGTTTCCATAATTTTTCAGCGAAGGCTTTTGTTTGGCCAAGCTTAATAATTCCTTCTGTTAATTTTATTTTCTGATTGGCCATTTCCTCTCTGTTTTTCTTTCCAACAGCTTTACGGAATTTGTCAGCTTCAAGCCAAGAATATCCGGCAAGTTCAATAGCAGAGAATAGCAAGTCGTCCTGATAAACAATCAATCCAAAAGATTCTTTCAGATATTTTTCCATTCTTGGATCCTCGTATTTTGTAAGACGTGGATCATTTTTTCTTCTAATATATTCAGGAATAGTTTCCATTGGTCCTGGACGATACAAGGCAACCATGGCGTTAATATCGTGAATAGATGTTGGTTTCAATTCCTTTAGAAATCTTGTCATTCCAGTTCCATTCAATTGAAATAGTCCAATAGTTTCTCCACGTGCAAGCATGTCAAAAGTTTTTTGATCATCAAGCGGAACATTGTCTAGATCAACTTTTACTCCTTCAATTTTTTCCGTAAGATCAATTGCATCTTTTAATTGAGAAAGGTTTTTGATTCCAAGGAAGTCAAACTTCATAAGTCCGGCGTTGTTTTCATCGACGGAGCGCATATCGTACTGAGTAATAATTCTACCTTCACCCTTTGGATCAAGTTGTAGTGGACAAACATCTGTTAGAGTAATAGGGGAAACCACAACTCCGGCGGCGTGCACAGAAATGTGTCTGGCATTTCCTTCAATTTTTTGTGCCATATCAATAATTTTTCTGACATCAGAATCTTGTTTGTATAATTCTGCAAGTTCTGGAGTTTCTGTTATGGCGC
>CAYUCM010000010.1:0-6813 GCA_964443365.1 uncultured Candidatus Saccharibacteria bacterium
TATCTTCTGGCCAATCGGTTTCAAAATGGGACGCAAGAGCTTGTAGAAATTCTGGAGCTAAATCTTCCCATCTTTTTGTAAGTCTTTCTTGGAATTCAAGCATTAAATCATTATCTCTAGTGTGAATTTTATCAAAAAATTCTTTATATTTTGCCAATCTTTCTTCCTTGGGAAGACCTTTTTCTATTGATTCAGCCTGAATTTTAATTATCTCTGGACGAAACCTTCTAAATAAACCAACAAAATCTGGATTTTCCAGAAAACCATCAGAAAGTTCTGCCTCCTTATTGGTGTCAGCTTGTTCAAAGGTGGTTTGTGGTAATTTTTCAGATGAAGATTCTGCTATTTCTGTAATTATTGACTGTTCAGCTTTGGGTTTCATATTATTTTATTTTATGGTTTTTAGTAATTAAAATATTTTTATATTTACAACAAAATCTTAACATAATTTCAAAAATTTATTAAATTAAACCCACCGATTGAGTCAATCAAAAAATCCGGCTTGGATTGTTCTAAGATACTTTTATGCTGAAAACCCCAAGATATTCCAACCGTCATAATATCAGCAGTTTTACCAGCTTCAACATCGCCAGAGGTGTCGCCAACATAATAAGTCATCTTTTTATCTAGATTAAATTCTTTCACAATTTCCTTTAACACCCCACTTTTTTCATGAATATTTCCAATAACTTTTGTGAAAAATCCCAAGAGACCAGACCTTTCAATTTCTAATGCTAGCTTAGAAATTGGATCTGAGCTAAGTATAAAAATAGACCATTCATCTTCTTTTAGTTTTTTTATAAAATCTTCAACACCATCATAAAGTTTAGGCTCGCTAACTTGATGTATATATTTTTCATAAAGCTCACACTGTAGCTCTTTGGATAAATCTGGAAAATAATGATTCCAAAATTTCATATATGGCAAAGTAAAATTCAATCTGATTTCTTCAGGGGAAATTTTTTCTCGACCCAGTTCATTAAACATCAAATCACAAACCTCACAGAAACAATGAAAATTGTCACTTAATGTACCAGACCAGTCAAATATAATCGCTTTTTGCATATTTTGGCGGAGAGAGGGGGATTCGAACCCCCGGTAGGGTTTCCCCCACGCCACCTTTCCAAGGTGGTACATTAAACCGCTCTGCCATCTCTCCGTACTTATACTTTATCACGATTCAAAATTATTGCGCAACATCAATCCTAGTCACACATGTTCTGATAACACCCAGCTACTCCAAAGCGGGCATCACCATTTGCATTTCTGGAGGAGTTGATCCGCTTTTCATTGTTAGGCGTTCATCAAAAAATATATCGTCAGTTTCTTTGAAGCCAAGTTTTTTATAAAACTCAATAGCCTTTTTATTATAAACCACAACCTTCACAACGGTTTCTTGTTTTGGATCAAAGAACTTTAGCGATTCATTCCAAAACATTTTACCAATTCCCCGCCCTTGATATTCTGGTAAAACATAAATTGCTATTAATTCATTTTGTTTTTCTTTTTTCATTATTCTACAAACTCCAACAATTTGGTCGCCATCTTTTGCTATAAGAAATTGCATATTGTCAGAAATTGTAGCAAGCCGACTTCCATCTTTTTCTTTTCTATCTCTAAACCTAAATTCTATGTCATCAACAGTCACACCATATTCTTCATTGGGATACGTTGCAAGCCATGTTTTATAAAACACATCGCCTATTCCTTGCGCATCTTCAGGGGTTGCTTTTTGTATTGTTATATTTTTATTCATATTTTTAAATTGGATATTGATTAATTACTCTCAAAAACTCATCTTCTTTTTCTGGGGTTACCATTCCAAAAAATTCTGTCATATTATTATCTAAACCAGTGTCTTTCACATAATGTTCCCTAGCATATCGTAAATGCTCTCTGCTAAAAGGCTCATCAGATTTGAAATTAAAATAATTTTTCAACTGAGACATTCTTTCAATAAGTTCATCGGGATTCTTTAAATACGAAGGCCTTTCTGCATCTTCTGGTATCTTCTTAAGATCAAAACCCTTACAAATATCAGTAGTATTGACGATAAAGCTTCTAAACACATGTCCTTTTTCATGCGATTCAATTATATTTTTTTGTCTAGAGTTAAGTGGTACACCATTTTTTTCTGCATCAATAAACACCGTTCCGTTTTCTCTGTTAGTGCCTAATGCGCGGGATTTTTTTAACTGTTCTTTCGCTTCAACATAGGTAGTATGATCAAATGTTCGCTTAATCCTATCGTCATAGTCCCTTATACTATCATAATGATATTTTTTAGTATCATAGTCTTTGATTATCTTTAATTTTGTTTGATTATTACCAGCACCATCTGAATCAGAGGTTTCATTATCATACGGACGATCACTTCTCAAAACCTCTGCCTTTGAAGCAATAAATTTCTCCTTAATTCTTGGATCATTTAATCTATCAAACAATACCAGACTCCAATCCTCTGGATTTACATCCTTAATTTCAGATTTAATTTCATAAGGATCAACCCCCATCTCTCTTTTTATTTGAACAACCCTTTCTTGATCTTTTATTTTTCTTTCAGCAAGTTCAACAAGATTATCAATTTCTTCATCTGTTAACTTTTTTTCTGCTGACGATTCTGAACCAACAGCCGGCGACTCTTCCTTTGGTACCTCAGAATTAGATTCTACATTCACCTTCTCTACATCATCCTGTATCGTACTTTCTGCAATTGGTTTTTGGAAAAATCTTTCTGTCATATGTTTTTTATTTTTGCAATTATTATTTAGTGATTCAAAAGCGCCTTAATTCTCTCTTCCACCGGCGGATGAGTCATAAACAATTTATTCAACCCGCTCATTGCCTTTCCACCAAATGGATTAGAGATATACATATGCGCCATTGCATTATTTGCATGTGTTAATGGAGTATTATTTGCAGAAATTTTACGAAGTGCCCCTGCCAAACCTTCTGGGTATCTAGTAATCAAGGCGCCAGTTGCATCAGCTAAAAACTCACGCTTCCTTGAAATTGCCAATTGAACCATGGTTGCAATTATTGGCGAGATTATAATAAACACAATTCCAATAATCATTAAAATCATTCTCAATTGATTGTTTTCACCATCTCTCCCACGACCTCCACCAAAAAACATACTCCTTGTAACCATATCAGAAACGATCGCGACAAGACCAACTAGAATCACAACGACAGTTGCAATTAAAGTATCTTTATTTCCAATGTGAGCAAGCTCATGAGCAAGCACACCTTCCAACTCGTTCTTTTCTAAAATAGACAAAAGCCCGGTAGTAACAGCCACCGCTCCATGTTCTTTATTTCTTCCTGTAGCAAACGCATTGGGCGATCTATCTTCAATAATATAAAGCCTTGGAGTTGGAAGACCAGCTGTAATAGAGAGATTTTCCAGAATTCTATGAATCTCTAATTCATTAGCATTAGTCAAATCTGCCTTACGAGCTCCAGACATAGACAATGCAATCTTATCTGAATACCAGTAACTAATAACATTCATGAACAAACTAATTATCAAAGCAATGTAAAGAATATTTACATTACCAAAATATAAACTAGCAAAATATCCGACCGCTACGATAATCGCCAAAAACACAGCCATTAAAAGCCATGTTTTTGCAATATTAGAACTTTTGTGAGTATAAAGTGTTGCCATATTTTTTACGAATATTAATACTGCGCGCAATCAAAAGACCACATCCTATTTAGAATTTTACTTCCACATTTTGTTGAGCCACATCATTGTCCGCCAAATCAAACAATTCCATTTTTGCAAATCCAAAAATCTTTGCAATTATATTTGAAGGAAAACTTTCAATTGAAATACTTAGATCTCTAACATTTCCATTATAGAATCTTCTTGATGCTTGTATTTTATTTTCTGTATCAGAAAGCTCTCTTTGCAATTCTAGAAAGTTTGTATTTGCTTTAAGTTCTGGATACGCCTCAGCTACTGCAAAAAGAGATTTAAGAGTTCCTGATAATTCTCCTTCTGCTTTTGCTTGAGCTGTCATATCATGACCATTACTTGCATTCATGGCTTGTGCGCGTGCGTTTGAAACTTTTTCAAATGCGCCACTTTCATGTGTTGCATATCCCTTAACTGTATTGATTAAGTTGGGGATCAAATCATAACGTCTTTTTAATTGAACCTCTATGTCTGCCCAAGCTTCTTTTGCATGATTAACCAATTTTACAAATTTGTTGTAAGCAAAGATCAAATACAAAGCGATTACAGCCACCACCGCAATTATAATGTAAGTTAAAGTCATGTTTATTGTATTATTTCTGTTAATTTCAGTACCCTGTATTTTAGCATATTTTTGCATAAAATTTAAATACAACGCACCTTGCAAATATTGTATAACTGTGTCACCATATTGACAGACGTACAACCAACGTCCCATACCAAAGATGAAAAACTATCTGCTTATAGTATCCGTATGCCTCAAGAACCCATCCGGTAAAATCATTGTTCGAACACAAAAGTATGACATAGAAGGAAAGTATGTCTCCGTCAACGGCAAAGCTGTCAATGATGAGAACGATATTGTCGGCACCAAGATTTCGGAGGCGATTAATTGTGTCCTCCATTTTGAGGAGGGGACGTATCTAAGCCACAACTGGGATCTTCTGACTATCTAACAAACAAACCGCAGAAGACAACAAGTCCAACACGGAAGCGGCCGCCCTTTACCGGGCGGCCGATCTAGTTATAAATTAAAAGCTCTTACCAACTTCCCCCGCCCCCTCCACCTCCACCACCTCCAGAAAATCCCCCACCACCACTACCGCCACCAGAGCCGCTACTCGATCTTGGTGAGCTAAACATAATGCTTCCAGCGTTTTTAAAAAAATCATTCATTGCTCACCCTGACGCCACATGGTTAACTATACACCCTATTGACTCCCCTAGCCAATCTGCTATACTACTTTCAACGATGGATATTCGCTCAATACTCTCTATTATACAAATAGTGCTAGCCGTTATTCTTACGGTTGCTATTCTATTACAACATTCTGAAGCTGGCGCAGGAGGGGCATTTGGCGGAAGTGATACCGTATCAAGCTGGAGAACAAGACGTGGTTTTGAAAAATTCTTATTTATCGCAACAATTGTACTTGTAATTATCTTTGTTGTAACCGCAATTATTTCTCTACGCCTAGCATAGCTAGAAACTACTAATCGCTCTATCAAACTCTAATTGTATTTGATTACGCTATATTAGCTAATTTAAATATATAGAGAATTATAAATCTCAATTACCATAAAATATGGACGAAACTCATAACGATGGCGGAGTGGTTCAGACTAAAAAGAATAGTTTAATACAGACAATTAAGTCCACCATGACTTCATTTAGTATTACAGAAAAAATCATTTTTCTTGCAATACTTGTAATTTTCATATTAAGCGCACTGGGAATATTAAGTGTATTAAACAAATCCCAAACAGTTTCTATGCCAGTTCATGGAGGAACATATACAGAAGGAGTCGTTGGCTATGCTAGATTTATTAATCCAGTTTTAAGCTACACAGACGCAGATAAAGATTTAAGTTCTTTAATTTATTCTGGCCTACTTAAGGTGTCTCCTGATGGAGAGCTGGTTAATGATCTAGCAGAATCTTACACTATTTCAGAAGACGGATTGATTTATGATTTTAAATTAAAGAGCAATTTAACATTTCACGACGGCAAGCCGTTAACAACAGATGATGTTGAATTTACAATTCAGAAAATCACAGACTCTGCAATTAAAAGTCCAAAGTTTTTAAATTGGAATGGTGTTCAAATACAAAAGATTAATGAAACTGAAATAAAATTCATCTTGAAAAAATCTTATACACCATTCATAGAAAATATGACAATTGGAATTTTACCAAAACATATTTGGGAAAGTGTACAAAATGAAGCATTTGATATTAGTGCATTTAATAGAGAACCAATAGGTTCAGGACCGTACAAAATAAAATCAGCAACAAGAGATAACACCGGGCTTTATGAATCGTACAACTTAGAATCATTCAGCGAATATTCAAATGGCGAGCCATATATCAGAAATTTAATTGTTAACTTTTATAAAAACGAGAAAAATGCCGTTGAAGCATTTAATTCTGGCTATATAGACGGACTGGGTGGTATTTCTCCAGAAACAGCCAAAGCTGCTAAAATTGGAAACAAAGAAAACGGTAAACATGCTATTAAATCAACACTTCCAAGAATATTCGCTGTTTTCTTTAATCAAAGCCAGTCCCCTGTTTTATTAAACAAAGAGGTTAGAAACGCCTTAAACACAGCTATTAATAGAGAAGATTTAATTGCTGAGATATTTAATGGCTTTGCAACGCCCGCATATGGACCAATACCATATGAAAAGGATTCAAAAAACAAATCCCCCCAAGAAAATAATGAGGAATTGGCAAAGAGAATATTATCAAGCGGAGGATGGAAACCTGGAGAAGATGGTATAATGATTAAGAACTCAAAATCAGGTAAGGGCTCATCGACACAAAGATTATCCTTTATACTTACAACCTCAAACATACCAGAATTAAGAAACACCGCGGAATCCCTGAAGGCCAGATGGCAAAAAATTGGTGCTGAGGTAGACATTCAATTATTTGATTCAGCAGATTTAAATCAAACAATAATAAGACCCCGTAAGTACAGCGCACTGCTCTTTGGAAACATTATCAATAGAGATCTGGACCTATATCCGTTTTGGCACTCATCGCAAAGAACGGATCCTGGACTGAACATCGCTCAATATGCAAACATCAAGGTAGACAAATTAATA
>CAYUCM010000010.1:6836-24732 GCA_964443365.1 uncultured Candidatus Saccharibacteria bacterium
GGACGATGAAAAGAGAGTTGAGGCCTACAGACAAATTGAAAAAGAAATACAAGAAGACATTCCAGCTATATTCTTATACTCACCAGACTACATATATTTAACATCTGGACGAGCAAAAAATATCAAGATAGAAAATCCCAATCAACCATCAGAACGATTCTCCAATATCAATGAGTGGTACACAAAAACAGAAAACATTTGGAAATTTTTAATCAACAAACAAGACAATAAATAATTAAAACTAATAACATGAATTATAGAAGCACATACAATAGAAGACCATCAGCACCTAAACCTTTTCAACAGGTTATTAATGCTACAAACAATAGTACTCACTCTGATGATATTGATAAAGCAATAGAAAGAATCGCACCTTCTGATGCATCAAATACAGTAGCGCAAACACCGTCTAGAGACCCTAGACCCGTAATAAGTGCTCCAAGTAGACCAATGCAAAGAAGAGGCCCTTGGAATAACAATAATAGAAGAAACGACGGTTTTAATCGTCCAAATACCAATAACAGAAGGCCGCATAACAATGATACAGGCCGTGACTCTGCTGGAGATGATATTCGTAATAATAGAACAATGAATGCTCAAATGGATACTACAAGAGAAAATATTCCAATGAGCACAGACCCAAGAGGAGCTGAAGCAAATCCAATGCTTAAACCAAGAAGAAGAGTTGGACAAATAAACAGACACAGAAGAGCTGATCCCGCAAAAAGAACTATTCCTAATGCAAGTGATGTGCAAAAAGCACCAGAGAGTTTACATATTCCACCCGTTGGAGACAATATCAGAATTATTCCACTTGGTGGAGTTGAAGAAATTGGTATGAACATGTCCATGATTGAAATAGGTAATGACATAATAGTTATTGACGCAGGATTTAAATTTAAAGACACAGACACACCAGGAATTGATTATATTTTGCCAAACACAAAATATCTAGAAGAAAGAAAGGATAAAATACGTGCCATGATTATTACTCACGGTCACCTTGATCACATTGGAGGACTTCCTTATATAATGGACAGAATTGGTAATCCCCCACTTTATACTAGAAATCTTACATCGCTAATGATTAAAAAGCGTCAAGCGGAATTTCCTCATTTGCCACCTGTAGATTATAAAATAGTTGAACGAGACCGAGAGTCTGTAAAACTGGGCGATATGAGTATTAAATTCTTTGGAGTTCATCACAGTATTCCTGATTCAATGGGAGTAATTATTGAGACTCCATATGGAATGATTGTTAACCCTGGAGACTTCAAGCTGGACCACAGAGATAGCGTTGTAACTGAAGCAGAAGAAAAGAATTACGAGCTTTTTGATGGCAAAAACGTTTTGCTATTTTTGGGTGAATCTACAAACATTGAAAACCCAGGATTCTCAACACCTGATTATATTGTTAATGAAAACCTAGAAGAGATTGTCAGAATAACACACGGTAGATTAATTATGGGAATGTTTGCATCACACTTTCATCGTATCGCACACATAATTACAGCGTGTGAAAAATTTGGTAAAAAGCTAGTAATTGAAGGAAGAGCAATGAAGAATAATATCGACATTGCAATACAGGCTGGAACGCTAAAAATTGGCAAGGGCGTGATTATTAATGGACAAGAGATGGATCAATACCCTCCAGAAAAAA
This sequence comes from uncultured Candidatus Saccharibacteria bacterium, assembly GCA_964443365.1. GTDB lineage: Bacteria > Patescibacteriota > Minisyncoccia > Phycocordibacterales > CAIZLB01 > CAIJKW01. Next base: position 8,497 of record CAYUCM010000010.1, read on the forward strand.
TTGTTATTTTAGCAACTGGAGCCCAAGGAGATGAATACGCTTTCTTGATGCGCGCATCAACCAATAGTGTAAAAAACTTTAGACTAAACGACAGAGATACAGTAGTTCTTTCTTCTTCTATTATTCCAGGAAATGAAAAGTCTGTTCAAAAACTAAAGGATAATATTGCTCGTCTTGGTGCAAGAATTGTACACTATAGAACATCTGATGTTTATATTCACTCAACTGGACACGGAAACAGAGGTGAAATTGAGTGGCTACACAGAAAACTTAGACCTAAATTCTTTATACCAATTCATGGACATCATTATATGCTTCGTTTACATGCAGAACTCGCTGAACAATTAGGGGTTCCAAAAGAAAATATAGTGGTACCAGATGATGGAACTATTATAGAAATAAAAGACCAAGGACAAAAGATTGTTAAACTAACAACCAAAGCACCTGATAATGTTGTAATGGTTGATGGATTTACAATTGGAGACATTCAAGATGTTGTCATTAGGGATCGTCAAATATTATCTCAAGATGGAATATTCGTGGTTATTGCACTAATTAATGCATCAACCGGTAAGCTAAAGAAGTCTCCTGATATTATCTCAAGAGGTTCTGTATATTTACGAGAATCACAAGAGCTACTTAGAGAGACAAGATACTTGGTTAAAAATACAGTTGAACAAATTACACAAGGTGCACATCCAATCAATATTGATTATGTTAAAGATGTTGTTTCTGAATCATTAAGTAAATTCTTATTCCAGCAAACAGCCAAAAAACCTATCATTATTCCAGTAATGATTTGCGTGTAATACAAACAAAATACTTAATTTCTACAATTAGTAGTAACGAAAACCACAACACACCGTTGTGGTTTTCGTTTATTATAAAAATATTAACTATCTGTTAAAATAGCTGTATGGAAAACTCGATCAAAAAAAATAAAACAATTAACACCCTTTTGACAATATTGGTCTCCACCCTACTTTTATCATTTCATGTGTACTTAATTTATTTTATTAACTCCAGTTTCTTAAACGGATTTCTAACAGAAACACAAATTGGTTTTGTTTATATCTTGGGTGCATTGGCCAATATACTCACCTTTCTTTTAATACCTAGATTTTTAAGAAAGATAGGTAATCTAAATTTAATAATAAGCTTAACTGTAATTGAAATTGCTGTTCTTTTGGGAATTGCCTACAGTCCATGGATTTGGCTGATTATAATATTTTTCATATTACAACAAGGTATAAGCTCTGTTATATTTTATTGTTTAGACATTTTCTTAGAGCAGGGTACATCAGCAGAAAATGCTGGTGGCATAAGAGGTTTATACTTAACAATGATTAACCTAGCTCCAATTATAACGCCAGTTGTGGTTGGATTAATTTTAAATAATGGAAACGACTATTCCACTATTTATTTAATCTCAGCTATTTTTCTTATACCGTTTCTACTTATCATAATGACCAATTTTAGAAAATTCAAAGATCCCGTTTATCCCAAAATTGATTTTCAAGAAACAGCTAGACACTTTTTTAAAAACAAGAATATATATGATGTTTTTATAGACAATTTTCTACTGAATTTCTTTTATTGCTGGATGGTTATTTATATGCCGATTTACTTAAGAGAAGTTATAGGATTCAGCTGGTCAGAACTTGGAGTAATTCTAGGCGCAGCTCTTTTGCCATTTATTTTATTCCAAATACCAATTGGAAAAATAGAAGACAAGAAACATGATGAAAAAACAATATTGATTTTTGGTTTTTTGATTATTGCCTCATCTGTAGCACTTATGGCATTCATATCAGAAAAAAGCCTTGTGTTATGGTGTGTAATGTTATTTATATCGAGAATTGGAGCCAGTGCAATTGAAGTCTCAAATGAAACATATTTTTTCAGACATATTAAATCAACAAATGCAGGATATATAAGTTTTTTCAGAATGACGAGAAGCTTGCCATTTTTAATTGTGCCATTAATTGCAACCGGAGCTGTGTATTTATTCGATCAAAACTATTCTTGGATTGTACTAGCTATAATTATGCTAGCGGGGATTAGATATGCAAAGCAACTCAGCTAATTTATTCAAATTATTTTGAAGTTCCAGTGAATGAGTCTAGACATGAATTAAATGTCTTAACCCCATCATTATATATTTCTATATTATTTTTTAGTATCTTTAATTTGTTATTGTAATCAGTGACAATGGCATTATACGCAGAAACTGCCGACATAAAACTTGGATCTGTTGCCTCTGTCTTGTCTAAACTACTTTTTAATTTTACAATGTCTTTTTCTATTCCAGATAATTCTGATTCAAGAGATGATATTTTACTTTTAACCGCTGAACTTGGTGATGCACAAGAAGAAATTGGTCTTGCAAAATGCTGAACGGCTATCCATTGCTTTCTGCCATTATAAAATCCATAACCTGTTGCTATTCCAATTTCAGTATATCTTTTATCCAATATATTAGCTTTATGCCCTGGACTATTCATCCAAGCTTGAACCACTTGATAATCTCCACCAAAATTTCCAAGCGCTAAATTTTCTCCAACCACAAGAAAATCATAATGAACACCATTAACAACATCTGACACTCCCGCTCCAGTTGGTGACATGTGCTCAAAATATTGATTAGCAAACATGTCTGTCAACTTGATTGTTGCAGCACTATCCAAGACGCTATTTCTTTTTAACGAAGGGAGCCCAGCTTCATTTCTTTCTGAATTGGTATATAAAAACACACCACCGTCTGTTAGATCTGTTGATTTGTTTCCCCCTCCATAAACAGGTGGCAAATTACCTCTATAGCTCACTGTTCCAGTAGCCATTGGTATTATCAGATTAGTAGAAGAAGCTTCTGACACCTCTCCGTTTGAAACACCCAGATCGTCCCCCTCACTATTTGAACCACTAGAAAGACCATGAAACAGTCCCGTTTCCAATGATGAATTAATATACCCCTTAAAAGCATAAATCAATCCAAAGAATATTAAAACTATTATTAATATCTTGTATTTACTCATTTGTATTACTAGTATATGTTACGACAAAACACAGATGAAGTCCAACAAACAATGTGGTATAAAACTCGTTTATAGCAAGCTGTTGAACGATTAGTCAAATTTAATTGCCTCAACACACATAAACATTGGTATTTCCTTTTTAGCCTTTTTATCTGCAAGTTCCTTAGGTCCTGGAGTGCTATTTTTATGAGTAATCCACTCTTCTATTCTTGAAATATAGAACCCTGCATTAAAAAGCCATTTAGTATAAGTTTGCATGGGCCTATGAAATGAATATGTATAGGATTTTTTGCTCTTAATCTTCTCGCCTGGATGCATATCTATTTTTATCGATTCTTCACTCATATAGCCATAGACAACCCTGCCAAATCTTCCAACCTTTCTGCCATTAACGATTTGATTTGATAGATCTTGCCCTCCCGGTTCTCCCCTTTCATCAAAATACCAATCTGTTTTCTGTGGAATTCTAAAGCATGGATGATTTAATACAATCACTAGCTTTCCGCCCTTTTTTAACGATTTAAAAATCTCTTTAGTTGCCACATCAAATTCTTTAATATTTTGACTAGCAAGAACACAAATTGCTAAATCGTAATAATTTTCCTTAACTCCCGACTCAATTATTTTGTGAGCAGAAGATACTATGAAATTTATTTTGGATTTATTTGAATTATTGATTATTCTTTTTTTGGCGATAGCAATAAGTTCAGGAGAAATATCTACACCCGTAACCACAGCCCCTTCGTTCAAAAATATTTCAGAAAAAATACCCTGACCACATGCGAGGTCCAAAACATTCTTATTCATTAGAGGAGAAGCGATTCTCAAAAGATTAGGCATAATTACCTGCTTTTGATACGAATCTTCCAAAGATAAATAATCATCATACCAATTAGCTTCTTTTCCCCAAGATGTCATATCTTTATATTATTTTTTTGCCTCTTTTTTAGCGTCTTCCTTAACGATACTTTTAGTCTTCACCGCACCCTTCTTAACAACCTTTTTAACTGACTTACTTCCTTCTTTTAATTCCTTAACGATTGTCTTCCAATGAGACTTAAGTTCATTTGCTAATTTTTCAATTTCAGGACCTTCAACTTTTTTAATTTTAGAATATTTAGACACAATTGAATCAACAGTGCCTTTATATTTGTCCTCTGTTACATCCTTCATATCTTCAAGCTTATCCAAAACTTCACCCTTGGCCTTTAGCGCCCAACCCTTAACATTTTTAATTTTCTTTTTTGCGTCTTTTGAATTATGTACAAAGTATGCACCAACAGCCGCCGCTGCTGCTAATCCTCCCATAATACCGAGAACTGATACTGTCTTATTTTCTGTTGCCTTAGCTTTTTTTGTTGTATTCATAATAAGCTAATTATACCAAGTATGGGAAAATACACAAAATTAACAGTTCACAGAATCTGTTAGAAACCCTCTCTAGAAATCAGCCTTCTTACTAGCCGTCTTTTTAGACTTGGAATTTGCGGGTTTTTTCTTTAATGAAAAGAGAGTTCCAAAAGCAAAATTAAGAAAAGATGCCAGCCTACCTCCTTGCTCCTCCATGGTTTCTCTGAACATGGAGACATCGTCAATTATTTTTCCGCTTTCTTCTTTAATTTTTTTGGCGGTTTTTTCTAAGTGTCTAGTTATTTTGATAATATAATATAAAAGAATTATAAATAGCGCCGCAAGCACTACTGTTACTATACTTGTAATTAAAAAGAAAATGTTTGCGTTATTTAATGTTTGTTCCATATTTTTATATTATTATTTTAATTTTACCTTAAATTTAAAATTTTACTAAAGGTTGATCCGTGGCTTGGCGGAGTTTTTCCGTATCTATTTATATTTTGATTTCCCCTTTTCAGCAACATAAATATAAATAAGATCACAAGTACAATATCCAAAAAAACGATTCCGGGATTTGCATATTTGGAAAATGGGAAAACAAACATTGTTAAATAGAAGAAAGACAATACGCCCGGCAAATCTAAATCATGCAATCTTCTTGTTACGAGCGATAAAAACATCAATGTAAATGGCGCAAAAATTATTGGTAAATATATAAGAAAAGCACCAGCAAAATTCTTACTTAAAAACGCTGTTTCAATAACAGACCATTTCTCAGGACACAACGCATCCACAAAACTAGTTAAAATTACAATGAAGCTAAAAAGCAAACTAAATAGAAACAATATAGATACAACAAAATCCTTTCTGCGCATCCTGCCCGCAAATAGGCCAAGATGTAGAAAGGACTCTGTTTCAAAATCTTTTTTGATTTCCTTATTTAATTTATTTAGCGGAGGAAAAAAACTATTAGATGCTACAATATCTTGATGAATTGTCTTGTGATGTTTTTTAACATTTGCAAAGCCCTCTTCTATCTCTTTTTCTGAAAAACCAGAGTTTCTCAGAAAGGTAACAATATCTTCAATCTTATTAGCTTTTTCTAATTTTTTAATAATAAACTCTTCTATTCCTACTTTTTTCTGTTTCATCTTGTTATTTAAATTATAGTTTAGTTAACAAGATTACACAAGAATGCCAAAACATAGATATGTTTATTATTTGTGTATGCCAAGTAAATTCTTAGGAACTTCTTTATATTAAGACTTCTTTGATACTCTGTATTTTGTTGAGCTAACAGAAAACAGTAATGCCAAAAGAGCCAATATTACCAAGTCAAATTCCCATCCACCCTTTCCTGAAAATGAACCTCCCCATACAAACATTTTCATGAATATAGCGCCTATCATAATAATACCCAAAAGTGTTACTGATTTTTTAAGATGACTTCCAAGTAGAACAAAAATACCACCAACTAATTCAATCACACCCACAATGGTCATATACCAAGGTGTAGCAGATCCAAATTTTGATAATGAGTGGTAAATAAACACACAGCCAATTACAATACGTGCAAACATCATTGCCTCATGAGCGAACTTCCCAGTCTGAGTAATCTCATGTACTTTTTTATTTAAATTTGTTTCGTTCATTTTAGATTATATATTAAATTAATTTATTAAAGCTTTCTAATAACCGCTTTTACAACAGCCGCTATTCTTAACTCATATTCTGGATATATATTTGAGTAATTCTTATTAGCAGGTTGTAGATATATATTACCACGTTTATCATGCTTTAAATACTTGAGGGTCCATCCCCCATCAACTTCTGCAACAACAATGTCACCATCTTTAATTTGTTTACCACCATCAACCCTTTCAACTAAAACATAATCACCCTCTTCTATGTGCGCCTCTATCATAGAATCACCCTTAACCTCAAGCATATAAGTGGAAGAATTAGAATCTCCGTTTAGTATCCACTCATCCAAACTCATTGTATCCAAAACCTCTTCTTCCGTTGAAGTTGGAATACCGGCCTCAACTACTCCAAGCAAAGAAACTTCTCCAAAAATATGTCTTGGTGAAATTTTGCCCGATGAATCTTTTTCTAGTATTCCATCATCAATCATTTTATTCACCAATTTAAAAACAGCATTCTTGGATTTAAAACCAAGTATAGACATTATTTCAGAGTAACAAGGCATACGCCTATTCTCTCTATAAAAGTTTGTGATTTTTTTCTTGTATTCTTGATAAGACATTTAGTTTTATTTTAACAGATAGCTTAAGTTAAGACTACTGCATGATAACAAATCAGAACTATAGGAAAAATGATGCCAATGCAAATGTTCTAGCCATTGAAGCTTCACTTTCTATTCTTCTTAATTGATTTACCAAATATCTATGACGACGTGATTCCCTTTCATAAGATTGTCCACGTAGAATCTTTTTATCAATTGCGTCATTAAGTGATTTTATCTCCTTTCTTATTTCATACATCATTGTCATTTTGCTCATATTGTTTGAATAAATTAATTATTTTAATATGATTTAATTATAGGTGAACGCTCGTTCACTGTCAAATAATTATGCAAAACTTTCTGTGGATAACTTAAATTAAAGAGTTTTTTAAATCAAATTCTCTATACAAGACTCATTATTCCACCTAGATTAAACACGTTTTCAAATCCAGAATTTTTAAGCATGGACATTGCCCTACCTGCTCTTGCCCCAGACATACAATAAACATAAATTTTAAAATCTCTTTCAACTTCTGGCACCTTACCAAATTCAATTTCTTCTACTGGCAAATTAATGGAATTAGGAATTGAAAACTCCTCAAATTCTTCTGGTGATCTAACATCAAGAAAAATCGCTTCATTATTTGATACCTCTTGCTTGATTTTATTTATATCTATTTGTTCCATATGTTTATTATTATAGATTATTTTTTCAAATTTAACACCGTCCTTAGAAACTCTGTAAACAAAGGGTGTGGATCAAGTGGTCTTGCCAAAAACTCTGGATGAAATTGTGTGCCTAAGAAAAATGGATGCGCTGTTTTTGGAAGCTCTGCAATTTCCATTAATTTACCATTTGGAGATTTTCCGGAGAACACGAGTCCAGCACTTACAATATCGTTAATATAAATTGGATTAACTTCATATCTATGTCTATGCCTTTCTTCTATCAAATTCTTTTTGTACGATTCATATGCCACAGTCCCCTTTTCAACCTCGGCCATATAAGAACCCAATCTCATTGAACCACCATAATTACCATTAAGTAATTTTTCTTTTTGATCAGGCATAATATCAATCACAACTTTAGAAGCTTGCGGATTAATTTCAGCAGTATTTGCATCTTTCCAACCTAAAACATTTCTCGCATATTCAATAACCAAAAGCTGCATTCCATAACAAAGACCAAAATATGGGATTTTGTTTACTCTAGCAAATTCTATTGTTTTAATAATTCCTTCAATTCCAGAGTTGCCAAATCCACCTGGGACAATAATTCCATCGTACATTTTTAAATCTTTAATTTTCTTTGGATCAGCTTCAAAGTCCTTAGAATTTAGCCAAGAAAGCTTTACCCTTACACCCAATTTATAGGCAGAGAATTTTATAGCTTCAATAACAGAAACGTACGCGTCAGAGAAAACAAAATTACCTGAATCAAAATATTTACCAACAACGGCTATTTTTAAATAACCCTTATCGCCCTCTTTAATATTATTTGATAAATTAACTCTTGAAACAAAGTTCTTCCAAGCCTTAAGATCAGTCTTTTTGCTTGGCAAAGAGAGGTTTTGCGTTAGCATATCGCCAAAATTATCCTTTTCAAAATTTACAGGAACATCATAAATACTATCAATATCTGGGGCGGAAATAATGTTATCAACTGGCACATTACAAGAAAATGCAATCTTTTCTTTTCTCTTTTTATCTATAGGCATTTCACTTCTACCAATAATAAAATCCGCATGGACTCCATAAGAATTTAATTGACGAACAGCATTCTGAGTTGGCTTGCTTTTCATTTCTCCAATTTTGTTTGGAATAGGAAGATACGATACAAGTATGAAAATCACATCCTTTGGATATCTCAATTTCATAACACGAGCCGCTTCAATAAACATTACGTTTTGATAATCGCCAACTGTTCCACCAATTTCAACTACAGTAATATCTGAATTATTCTTTTTTCCAGACATTGTAAATCTATTAAAAATTTCATCGCGAATATTATCACCATCAATACATTTTCCGCCAAAACCAAGAGCGCGCTCTTTGTCTATAACATGTTTGTAGACCATGCCGGAGGTCATGTAATCAGTCTCGTCCAAAGAACGATTAAGAAACCTTTCATAATTTCCCATGTCTTGATCTGTTTCAAGACCTTTTTTCATGACGAACACCTCGCCGTGCTCAGTTGGATTCATTGTTCCAGCGTCCACATTTAAATATGGATCAACTTTCATGATATCCACCTCAAAACCTTTTGCCTCTAGAATTGTACCGATTGATGATGTTGTGATTCCCTTTCCGACTCCAGACATCACACCGCCAATCACAAAGATGTATTTGTGATTTTCTTTTTTGGCAGATGTAGTTTTATTTTTTGTTTTTGCGTGAGTAGATTTGGAAAGTTTTTTGATAGGTTTTTTATTTTTAGACATAGTGTTTCTCTTTATTTTAATATTTTTTGACGAAGGAGCAAAGCGGCGAGTTCTATAAAAATGTGGTGAAGTGTGAGGAGAAGAAAAAATAGACAGAATGAAGGCCCGGCGCGCACGCGCGCCGGGCCCCTTCCGAATCTCCTCACCACCTAGCCGAGCGTCTCCCACCCGCTACTATCCTCAAACACCATGGCGCTTGCCTCCATCCCAAGAACAGGCTCGCTCCCATGTATCAAAACACTTGGAATTTCCAGGGCCAACAAATTGTCATCCCCTTGTTTCTTGGTTACAATCATGGAAATCAAACCGCGAGAAGACGGCAACAAAAGGCGAGCTCTGGCAACATAAGCGCCAACAATGCCATGCTTAGAGTGATGTGAATAATCGATACCTCGCTGCTGATTCATTGCCTCTGCCGGTTTGAAATTGAACGACGTGGAATAATCACCGTGCTTGTGAGTAATCCGCACACTCAATGATTTAGCAATCTTCTCAAAGTGTTTGCGTCCCGACGTGTCGTCAAGAACGATGACTGGCCAAATAGCAATCTCGATGTTGAAAGCCTTGAAATGACCGTCGCCCTGGTCTGAGACCGCAGAGAATATTTTCATCCCCACAAAATCATCTTGTCCAGGTATCCACTGAGTCAGACCCTGTGATAGGGACTGCAATTTCGTTCCAACGGTAACTGCGATCTCACGCAGTACGTTGATTGCAATCCTGATTGGCGACACAAGTGTTTCAAACTCATGTCTCAATGCAATTTCGCGATCAAAAGTCTGTGCAGAGCGAGGTTTATCAAAAACCCTCATCATATGATCGACACAGGCATCAAGGCGATGGATATACTTGGTGTCTCCGGCGCCAACAATCCTGCGTCCAAGTTTTCCAAATAACCCAATCAGGCCTCGGAATGACTCGTCGTATGCCTGGCTTTGCATAAGTTTCTCCAGAACATCATCAATCCATCCATGGAATTCATCCGACATCCAGTAGAACGCAGGGGCTTGCTTCATCCAGTTCAGAATGTTGTCAACCGCCGCTTTACACGGATTATCACTTAACCGAATACACCTCGCCAAGACGTTAAAAACACTTGAAACGTAATAGCGTCTTGGGTTGTAACGATGACCCGAACCAGCGAATGCGTGCTGATATAAGGGTTCAAAAATAGCCCACTCCTTCTCGTCACTTACCGCTAGCGGAAACGTTAGGGACAGCGTGTCCTGCAAATTGCAAATCACGGTTTCACTTGTCCAGTTTATGGCCTCAATCATCCTCACAAGCTCCTTAACAAGATCCCTTCTACGCTCTGGGTCGATATACTTGCTCAAAAACAAGAGTGAGGCATCATCAGGATCCATTGTGGGACAATGAATTCTACCAATATCCAAATCCACTTCATTTGGTTGCCCAAATGCTGTGGCTGACAACCCCGCTTGTTGCAGGGCTTCTAATAATTTTTGCTCGCTTTCAGTTATCATTTTTCAGTTTGGGCCACTGGCCCGGTTTGGTGGTTGATTTCAAACAACAATACCCACTACTCATGGGCACCTATCATAAATAGTACACTCAATAACCACCCCGTCAACCCCACGGAAAACAATACAAAAACTTAATTTACTTGGCACCACAACACAAACAAACTACACCTCAACCTCCAATATCTTAGACGGCGCATGATGCCCTGTTACAATTTTGACCTTCCCTCGGGTCACATTAAAATATTCAGCCACAAGCAAAACAACAGCACTATTTGCCCTGTTATTTTCTGCCTTTTCTTTTGTGTGAACAATATAACTTGTTTCGTTCTTTTTTACGATTTTATTTTCCCTGCTCTCAATTTTAACTTTAATATGTATAAACATTGTGAATATTATTCAGCAGCAACCAATTCTCCATTCACAATCTTATAACTTTTTTTAATTTTAACTGTTGGATCATCAGCCATAGAATCCCCTTCATTTCTGTCCAAATAACTTACTTCCAAAATATTATTTGCAATAGAAAGTTTTTCAATCAAAATTCTATCGCCAATAAACATAGAATTATTATTTTTAATAACACCAGCTTCATTTACAATACTGGTTAAATAATAGAATAAACCAGAACCACCGGAACTCTGAACAATAATCACGCCGGCATCATTTTTTCCGTCCCTGTTTAGATCGCCTATGGCAATAAAGTCTTTAGGTATTGTAGTCTCGAGATTTTCAGCAGAGCCAGCAACAATAGGGGTTGAAGCTTCTCCATTTTTAACAACCACCTTTTCATCGTCAATAGTATACGTAAAATTAAATGGATCAAAATTTATATTTTTAGTACTTGTGGCACTTGTATTAACACCAGTAAAATCATTCTTGCTTTTACCTTTCAAACTAGAAATATAAATTGCCAATATAGCAATTAAAATTAAAACGATAATGACGATAAAAACTTTTTTCTTATTCATTTAATTAATTCTTTTTGACAGGCTTTAATGCTTTAACAGCAGGCTTTGCATTGGCTTTACTGCTTGTAGCTTTTGTTGTAGTTGCCTTTTCTTTATACTCAGGATTTAACATTGCTGTAATTTGACCCTCCAGCCCTCTTGTCTTTGCGAGGTATTGTTGTGCTTTTTTAATACTCTCTCTAGCTGATTTCAAATTAGTATTATTGTCAGCAAGTTTTGTTTTATCTCCATTATCAGCCACAAGATTTTTAATTGTAGTCTCGGCTGTTAAGGCCTCTCCTTTTGCTTTTGAAATATTACTTTTAACATCAGACATCAGTGTCTCTAATTTAGAAACGTCCTTTCCTTCTGTTTTTAATGTATCGATTCTTGTTTGTAGCTTTAGAGCCACTGTATCAAGCATTGTTGCAACAGTATTTATTCTAGAAACAGAGGCCAGTATTGTTATTTTAGGAATAACCAAAGCATTAATTCTTGATCCAGATATAACAGTTTTTGTATCTGCTTGAACAGTTTTTAAATCTGTACTTGAAGAAATTTTTGATTTCAATGCTTCCAAGCGAGTTATTTCCCCTTCAACTGATGACTTGAGCGACGATCTATCAGACTCGCTTATATTTTTTGCACCCACAATCTTTTCAATTGTTTTATTTAAATTTTCTATTCTCTTATCGACTTCCTTTACAGATCTTTCTATTGCCTCATCTAGACCCTTAACAATCTTTGTGCTTGTTGCTGATTTTGCCTTGGTTGATAAAGTTGACGATGCTGTTTTGGATTTAATCTCTCTTGGCTCTTTGGGTTCCTTATGTTCTTTGAGCAACATTCTTGATGATGTGGCCTTTGTCTTTACCACTGTCTGTGCACCCACAAGTGAAAAAGATAGAACGAAAGCAAAAACAGAAAGTGACAGTATAACAATTTTAATATCTTTGTTTTTCATATATTTATTCAGTTTCAATTAATTTAATTTGACTATCAATTTTTTCAAGATCATTTTCTAAAGTTTTATCTGTATTGTCTTGTATTGAAATTGATGTACTAGCATCTTCAATAACATTTGACTCTTCTGTTGTAGTTGTTGCCATAACTACAGGCTCTTCTGTTTTTGCAGGAGCCTCTGGAGTGCTATCGCTAACTGACCACCAAACAATTCCTCCGAGTACTAAAATAATAATTATCCATAAAGTTGTCTTTGCAAAATCTGTCATGTTTATATGTATTAAGCTGGTAAAACCAAGAGGGCTGATTAATTCTCCCCACTCTTACTATTATAAACCTTAAGAATTGCCCTCGCAACCGCTTTGGCCACCCTAGAGTCAAATGGACTAGGGATTATATAGTCTTTTTTCAATTCGCTCTTCTTTATTAATGAAGCAATAGCGAGCGCTGCAGCCAATTTCATCTCGTCTGTAATTTTATTTGCACCCGCATCTAACACCCCCCTAAACACACCCGGAAATGCTAATACATTATTAATTTGATTTGGATAATCTGATCTACCTGTACCAAAAATAGCAACCTTAGTTTGTTTAATCTTATCAATAGAAATTTCTGGATTAGGATTTGCCATAGCAAAAACAATTGGATTATTTGCCATATTATTAACATCCTCTACGCTCAAGACGTCAGCGACAGAAACACCAACAAAAACATCTGCATTATGAATTACAGAAGACAACCCACCTTTTTCTTTTTTCTTATTTGTTATTTTTGCCATGACGGTCTTTGCGCTATTCATTCCATCTCTTCCGTTATACAAAGCATCAACACTATCGACAATAATCATCTTATGAGAATCAACACCAGCCAATATAAGCAGCTTAGCAATTGCAATAGCGGCAGCACCAGCTCCATTTATAACAATCTTAATTTCTTTTAAATCTTTTTTAACGATTTTAAGAGCGTTCAATAATGCAGCCAACACGACAATAGCGGTGCCGTGCTGATCATCGTGAAAAACTGGAATATTTAATTCTTTTTTGAGTCTTTCTTCTATTAGAAAACAATTTGGCGCAGAAATATCTTCTATATTAATTCCACCAAATGTAGGCTCAAGTAATTTTATGGTTTCAATTATTTTTTCTGGATCTTGTGTGTTTAAACAAATTGGAAAAGCATCTACTCCAGCAAACTCTTTAAACAAAAGAGCCTTACCTTCCATGACAGGCATAGCGGCATATGGCCCAATATTACCAAGCCCCAAAACAGATGAACCATCTGAAACTATTGCAACCATATTTGCTTTTGATGTATATATATTGGCGTTCTTTTTATCTTTGTGAATTATTTTACACACCTCCGCAACACCAGGAGTGTAAGCTGTTGAAAGATCCGCTTTTGTTTTAAGCGGAACTTTGGACTTTATTTCTATTTTACCCTTATAGCGCTTATGAATTTCTAATGCTTTTTTATTATAATCAATTGTCATATATTAAATATAACAAATCACAGAAGGTATGGTAAGTTGCAACTCCTCAAGTTACTTGCATAATTTCATGTAATATTCCCTACTCTTTGAATCCAGCCTTTCTATTGCATATCTAAGCGCAGTTCTTGGAATTTTCCCCTTGTGAGTCTCCAGAAATTTACGCATAATCTTTTCATCACGCTTTCCAACTTCTCTAAGCATCCAACCTGTAGCCTTATGAATTAAATCATGAGTATCGTTTAGAAACATTTCACAAATTTTCAAAGTATAGTCAAAGTCATTATGACGAATAAAACAAAACGTAGAAATGAGAGCGATTCTTTTTTCCCAAAGAACTTTTGATTTAGCAAGCTTAATTAAGACATCTTTAGTTTTTGTATCTTTATTGAGTAAATATCCTCCAACAATCTGACTACTCGTAACATCAACCAAATCCCAATTATTTATATGCTTTAGATTTTTCATATACAAATCAAAAATCCACTTCTTTTCTTTTTCTGTTTTTGCTTTTGCGAATTCATAAGTCAAAATTAAAAGACCCGTTAGGCGGCACTCATGCACCGGACTTTTAATTAAATCGTCAAAAACATCTTTAATGTTTTGTTTTTTTGTATCTTGCAAAACATCGCCCTCGTCCCCATTTACAAACTCTTTGGCAACACGCCTCTGCTCTGGAACGGTAATCCCCCAAAAAATATCACCCTCGCCATACTCCCCTTTTCCAGTTTTAAAAAACCCAGCAAGGATTTTGGCCTTGATGGGATTTTTAAGTTTAAATAGTTTTTTTATAACGATGTTTTCTTTTGTTGTTTTCACCTCTACATTATTTCATCTTTAGTCCACAAAAGTCAAAGCCTTTCCTCTAGCATTTCCGCGTCCAGTTCTTCCGATTCTATGTATGTAATCGTCATAATTTTCTGGAAGATCATAGTTAATCACGTGAGACACGTTTGGAATATCAAGCCCTCTGGCTGCAACATCTGTTGCAACAAGCATTTGAACTTCATTTTCCTTGAATGACTTTAGGGCTCTTTGACGTTGAGTATGCATTTTATCGCCATGAATAGACACAGCCTTGAAACCACGCTCAGCAAGAGTTGTAGTTAACTTCTCAACTCCATGCTTTGTCTTTCCAAAAATAAGAACCTTTTGGAATTCTGGATTGATTAGCAAATCATGTAGAACATCTATTTTTTGAGCACCCCTTACAAACACCACGTCTTGTTCAACATTCTTTGATGTATCTTGAGTTTTAACTGATATACGAACAGGCTTGTTCAAGAAGTCTGCAATAATTCTTTCAATTTCAGGAGAAAGAGTTGCTGAGAAGAAAAGAGTTTGTCTTTCCTTAGGCATAAGACTCATAACATATTTCATGTCATTTATGAATCCCATATCAAGCATTCTGTCGGCCTCGTCCAAAACAAGATTTGTAAAGTTTGAAAGATTAAGTTTTTTTCTTTCAATCAAGTCCTTTAGACGTCCCGGAGTTCCGATTATAAAATTATTAAAATATTTTAATTCAGAAATCTGTCTTCCTATTGGAGCTCCACCCACGCAACAAACTGAATATAATTTTAATCCCTTAATAAAAGATTGAAATTCTTGATCAATTTGTATTGCAAGCTCACGAGTTGGAGCCATAATCAAAACCTGTTCATCGGGATTTAAAATTGCCTTGTTAATAAGCGGCAAAAGAAATGCAGCGGTTTTTCCTGTTCCTGTATTGGCAATACCAACAAGGTCTTCTCCTTTTAGAATATGAGGAATAGCTCTATCTTGAATTGGAGATGGGTTTTTGTATCCCTTCTCTACAATGTTATTTTTTAAAATTTCTTCAATTTTAAAATCTGTAAAAGAATGTTCTGGAACAAACACTTCTGATTGTTCTGTAATAACAGCCTTGTTTATAAATTTAGAAATATCCATTCCTCCGCCGGATGAACGGCCTCTTCCGCGTCCTCTACCACCAAAGCCTCCACGTGAGCCACCAGAATATCCACCGCGTGATGAACCAGAGAATCCGCGTGAACCACCAGAAAAGCCACGTGAGCCTTGTGAGCCATATGAACTGTTTGATCCACCAGAGAATCCACCTGAACGAGATCCGCTAAAACCTCTGTCTCCAGAAGAAGATGAGCGTCCACCACTAAAACCTCCGCGTGAAGCACCTCCACGTGAAGATCCAGAGAATCCGCCAGAATATCCGCCGCGTGACTCGCTATTATTAAATGAACGATTATTATTAAAATTACCAGTACGAGGAGCACTAGCAGTAT
>CAYUCM010000010.1:24832-26178 GCA_964443365.1 uncultured Candidatus Saccharibacteria bacterium
TACCGCCAGAACGGCTTCCACTGAAACCGCTCTTTCCAGCTACTGAATCTGATGTACGAGAACTTGATGCACGAGAAAAAGAAGCCTCTTTACGTCCAGATGAACGAAATGACTTATCGGCATACCCATTAGAACCACCAGCAGAATGCCCTCTTGAGCCACTACCTTTTGAAGCTGTTTTCTTTGCACCACCATTAATATTATTTCTGTTTCCAGAAGATGTTTTTTTATACATATTTATTTTGAACCCTTATTTGAAGGGGTTTTCCCACAACTGCGAGAATTTAATTAGTCTTTAGAGATATAATACGTAAGCGACTATAAATCTCTACAGTTTCAAAACAAATCCGGTGAGTGAAATGGCTAATATAAAGCCTTTAAATCACATAAAACCAAGGAGATTAACTTACCCCTATATAGTATATTAGATTTGGGGGTTTGTCAAATTGAGCTGCTGAATTAACACTTGAAATGTACCAACGCAAAACCTGCGGTGTAAAATAGTTTTGTCAACACTTCGTTTTTTAAAAAAAGAAGTGAATTACAGTGATAAACACTTAAAGGCAAAATTATCATCTTTTTCAGGTAAATCAGAAAAAGCTTTTTCGAGATAAATATTACTCCAAGTTCTTACGAAAATAACGTATGGTTTTGTATTATCACCCTTACATTTATCAGTGGCGGCAGTTGGATTAACTATATACAGAAAAGTCGCTGTGGAAGGATTAGTGATATCTTTTCTATCAAAATTTGGTATTTTTGATATATATGAACTAATTTTAGTCTTTAGATAAGATACCCCGTTTGTGTAATTGGAACCCTCTGTATTATCAGACCCCGTTTGCCAATATTGAACATTTTCGTCAAAATCATTAGATGAAGGAGTGGGATATCTTCCATTGGACAATCTGTACATCTCGATACCTTTTTTAAATTGTTCAACCTCTTGTCTAAATGCTACCGCTTTCGTTCTGTTCCTAACGGCTTGCGTAGTAGATAAAACGACAGAAGAAAGTAGTGATATGATAGCCACAACAACAAGTAGTTCAATTAAAGTAAAACCTTTAGTAAATTTCATTATTTTAAATTAATTTCTTTTGGTAAATCTCGTCCAGAATTTATTACAACACCAATAAAATCAGTACTATAGATGTAAATACTTAACGCAATAACAATAATACAGAACAATAAAACCAAAACATCCGCCGCTTTTTCACTTTTAACAATTCCGTGTTTTATTAAAAATTTAATTATAGCAGGTGGCTCATTTCTAACTTTAAGTCTAGAATAGAGATAGCTCTGCCCTCTTGATTCATTGTCAAATTCCATGTTGCTCATATTGTTAT
>CAYUCM010000011.1:0-16289 GCA_964443365.1 uncultured Candidatus Saccharibacteria bacterium
AAAAATATAGTAAAATACAAATATGTTATGTAATAAACTTGAAAACAAAATTGCTTTTATAACCGGCGGGGCAACTGGTATTGGCAAGGGAATCGCTAAAAAATTTATTGACGAGGGAGCAACGGTCATTATCTCTGATATAAATGACGAGAAGGGGAATGCTACAGCCGTGGAGCTTGGTTCAGGATGCTCCTTCGTACATCTTGATGTTTCCAAAGAAGAAGAATGGCAAACTGTACTTGAGGGTGTTTATGATAAATTTGGAAAACTTGATGTTCTAGTAAATAACGCTGGGATTTTGGGATTAGAAAATCCACAGTGGGGTCCTCAGGATCCGGAAAATGCATCGCTTTCAAGTTGGAAAATGATTCATCAAATAAACAGTGATTCAGTTTTTATTGGATGTAAGTATGCAATTAAATACATGAAGAAAAATGGCGTGAATGCTGTTGGAAAACCTGTAGGCGGATCAATTATAAATATGTCTTCACGTTCTGGAATGGTTGGGGTTCCATCAACGGCCGCTTATGCATCAAGTAAGGCGTCAGTTAGAAATCACACAAAATCAGTTGCATTATATTGCGCTGGTGAAGGATACAATATTAGATGTAATTCAATTCATCCCGCTGCAATTTTAACTCATATGTGGGAGTGTGCTTTGGGTGATGAAAAAGTCAGAGATGAAAATATGAAAAAGCTTTGTCATGATATTCCATTAGGAAGAATGGGTACGCCCGATGATGTTGCAAATGTCGCCGCTTTTTTGGCTAGCGATGAAACTGCATTCATGACCGGAGAAGAGCTTGTGATTGATGGGGGAATTTTGGCGGGGACAAATTCATCACCGAAGAAGATCTAGTGGTTTTGTGGTCTTATGAGCAAACTAAAGATGTTGACAGATAGTCATATAGTGTATTATAATGCTACTTAATTCAAGTTCCTTAAAATAAGTGATTTCGTCATAGCCAAAAGATACTTAATAGACTTAGGTATTTTATGGCTGTGACGATTGAATAGTCGTCTGGCTCAAGCCCTTAATTTGTTAGAGAACAATATTGTTGAACAACCCGAATGTCAAATATGAAAAATCCGCTTATTGCATTGCCTTATTGTGCCGTTATACCTGAAACAGATGGAGAGACCACTCTTGGTGATTGTTTCGACCAAAGGGTGGCATCAACAACTGGGATATTGAAAAATAGGCAAGATCTACTGAGTTATAAGAGTCCCCCACGTAAAGGAGTTGTTGTAGATTTGTGTCCGGTGGTTTACGATGCTAGTATCAGAGAAATCTTTACTGCATTTTCGACTACATCGGACTCAAGGATTGATGCCCGTAAAATAGGAATCACTCCAGCGCAGCTTTGTTCTTTGTGCACTCTTAATGGTGACTTTCCCAATCGGTGTGAGTTTCTTTCGATCGTCGTCTTTGAAGAAGAACTCTTTGCTGCACAAACGTATTTTCACACAGGCACAGAATGGACGCGCCGTTTGATACTTTTATCACTGGAAGATGATTTTATCTGGAAACGGAAAGAACGCACAGTCCGTGTTGTGTTACCGAGAATTCAGATTTAGGCGTTTTGATTTGTCTATCCACTGATCGTTTAAGTAATCACAAGTTTCGAGAGGTTTCAGCTATTTAAAACCTCTTCGGATGAAAATCTGTTTGATATCCCGGCAGAATCCCTGCGCGGGATTTTGTTTTTCGTAAAAAATAAAAAATCTGATACAATAAAAACATATGCCTGATAAATATTCTGCTGTTTGGGTTTCTCATTCTTCTATGGGGGATTTTATAAAATGCCCTCGTCTTTATTATTTGCATAATGTTTATAAAAATCCAAAAACCGGCAAGAAAATAAATTTGGTAAGCCCCGCGCTTTCTTTGGGTTCTGCTGTTCATGAAGTTGTTGAAGGCTTGGCTGATTTTAAAGCGGAAGATAGATTTAAAAATCCAGAAACTTTACTTAAAAAGTTTGATGAAGTTTGGCAAAAGTTTTCTGGAAAAAAGGGAGGATTTAAAAATGAGGAAGAGGAGGCTTCTGCTAAGGCACGAGGACTTGAGATGATTAAAAGAGTGATTAATAATCCCGGTCCGCTTACGGAGAAAATCGTTAAATTAAAAGATGGCGATAACGGAATGCTTCCAAACTTTTATCTTTCAGAAGATGACAATATTATTTTATGTGGAAGAATTGATTGGCTTCAATATAAAGAAGGAGATGATTCAATTCACATTTTAGATTTTAAAACTGGAAAAAATGAAGAAAAAGAAGAATCGCTGCAACTTCCAATTTATCAATTGCTTTTAAATAAATTACAAAAGCGTAAAGTTTCTGGTGCTTCATATTGGTATTTAGATTCTGATAATGAGCCAAAAGAAGTTTCTTTGCCTGATGTTAAAGATTCTTTTGATCGAGTTTACAAAACAGCCAAAGCTGTAAAAGACGCAAGAGACTTGGCTCAAATTGAGGGGCCGGAGAATGCTTTCAAATGTTCAAGAGGTGAAAAAGGTTGTTTTGGATGTTTACCCTTTGAAAAAATACTTAAGGGTGAAGCTGAATTTCTTGGAAATGGGGAGTGGGGGCAGGAGATTTATTTACTCTAGGTTGTTTGGGAATATTTGGATTGTGTAATCGTAAATTTCAACTATCCGGAATTTCCGGATAGTTGTTGTTGATATTAAGTTGTTTGGTGTATTTTTTATTACAGTATGTGCAGATTTTGCACATACTGCAATATGCAGAAAATGCATATTGCAAATCTATGGTTTATTAAATATTCAACTAGTTCCATTATGGAACCAGTTCAAGACTTAGTCTAAAATGATCGCCCTTGTTACTCAAATGCTCAAGTAGTATGATGGTGACTATGGAACCACTTGCTTCTAAAATTCGTCCCAAAAAATTAATTGACTTTATTGGTCAAGATCATTTGGTAGCCAAAGATAAGCCTATTTTTAATGCTATAAAAGAAAAGCATTTATTTTCCTTTGTATTATGGGGCCCTCCTGGGGTTGGAAAGACAACTCTTGCAAGAATTTATGCTAATTCATTGGATGTAAAACTGTATGAACTTTCTGCCGTTTCAGCTGGTAAGGATGATATTAGAAAAATTATTGACGATAGGGGAATGCTTGAGATGAAGCCCAAGATTCTTTTTCTCGATGAGATTCACAGATTCAATAAAGCCCAGCAAGATTTTCTTTTGCCTTTTGTTGAAAATGGATTACTTACTTTAATTGGTGCAACAACAGAAAATCCTAGTTTTGAAATCATCCCCGCGCTTCTTTCAAGGCTTAGAGTCTTTACATTAAATTCTCACACTGAGGATGACATGAGAAAAATCATCAAGCGTACAGGAATAAAAATGGATAAAAAAGCGGAAAATTGGATAATTGAAATGGTTGATGGTGATGCGAGAATGCTTATTACAACATTGGATTCTGCTAAGAATTTATATTCAAAAGATGCAAAACTCACAATTGAAGATCTAAAAGAAACTGTTCAGAATAAATTCTTAAGATTTGATAAACAAGGAGAAGAACATCACAACACCATTAGTGCTTTTATAAAAAGTATGCGTGCAAGTGATCCTGATGCTGCTATGTATTATCTTGCAAGAATGATTGCTGCAGGGGAGGATCCAAAATTTATTGCAAGAAGAATGGTGATTTTTGCATCGGAAGATATTGGTCTTGTACAACCAACAGCCTTGGTTGTTGCAAATGAGGTTTTTAAAGCTGTCGAGGTTATTGGACTTCCTGAATGTAGAATTAATTTAGCGCATGGTGTTGCGTATTTGGCATTAGCAAAAAAGAATAGAAGTGCATATGATGCTATTGGCGAGGCGCTGGGTGATGTTGAAAAATACGGTAATCTTTCTATTCCCATGAAATTAAGAAACGCTCAAACAAAACTCATGAAAGAAATGGGATACGGAAAGGATTATGATATGTATAATATGAAAGATTTGATGCCGGATAAATTAAAGGGAAGAAAGTATTTTAAATAATTGTAATAATAATTTATACGAGGAACGGCCCGCACGATTCATTGTGCGGGCCGGCGGCGGCTTAATCCTCAGCCTTCTTGTTGCCACATGTTCGCTTGGTCAACAGGGATTAAGGTTGATCGATTTGGCAACACTCAACCTTGATATGCAGTATCCCAAGTTTTGCTCCACCAAAACGCTTGTTGTATCCAATCCGGTATATTCCCGCGACATAGATGTGGTGTTTGGGATCATTGATTCCTACGGGAAAAAGCTGCCCAGCAAATTCCCAGCTATGCTGACAAGACTCCATTTTTCCAACGTGTATATCGCTTGAATATCCAAGTCCAGAATAGAAATCTTCAATATTGAATAATAGTAGGCTTACAAAAGTTGAAGGGTTGGCCCTGTCCTTATCATTAGCCTCAACGATGTCCATTCTGATAAAAAAGGACAATTTTTCCATCGTGGGTATTGCCCTGGTCCCTTCGTAAAAAATCTCC
This sequence comes from uncultured Candidatus Saccharibacteria bacterium, assembly GCA_964443365.1. Classification (GTDB taxonomy): domain Bacteria; phylum Patescibacteriota; class Minisyncoccia; order Phycocordibacterales; family CAIZLB01; genus CAIJKW01. Next base: position 4,500 of record CAYUCM010000011.1, read on the forward strand.
TTTGGATTTTTCTTGTATCTCGTGATTGCTCCATGGAATTCTGTTGAATTCAAAAGAAACCACGGGAGTGTATCGATTTTGTATGTCTGTATATTCATTCCGGTTTTGATTGGGGTTGATTGTGTGTTGATTCTATGTTGATTTTAATTCCTGCGATTACAGCAGGATACTGATTCTGGCTAAATAGTACTTTATGGAACTTTTTAGTCAAGATTAATTACTAAAATACAATGCAATACAATATAAGGATGAACTCAGTTTTTGTTTATGGTATAATATGGTTATTATGATGAATAATAATTTTTTTGATCACGGTATGCGAGGATACGGTTTAAATGCTGGATTTGATGCATCACCTTGGTTTATGACCCCAACGGTTTTGTTTGGACTGTCACTTATTGGAATGCTATTAATTGTTTGGTTTATCGTTTCTATTGCTCTTAAGGGATATTCTCTTTGGATGGCAGCCAAAAAAAATGAAAAGTGGTGGTTTATCGCACTTCTTGTTATAAACACAATGGGTATTTTGGAAATAATTTATCTACTGTTTGTGGCTAAAGTTTCATTTGGAAGAGATTGCAAATGTCTTTGTGAGAAATGTGGCAAAAACTGCAAATGCAAAAAAGATTGTTGTGATGCTACAGAAGACACCAAAAAAGAACACGCTGAAGATGCAAAAAGCTTAGAGCTGTAATTTCTGAAGTGATGCTTTAATATGTTTTATTTTGCTTTTATTCTATACAGCAATTAATTGCTCTTCTTACCATATCACCAAGTTTAGCTGTCAGGCCTTCTTTCTTTGGGTCCTTGTCTTCTTTGTGTAATTGTCCCTCGTCAATATGCTTTACATCTCCAAGTGAAATCATTTTCATATTCAAGCCCCAAAATAGGGAATAGAGCTCATATGATTTATCGAACATATTGTAAGCATCATTTTTATTGCCTCTACTTAATTGCTTTGTTCCGACTTCCATTAGTCTATAGCTTGCGGCAAGTAAATGCTTAGAGATGCACCAAACCTCACCTTCATAATCCTTAATGATTCTCTTAAGAAGATCCTTTCTCATTTCTCTAACGGTATCAATTAAATCATAGTATTCATTTTTGCCAGTTTTTGCACCAGTAAAGAAGAAATGCTCTTCAATACTTACTAGATTCATAATAGCGATAGATAAATCTTGATCAGAAGATAAATCTTGTTTGTCTTGCTTTTTCATTGAATCAACTTGTGCCACAAATTCTTCAAGTTTTTTTACATCAAATTTTGTATGTGTTTCGTTTTCGTTCATATATGTTTAATGATATCAAATTATTTTGTTAAGAAAAAGAAAATCAAGCTGAATAAGAATAATGACCCTATTGGTATTGCCACCTTTTCAAATGGAAAATGCGCGTGGCCGTTATTTTTAGCCTTAATATGTTCATACCACTCTACACTCGTCCAAAAAGTGAAAGTTCCAACCAATACTCCTAATGTTAATTTATCCATTGAGATTCCATTGTTCATTCCAAAGGGTTTTAATTCACCTAATTTATTTCCAATAATCCCCATGCTCCATAGTGGCAAGACTACTATGGCATAATATGCAATCACGGTTATAGGTTTCATTAATCTGAATTTGATTTTCTTCTTAATAAACCAATTGATATTCCAAAAGGCCATAGAAAGAGTTAGTGCACCGATCCAAAGGCCTGATATTGTGTCATCTATTCCAAGCCATCTTGAAAATCCAACTCCAGATGCTACAGCAACAGTACATAGGGGACACACAGCCTCTGCTACTTTATACTTCAATAATGAGATTATTGAAAGAAAAGAGAAGATTGAAATTGATACGTTTTTTTTATTCATTTTTGATACGTTAATTTAAAATTTAATTAGTACGAATTGGCACGATTTCTATTTGTGATCCATTTTGATAGCCCTCTCCAATTTTGGCTTTATGAATTCTATCTGAAGACAGGGATGTGACAGCAATTAATACGGATAGTAGAAATAGCACGCTTGACGTTATCAATTTTTTACTCATAGATAGATATTTTACTATTTATAACCATTTGTGTCATCTTTACTATATGATATAATCGTTGCTATGAATACAAATAAGATTTCATTTAATAAATATGTTGCCGAGGTTATCGGTACATTAATGTTGGTTTTAGTAGTAGCATTATCAGGACAATGGGGATTTATTTTTGCAGGTATTGCACTTGCATTAATCGTTTACCTTTTTGGTAGTATAAGTGGCGCACATGTAAACCCAGCTTTTACAATTGCAGCTTGCACAATGAAGAAAATCAGATGGCAAGAAGCTATATTGTACGTATGTTCACAACTTATTGGTGCGGGACTTGCAATAATTATTCTAAAAAGCATGCCAGCATTTACATTCAGTGAAATAACTTCAAGCCCAGATTTTTCTTGGGGACTGACTTTGTTATCTGAAGTTGTTGGAACTTTTGTATTTGCCCTAGCTTTTTCAGCGGCAATTCATGGTAAAACAAATAATGGTAATGTTGGAATGGTGGTTGGACTTGGACTTTTCCTTGGTTTGTTATTTGCTAACATTGCAGGCGGACCAGGTTTTCTAAATCCAGCTGTTGCTCTTGGAATTGGCGCAATTCACTGGGTAACAATACTAGGATCTATAATTGGTGCTCTGTTGGGTGCTTGGTTGTATAGATGGATGGTTATCTACCCAACACTTTCATCTGAAAAGAAGGAAGAGATTAATGTGGTTGAAGTGGTAGAAATTGTAGAATAATCTAAGACAAACTTATTTAAAGCGAGCTGTGCTTTTGTATTATTGCTGATATAATACAGAAGACGCTCGTTTTAATTTTGTTGAAAATTAATGAGATTGAGATTATAAACATTAGTAGGGACATAATTGGCAAGAATATAAAATGAAAACACTAATAATAAAAGCACATCCAAGCAGTCTCGGTTTTACACATAAAATTGCACAGTCTTATTGTAATGCTTTGATAGGTTCTGGGATTAGCTCGCAAGATATTGATATTATTGATTTGTATAAAGAAAAGACTCAGGACTATTTGAGATTTGAAAGTCCTAAGGATTTACCAAAAGATGACATTAAGACCCAGTATCAAGAAAAAATTATTTGGGCAGAGCATATTGTTTTTATTCATCCTCTATGGTGGGGAAATATGCCTGCAATACTAAAAAATTTCATAGACTGTAATTTTAGCGCCGGATTTGCTTTTAAATATCAAAACGGCAGACCTGTTGGATTACTTGCTGGTAGAATGGCTAGTGTTTATATAACTTGCGATGGTCCAATGTGGGCCTATAGAATTCTTGGTGTTCCGTTTAAGATGATTTGGTTAGTTCTCTTGTTTAGAATAGTTGGTCTGAAATCCTTTAAATTTAGAGTCTTGGATAAAAAATTTAAGAGAAAGGATGCGGAGTTGGGTGTTTTTCTGAATAAGGTTGAGGAGGATGCAAAAAGGTCTGTTTCTTTATAATAATTACATCGTTAGATAATATTAAAAACATTAAAAACACATGAGATCATTCGTACTATTAGAAAATGTTGCTGATAAAACAAGGAATAGAATCATAATCTACAGCTTTCTTTGCTTTACTATAGTCTTGTCTGTGGTTATTTACTATGGAGTTTTGTTTGGATTAAATAGTTTAAACTTTATATATGGTTCTTCAGCTAGTGTTGATGAAATTGCTGTTTTGAATTTCAATAAAACCGAGGTTGTTTGTGGGGCCTATCATTTTAATTCTTATATTGCAGATACGGATAAAACAATGAGGGAGGGCTTAAGTATTTTTGATAATTTGAACAAAAAAGATGCTATGCTTTTTGTTTTTAACGAGGAATCCAGCCATTCAATATGGATGAAAAACATGAAGTTTTCCATAGATATATTGTGGATTGATAACGGCGGCAAAATTGTACATATGGAAGAAAATATTTCTCCAAATACGTATCCTAAAAATTTTGTGAACACTTCGCCAGCTCTCTATGTTTTGGAAATCCAGTCTGGAATGGCTCAAGAGTCAAAAATTAAAATTGGAGATTACTGTAACTTCAAATTTTAGAGACAAAACACCTCCAAAATAGTCTTAGAAAATTGGCTGTATCGGTATCGTCAAAAAAAATGCTTTACATGCAATTAAAGTTGTTTTCATCTTAATTTTTTTTGAGTTATCCACTGTCTTTCTGCTGTCAAAGTTATAAAATATAAAACACTCGTTCACCCGGATGAGATGGCAAAATTATTTAGATTTTCAAAACTGAATAAAAAATTGCAACAGCTCTTTAGTCAGCTCACTGCTTCATGGCAGATCAATTTATTAGAGTAAAATTATTTTGTAATTTATGGCAACATCAAAGAAAAAGGTAAATAAGGTTAAGGGGGTTAAAAAGACGGCTGTTAAAAAAACTGTAACAAAGACAGTGAATAAGCCTATAAATAAGGTTATAAACAAGGTTGAAAAGGCCGATACTAATTCAGAAATTGAAGTAACAGAAATAAAAAGCGCTCTTCCTGTGGCTGCTGCTGAACCAGAAAAGAAGGTTTATTTGGTTAAGCGTATTCTTAAAAGAAGTGGAGAAATTGTTGATTTTGATTTTGAAAGAATTGTTAAGGCTATTCATAAAGCAATGCTTGCAACAGGTGATGGTTCTCTGGAGGAGGCTTCTTTGGTTGCAAACAAGGTGTATGCTGATCTTGTTAGAGTTTCTAAAAAATACAAAAATTTTATTCCAGATGTTGAGGGTGTGCAAGACACGGTTGAAAATGAATTGATCGCCAGTGATTATCCAAAGGTTGCAAAGGCTTTTATATTATACAGAGCTGAAAGAGCCAAGCAGAGAGAAAAATACATAGACGTGCCTGCTCATATTAAAAAGCTGGCAGATGAGAGTAAAAAGGCTTTTAGAAATCCATTGGGTGAATTCGTATACTATAGAACATACTCTCGTTGGGTTGATGAAGAAGGAAGAAGAGAAACTTGGACAGAAACTGTTAATAGATTTATGGGCTTTATGAAGGAAAATATGAAGGATAAATTAACAGATAAAGAATATGAGGAGGTGCATCAAGCAATATTTAATCAAGAGGCCATGCCTTCAATGAGATTATTACAATTTGCCGGTCCTGCTGCGCGTAGAAATCATGCTTCAGTTTATAACTGTTCATTTACTGCACCTCAAACATATCAAGATTTTGCAGAAATAATGTTTTTGTCCATGTCTGGAACTGGTGTTGGTTTTTCTGCAGAGAGTTACGCCGCTCAGTCATTACCACAAATCCAATATCAAAAAAATACAAAACCTGTTGAATATATAGTTGAAGACACAAGAGAGGGTTGGGCAGATTCTTTGTCTTTTGCCATGGAAAAATGGTTTCAAGGTTTTGATGTAAAATTTGATTATTCAAGACTTCGTCCAGCTGGGGCACGTCTTAAGACAACTGGCGGAAGATCTTCTGGACCAGATCCATTAGTTCAAATTCATCAATTCGTTAAAAATAAAATATTTTCAAAACAAGGACAGCATCTTACAAACCTAGATGTCCATGATATTGTTTGCATGATTGGTATGGGTGTTGTTTCTGGCGGCGTAAGAAGAACAGCTTTGATTTCTGTTTTTGATCAACATGATGAATCAATAAGAACATGTAAGTCTGGTCAATTCTGGGTAAATGAACCACAAAGATCATTAGCCAATAATTCTGCGGCTTATAATAAGAAACCAACAAATCAAGAATTTCTAGAAGGTTGGCTTGATTTGGTTAAAAGTGGATCTGGAGAGCCTGGAATATTTAATAGAGGGGGATTAAGAGACTCAATGCCTGAATCTCGTAAAAAATTATCAGAAGGATGGTGGGATAAATTTGGAACAAATCCATGTGGGGAAATCATTCTAAGGCCAAAGCAATTCTGTAACCTGTCTGAGGTTGTAGCTCGTCATGAAGACACAGAAAAAGATTTAATGAGAAAAATAAGAATAGCTACAATTCTTGGAACTTATCAGTCTACATTCACAGATTTCATTTATTTATCTCCAGAATGGAAGAGTAATTGTGATGAAGAAAGATTGCTCGGTGTTTCAATTACTGGCATGTGGGATTGTCCTGTTGTTAGAAATCCAGATGTACTTAGAAGATTAAGAGAAGAGACGGTTAAAATTAATAAAATTTACGCTAAAAGATTTGGAATTAATCCATCTGCTGCTATTACTTGTGTTAAGCCATCTGGTAATCTTTCCCAAACCGTTGACTGTTCATCTGGAATGCATGCTAGACATTCTCAATATTATATAAGACGTGTGAGAATTTCTGCTACAGACTCTCTATTTAAGATGATGAAAGATCAGGGTGTTCCTTATCATCCAGAAGTTGGACAAACTCATGATAATGCAACAACTTATGTAATTGATTTTCCAGTAAGAGCTCCAGAAGATTCAAAATTCAAAGATGAGTTGTCAGCTATTGATCAATTGGAATTTTGGAAAATGGTTAAATTAAATTATACACATCACAATCCTTCAGTTACAGTTTCTGTTGCGGATGATGAATGGATTCCTGTAGCAGAATGGGTTTATAAAAATTGGGACATTGTGGGTGGGCTTTCATTCTTGCCAAAATCAAATCACGTTTATCAACTTGCCCCATATGAAGAGATTACAAAAGATCAGTATGAGGCATTGCTATCAAAGTTTAAGGAATTAGATTTCTCAAAAATAGTGGCTTATGAAAAAATAGACGAGACTAATCTTAAAGCCGAGCTTGCTTGTGCTGGAGGTAGCTGTGAAATTGAAGTTATTCCAACAGCTTCAGGCGGTACGGTTTCTGCATAATTGTTCTCTGCTTAATGCGATTTGTATGTATAAGCACAAAACCCCGCTTTAGGCGGGGTTTTGTGATGTGTGTCTATAAGCCGAATTCTGTGCATCATCATAAGATGATCGACGAGCATTTATCTTGAATACATATCGCTATGCATTTCTTTGCGTCACTCTTATTAATTTCTTAATAAGCACGGACTTGCACTCAGGTAAGGATTTAGCCGTTTCATTCTCAAGGTTGCCCAAGAGATTCATCCAAAGCATTAAGTTTTGGATGTCTGTTCTTTTCAGAACGAGACGTCACTGTTCGCACCTCGTAAATTTCTTTAGGCAGGCGTTACCTGCTACCATTCTCCCTAAATAAATAGGGGAGTGTTCGGACTTTCCTCTCTCGTGAGAATAAACTCAGTATGAGCACTCGTCTGACACATGTAAAATATATCACAGTATTTTTAAAAAGTCCAATTTTATAAAATATTTTTTGAATAAAAAATAAGGGCCGAACCTCTCGCGACTCCTGTGATGGAGCTGATCCTTGGGTGAGGATCAATGCGAGCGATTCGGCCCTGGGGGTCCTGAGAAGGGGGATTTGGGTGAACAGCATCTTTCCGGCTTTGCTGCGGGGGCAGCTGGGGGGTACCGGATTTGGGGGGAAGGGGTCTGGTAAGCCGGGGGGCAAGACCAGACCCTGTTTTTGAAGATGTTGTTCCCTAACTCAGGATATGTATATACTATCACAACATATATAATATGTCAAGCCTTTTACAAATATTAAATTTTATTGTATTACCTCATAAGTGGATAACTCGTCAAAAAAAGCTTTTAAAATAAAGCTAATTTGGTATAATTAGAGCATTAATATAGTATATTTGGATGTTAATTTTGTTATACAAAAACATTTATTTACGGTATTTATAATTTAAACAAATGCTTAAAAGAACATTGAAAAAAAATACAAAACAAGAAACGTCTTCAGACGATGGCGCTGAGTTTTTAAACCAAGAAAAGCTCGTCACAAAGGAAAAAAGTCCCATAATTTATCATAGAAAAAAGATATTTGGACAAATTTCACTAGTGTGTATGTACTTATTGGCGTTTCTATTGCCGTTGTTTTTCATACCATCAAGCTCGGCAGAACTGGGACAATCCAAGATCGCGATTCTTGTACTACTAGTGAGTATTTCTGTGGTGTCGCTTGGAATATCTATAATATACTCTGGTGTTGTTAATTTGATGAGTAAATGGGTTTACATACCAATGTTATTAATTTCGTTAATAACCCTTATTTCCTCCTTCCTGTCTAGTTCTTATAGAGGTGGTTTAATTGGTGTCGGACTAGAAACTGATTCATGGTATTTTATTTCTCTATTATTACTTCTGGTGGTTGTGATAGCTGTTAGTGTAAACACCAAGAAAAGAATAATTACAATTTTGTCTTTGTCTTGGGTTGGCTTTGCGATATCTGCAATTTATCAAATTATAAGATTTATTTTTTCGGCATTTAAATTTGATGCAATAACTAATTTCCTATCCTTGGGTGGATTATTTCCATCTTCTGCTTTAAATACTGTCGGGTCTTGGGGTGACTTGGGAATATTCTCAGGTTTTGTCTTATTGTCTTTGGCCATCACATTGGATACAATGCCGTTAAAAAAGAATACGTATAAAATATTTTGGCCGATATTTTCTGTGGTCTTACTATTTAGTTCCATAACATCTTTTATTTTGTTTGGTTTTGGAAAAACAATGACTGGTGGAGGCGGAATAAATATTCTATTTTCTCTAATATCGATAATAAGTTTCTTTGCACTTTTGTTCTCACTATTTCAGCTTGTAAGGAGATATAAAAACAGGACGGAGAATTCAATTAAATTTCCTTTGGCGAGTTTGATTGTTGTTGCTTTTGGAATTATCTTCATGATATTCCCCGTTGCCATTAATCAAAATGTGAATTCACTGATTAAGGTTCCAAATGAATCTATGTTGAATTTGAGGCCGGACGTAATAGAGACGGCTCACATAACTAATAAAGTGTTGGGCTCTTCTTTTAAAAACGCATTAATTGGTTATGGAACACATGGTTTTTATATTGCTAGAAACAATTTCAGACTTGAATCAGTTAATCTATCGGATCTTTGGAATTCAGACTTTCAATTTGGCTTCGGTTACATGCCTACGATATTAGTTAATAATGGTATCTTGGGATTATTATCATGGCTATCCCTCGTTCTAATTCTTCTATTTTTTGGAATACGTTTGTTGTTTAGTAAAAAACATATTGATCATTCAACTACTTACATATTGTCTTGGGTTATTATATCGTACATTTTTCTTTGGTTTTTGATGTTAATAAATGTTCCAAATTCGTCAATTATAATACTTACTTTTGTAATCACAGGGTTACTCCTTTCAATTCTGATGATAGAGGGAGGCTTTGGTGGAATACAATTTGATTTTTCAACAGGTAGAGCCAGGGGCGTCATTGGAGTGCTCGCTGTGTTGTTTGTGATAGTACTACTTGTTACAACGGCTTTTGTTTGGGTAAATAGAGTTAGGGCTTATACTTATTCTGTAAAATCCATGCAAATGGTATATGCAAAAGATGCAAATATTAGTACTGTGCCAAAAGCTATAATGCTACTAAATAAAGCTATGCTTATTTATCCGTCAGATATTTATTCTCGCGCAATTAACAATTTGGCATTGATTCAAGTCAATTATGATTTTTCTTCAAATTCTGAAAATAAATCTTTTGCAAATAATGAAAAGCCCAAATTGGCAACATCTACGATGGAGTATCTAAATTTAGCCTTGTCATCTGGACAGGCTGCCGCAAATTTTAATCCAAATGATTTTAGAAATTGGTTGCAATTTGGATCAACACTACAAACAATCGCTCTTCTTACTGGTGAAAACAAAGCAGCAGATGGTGCTCTGCAAACCTTCGTTCAGTCTGCTAATTTGGCCCCTAAGCATCCGTTGCCTTATTATACTCTCGCTAATCTGTATCTATTGGCTGGAGACTTAAAGACCGCCAAGACTTCTATAGAACAGGCGATCACACTTAAAAGTAATTTTGAAGAAGCGGGAGCTATCTATAATAAAATCCTAGAAGGTGAGTCAAAGAGTATTGCTCCAAAGGTTGATTTAGAAAAAGCTACAACAACAGCGACTAGCACCAAGAGTATAATAAAACCCAAGGCAAGTAAGAAGTCTTCGTTAAAGAAAAAATAATTTAAGATAGACATTATAGTATATGGTAAAACGCATATTTAAATTATTCTACAGTGAAATTAGCGGCATACATCAGGCGGCAGTACTTCTTGGATTGTTTACTTTAATATCTCAAATTCTAGCGCTATTTAGAGATAGAATTTTGGCGAGTTATTTTGGCGCCGGACAAACATTGGATATTTATTATGCGTCATTTAGAATACCGGATTTGATTTTTGCATCAATCGCTTCTCTGGTTTCTATTTCTGTATTGATACCGTTTTTGAGTAATATACTAGAAAACAGAGGAAGTGAGACTAAAAAATTTCTAAATTCTATCTTCACCGTGTTTTTTTTGGCGATGATTGTGGTGTCCGCTATCGTCATGATGTTGATGCCGTACATTGTCAAAATTGTTTTTTCTGGAATAAAAGATGATACTTTTATTAATCAGGTTGTAATTTTATCGAGAATACTTTTGCTTCAACCAATATTTTTAGGTATATCCAATTTGCTTGGGGTTATAACTCAAATCAAGAAAAGATTTTTCTTGTATGCATCAAGCCCAATTCTGTATAATTTAATGATTATATTTGGTATAGTTTTCTTGTATCCACATTTTGGTATTAGGGGGGTCGTGTTTGGAGTTGTGCTGGGTGCTTTATTGCATTTTGCAATTCAAATACCTTTTGTTGCAAAAGAGGGGCTGCTTCCAAGGTTTACTTTCAGTATAGATTTTAAAGATATTTGGAGTGTGGTTAAGATATCCGTTCCAAGAACAATTACACTTTCGTCACATACATTAACGCAAATATTTATTACATCTATCGCTTCAACTTTGGCGGTTGGATCTATTACAATTTTTTCTTTTGCTTTTAATCTACAATCTGTTCCGCTTGCAATCATTGGGGTAAGTTATGCGCTTGCTGCATTCCCAACCTTGTCAGCTTGTTTTGCTAAGGGGCAAAAAGAAGAATTTATGAAGCATATTGTTACAGCGGCTAGACATATTATATTTTGGTCAATACCAATTACAGCACTGTTTATTGTACTTAGAGCGCAAATTGTGAGAGTTGTTTTGGGATCCGGTTCTTTTGATTGGAATGACACCAGGCTAACCGCGGCATGTCTTGCTGTCTTTGTGATTTCTTTATTTGCTCAATCTTTACAACTTCTTTTGATTAGAGCATATTACGCTGCAGGAAAAACCAGTAAGCCACTTTTCATAAATTTAATTGGAGCTGTTGTTACAATGGCATCTCCATTCGTCCTTATAAATATTTTTCAAAAATCAGAAACTTTTAAACTGTTTTTTGAATCACTGTTTAAGATTTCTAATATATATGGTACAGAGGTTATTATGTTACCACTCGGTTATTCGATCGGTGTATTGTTTAACTTGATATTACTTTGGATAATGTTTGAAAAAGATTTTGGTGGCTACACAAAGAAAACATTTAGAATGCTGATACATTCAATGGGTGCCGGCGTTATTGGTGGTTTTGTGACGTATCTTGGCTTAAATATTTTTGTTTCAACATTTGATAACACAACATTGATTGGAATTTTCTTGCAAGGATTTTCTGCGGGAATGCTTGGAATTATTTCTATAATCGTAGTTTATAGTTTGCTGGGTACAAAAGAGTTGAACGAGGTTATCTCTGCGATTCTATCTAAGTTTAATAAAAACAAACTTATTGTTGCTGAGCCTGACACAATTGAAATTTAATTCGGTTTATGTATAATT
>CAYUCM010000011.1:16389-25803 GCA_964443365.1 uncultured Candidatus Saccharibacteria bacterium
GTGTCGCCCCATTATTTAACGGAAAATCGCCCCGTTGAATGCGGGGCGATTTTCTTTTTCTGATTTATTCTGTGCTGTCAGATTTAATCTATATCTTATTTAATACTATCAATTAACTTTTGCATGTCTGATGCTGGTACTGCGCCTTGTATATATGTTGATCCGTTTGGTCCAACAAAAATAACAGTTGGAGTTGCAAATACATTCAATGTTTGTGCATCTTTTTCATCTGCCTCTATTGTTGATAAATATGATGACTTTTTTGCTTCTTCTTGTAATAACGCAAAATCTATACCTATTTCTTTGGCATATTTTTCAAAGAATGGTTTAAAATCTTTTCCTACTCCATTCCATTCATTTTGATTTTTAAATACCAGACTTGAAAATTCTTTAAATTTTCCTTGCGCTACGGATGCATACACCAATCTTGCCTCATCCTTTGATTGAGCGTGAATTGGTACGGTTCTGTAAACATATTTTACCTTTGGATTCTCCTTTAAAAGTTTTTCTATTTCAGGATATATTACAGAACAAGCAGGGCAGGCGTAGTCTGCAAATTCAACAATTGTTACACTTGATGTGCTTATGCTTGTGTCTTTTGCAAGGTATTGCATACCGTTTTCCATAACAGGACTACCTACACCGATTAAATTCTCTAGTTTTACAACTGGTTTTGGTATACCTGTTTCTCCTCCATTTTTTGCTGAAATATAAAGACCTCCACCTACTACTAAAATTGTAAGCAGGGCTATTATACTTATAAATCTTATTTCACTTTTCATATTTTGATTAAAAATTAATTGATATTGCTTTGTAAATAATATCATTTTTTACGAGTTGTTGCCATGCGCGTTTTGTGGCGTGGTTTTGTGTGCCTAACGTGTCATTGCACATAGATAAACAAAAAACTTTATATTTTCTTTATTTTTGGTTTGTTAAACTCTTGATCATGAAAAAAGAAATAATAAGTGTTAGTTTAACATCAGAAATTATAAGAGAAAAGATTCATATTATTAGAGGTATGAAGGTGGTGCTAGACAGAGATTTGGCAGAGCTTTATGGCGTACCGACTAAAAGATTAAATGAGGCTGTAAAAAGAAATTTAAAAAGGTTTCCGGAGGATTTTATGTTTCAGTTAGATAAGGATGAGATCAATTATTATTTAAGGTCGCAATTTGCGACCTTAAACGTGGAAGAAACAGAGGTTGAAGATTCGCGTTCTTTAAGGTCACAATTTGCGACCTTAAACACGGAGGCTACAAATAAGGCTAAAAGAGGTGTTCATATTAAATATAAGCCAATAGCCTTCACGGAACACGGCATAGCCATGTTATCAAGTGTCTTAAATAGCGACAGGGCAATACAGGTAAATATTCAGATTATTCGTGTGTTTACAAAAATGCGAGAAATGATAGACGCTTATCAAGAGCTTAGAGAAAAAGTTGAAGAAATGGAACAAAACAATGAAACTAATTTTACAGAAATATTTAGAATCATAAGGCTACTTATTCATGAAGAAGAAAAGCCCAAAAATAAAATTGGATTTTCTATTGATCAGCGTGAGAGTTAAAATATTAAATTTTATTTTGCACTCCTATTCTCGTTTTATTTTTTGTTAGCGTCAGCGCCCTTATCCTTTGCTGCAAAACGCCCGCGTCTTCCTACAACCTTTGGTGTTGCTAATATTTCAAGCGCACGTTCCAATGTGATGGTATAAACATCGTCAGTTTTAAGTGATCTGAAATCTCCATCATGAACTATGTATGGTCCAAATCGTCCAATACTTGCTGTAATATTTTTTCCACTCTCTGGTTGTTTTCCTAATATTCTTGGAAGAGATAAATAAACAAGAGCTTGTTCAACAGTAACAGCGCTTGGATCAACTTCTTTTGGAATTGATGCCATTCTTGGTTTTTTGTTTGTATCTGATTTTTCACCCAATTGAACATACGGTCCAAATCTACCGATTTTGGTAAATATTGAAAGACCGGTTTCAGGATCGGTACCAATTGGCTCATCTGTTTTGATAAGAGTTCCGTCCATTGTAAGTGCACCATCACAATCTGGATATGTTGAACAACTCAAAAACTTTCCAGTTCTTGCGAGTTTTATAATCATTGCACTTCCACATTTTGGGCATTTAAATTTTGCATCAGCATCACCTAGGTTTGTAACCTTCTCAATACCAATTTTTTCTTCAATTATTTTTACGAGTGGGTCGTAGAATTTTTTAACCGTCGCTACATATTCAGCCTTTCCAGAAGCGACATCGTCCAGCCCATCCTCCATTTTAGCCGTGAAATTGTAATCTACATATTTTTCAAAATGATTTTCTAGGAATGTAATAACCACATCTCCAGTGTCAGTTGGCTTAAGAGACTTGTTTATCTTTTCAACATACTCTCTTTCTTCAAGGGTTCTGATAATACTTGCGTAGGTTGAAGGACGACCAATTTCTTTCTTATCTAATTCTTTAATAAGACCAGCTTCTGAATATCTATTTGGTGGTTCTGTAAACTTTTCTATCCAATTGATTTTCTCTAATGTTAGAGATTCATCCTTCTCTGTTTTTGGTAAAATAACATCTTCGCTCACTGCATCAGGATCAGCTTTTAGCCATCCGTCAAAAATAACACGTGATCCTGTTATAGAAAAATCAGGAAGTTTTTTATCATCACCTGTTGCAATTATTTTTGTTCTAGCAATTCTTGCGTCTGCCATTTGAGAAGCCAAAGTTCTTCCTCTGATTAGAGAATATAATTTCTTTTCATCGTCTGTGTTTCCAGCACGAGGTATAGATAAATGAGTTGGCCTTATTGCTTCATGGGCTTCTTGAGCGTTTTTGCTCTTTGATTTAAATGCTCTAACTTGAACATAATTTTTTCCATAATCTTTTTCAATAACTAAGGTCGCTTCTTTAATTGCAAGGCCACTTAGATTTGTACTATCTGTACGCATATAAGTAATATGTCCGCCTTCGTAAAGTTTTTGAGCAATACCCATAGTTCTTGATGGAGTAAATCCCAATCTTGACGAAGCTGCCTGTTGTAGGGTTGAAGTTGTAAACGGAGCCTTCACTGTTCTTTTGGCTTCTGTTTCTTCAATGTCTTTTACTTTCCAATTTGTTTTTTCAGATAGGGAAGTAACTTCTTCTGCTCGTACTTTATCTTTTATTTCTTCCACACAATCCATTTCTAAAATTGATCCAGTTTTGTTTTTAAAACTAGCTTTGATTGGATAATAAGCTTCAGGAATGAAGGCTCTAATTTCACGTTCGCGCTCAACAAGAATTCTGAGGGCGGGGGACTGAACTCGTCCAGCAGATAAACCATATCTAACTTTTTTCCAAATGACTCCAGACAAATCATATCCAACAAGTCTATCAAGTACACGACGGGCTTCTTGCGCCTTTCTTAAATTGTCGTCAATTTCTCTTGGATGTTTAACGGCCTCATTAACGGCTTCCTTTGTAATTTCATACCAGACAACGCGCTTTGGGTTTTTAAGACCAAGAACTTCTTTTAAGTGCCACGCAATAGCTTCACCTTCACGGTCGGGGTCAGTTGCAAGTAGAACTTCTGTGGCCTTCTTTGCTTTTTGACGAATATCATTGATGACCCTCTCTTTTCCTGGGGAAATTTCATAATGAGGAACAAATCCGGCTTCAATATTAATAGCTTTTTTATTGCTCTTTGGAAGATCTCTAATGTGTCCAACAGACGCAACTACGGTATATTCACCGTTTAAATATTTTGAAACAGTCTTCGCTTTTGCAGGCGACTCAACAATAAGAAGTTTTTGTGTCATTGAATAATTAATACTACATATATTTGTTTTTTGCAAATTTGTCTGTTTGTATTTTTTTTTAAAATCAGCATGATATAATTATTCACATGGAAAATACGATCAAAAAAATGGGTATAGGTGTTGGCGTTATGATTTTAATAGATAATAAAGTTTTATTGGGTCAAAGACATGTTGATCCAGAAAAAGCTAGCAGTTTAATGAATGGTGAAGGTACATGGACAATGCCTGGTGGTAAATTAGATTTTGGTGAAGAGTTTAAGGTTTGTGCAAAGAGGGAGGTCAAAGAAGAAACAGACATTGATATTGAGATCGATGATTTGGAGGTAATCAGTCTTACTAATGACATAGTTCCCGCAGCTCATTTTGCAACAGTTGGAGTGTTGTGTAAAAAAATATCTGGCGATGTCAAAATAATGGAGCCAGATGAAATAACACGTTGGGAATGGTTTGATTTGGATAATTTGCCAACACCTCTATTTAAACCGAGTGAAAAAATAATTAAAAATTATCAAGAGGGAGTGTTTTATAAAAACTAGGCATAGTAAAAACTTAACAAGAGAAACACCGTGCGCAGCACCTTGCGCACGGTGTTTCTAATATTAAGTGTCTAGTGATTCAGCTTAGAATAAATCTTCCCAAACCTTTCCTCCACCAAACCCCGCATTTCTAGCATTGAGACTATTACAAGAACTTTGGAAATATTAAAACCGGTTTTGTAACAAATATCATCCGCGGTAATTGGTGATTCTAATAAGTCCAATATTTCCTTTTCTTCTTGCGTGCAAGAATCAAAAAGTGCCTTAGATACTTCTTTAATTTTATATTCTGTTATTCCTAATATATCTGTAATATCTTCTGCACTACTTATTGGTATTGCACCCTGTTTAATTAATTCTCTTGGTCCGTCTGAGTGAATACTGAATACTGATCCGGGAACCGCTAATACGTCTCTATTATATTCCAAGGCCATTCTGGCGGTTATCATTGTGCCTGAATCTTTTTTACCCTCTATAACTATGGTAATTTCTGAAATGCCAGCCATGATTCTATTTCTGAGAGGAAATGTCCAAACATTGGCTCTTGAGTCTGGTTCAAATTCTGAAAATAAAACTCCTCCGTTTTCATAAATACTTTCTGCTAGTGAAAAATTTGTACGAGGGTAAAGCACTTCTTTATTTAAACCAGAACCTGGAATTGCAATACATGGAATTTTATATTTGATACATAATCTGTGTACTATGGCGTCTACACCAATAGCTAGGCCTGAGACTATGGCTATTTTATCTTTATAATGAGAAAGTCCGGCAATTAATTTCTCACAAACTAATTGTCCATATTCTGTGTAGGAACGAGATCCTACAATGCATATAATTTTTAAGTTATTATCATATGCTATTCTGTTTAATAAATTATTTGAATTATCTATGGTCTTTGCGTCATTTTGGGTGTTTTGTTCATTATATATGTAATAAAGACTTCTTGGGGGGTCATCAATTTCCCTAAGAAGGCGCGGATAAAGGCTTGCTTTTAATTGTTTTACTTGCATGACCAAAGCTTAACAATATGATATGATATTTCTATAAATTATTAATAAAGAAAAACCAAAGAGATGTTAGACATAAAATTTATACGAGAAAATAAGGATCTTATAGCTATGGGCGCCCAAAAGAAGCACATAGACTTTGATGTTGATAAGCTAATTAACGTAGATGACTCCAGAAGATCCCTACTAACATCCATTGAGACTAAAAAAGCTGAGCAAAATAAAGTTGGAGAAAACATAACAAAAGCAACAGATGATGCTGAACGCACTCGTTTAATTGAAGAAATGCGCACCCTTAAAGAGTCTATTAAAATAGAAGAAGATAGATTTTCTGAGATTATGAAAGAATGGCAGTTATTAATGCTTGCTGTTCCTAATATCCCAGACATGTCAGTTCCAGAAGGACTAACAGATGCTGATAATGTTGAGGTTAGAACTTGGGGAGAAATTCCAAAGTTTGATTTTGAACCAAAAAATCACATTGACTTAATGTTGCAAAATGATTTAGCTGATTTTGAAAGAGGAACAAAGGTCGCTGGCTTTAGAGGTTATTTCTTAAAGAATGGCGGTGCCCGTCTGGAATTTGCAGTTTGGCAAGCCGCTATGGATTTCTTTACAAATCGTGGATATAATCCAATGATTGTTCCATCACTAGTTAGAAGAGAAACACTGCTTGGTACAGGATATATTCCACAAGGAGAGGATGATTTGTATAGAACACAAGATACTGAATACTTGGCAGGAACTGGAGAAGTCGCCACAATGTCTTATTATTCAGATGAAATTTTGGATATCAAAGATTTACCAAAGAAAATGCTCGCATTTTCAACTTGTTTTAGACGAGAGGCCGGAAGCCATGGTAAACAAACAAAGGGAATTTATAGAGTTCATGAATTTTATAAATTAGAACAGGTTATTTTGTGTGAAGCATCACATGAAGAGTCTGTAAAATTCCATGAGGAATTAACAAAAAATTCAGAAGAATTTTTGCAATTACTTGGACTTCCATATCATGTTGTTGCTAATTGTGGAGGAGATATTGGACTTGGTCAGGTTAAAAAATATGATATCGAGGCTTGGATTCCATCAGAAAATAGATATGGAGAGACTCACTCATCGTCATACTTCCATGATTTTCAAACTAGAAGACTTAATATTAGATACAGAGACGCAGATGGTAAGCTTAAATTCGTTCACTCATTAAACAATACTGCTATTGCAACACCAAGAGTTTTGATTTCAATTATTGAAAACAATCAAAGGGTAGATGGTTCAATTGTTGTACCAGAAGCGCTTAGACCATATATGAGCGGTGTAGACATTATTAAATTAGATGCAAAAGAATAATTATAGACATTCCAAAGACGTACTTAGGCACTCTGCTGTTTACAAAAAGCGCAGAAAGGCGAGAGTGGTCAAAACTTATATAATTATATTTGTAGTAATTGTCGCGCTTGTCGCATTCTTACTTTTGTTTAGAATGCCGTTCCTTTCAATTTCTGAAATACAAGTTAAGGGGCTACAGTCAGCAAGTACTCAGGCCGTGATTGATGAAGCTAATTTAAAAATTCACGGTAATTATGCACTGGTCATTCCTAAAAAAAATATATTCTTCTATCCCAAGGATGAAATTAAAAATGAATTATTAAATAAGTTCTCTACATTTAAAGATGTCGAAGTGGAAACTGTTGATGCCAATAAATTGGAAATTTCTATTACAGAAAGAAATGCTGGATTAATTGTGTGCAAAAATAGTCAGTCAATAAAAGACAAGACCTTTGTTGATTGTTTTTTTGCAGATTCTAATTCTATCGCATTTCAAAATGTTTCTGGCGAGCCCGATAAAAGTTTAATTAGATTTGTGAGCGAATCAGTGCAATTTGGATCTTCGACAATATCTAATTCAACAGTTGAGAAGATGTATGTGGTTTTGGATAAACTGAATGCTGTGGGGCTTTCTGTTGATTATGTTGTTCTTATCGATAGAAACAGTTTGGAAATTGATACAGTAGAAAATGGACGATTAATACTACCAATACCTATAGATGAAAAGGTTATGAGCATACTGAATACGACAATAAAAGCTAAACCCATAGCAACAAAAGAAAAATTTGAGTACATTGATATGAGATTTGGCAGTAAGATTTTCTTTAAGCTTGGTACGGAAAATGCAACACTAAAAACAAACGCAACTTCAACAATTGTCTCAACACCAACAAAAATTGCAACGTCAACAAAACACGCAACAACCACTGTTTCAAATAAAAAAACATCGCCTCGTAAAACATTAGTAGCCCCTAATTCTAAAAACAAAAAAAATGAACAAAGATAATGTAAAAATTAGCGAGTTTTTGTTTAAGCTGTTATAATATATTTATAAATATATTCGTTAATAATTATGGACGAAAGAATTCCAAACGACTCAAATAATTTATACCATGGTAATTATGAAAATGATTACATGGCAAATCTGGCGGAAAACTCAGAAGAAAATGGGGGAGTTTTAAATTCGGAAAATTTAGAAATGCCTAAATATATGAATTTAGGTGCTCCAAGAGATAGGGATGAAGAGGATCATATTCATCATGAAATGAATATGTCCAGTTTAAAAGGAGTTGATCCATACGATTCTTTTTTGGGATTGACCCCAAAGATTCAAGTGCTAAAGAGTGAAGATGCTAAACCTGGAACCATTAAGAAATTCCTCGCTAAATATTTAAATATTAGATTTGGTTGGCCGCACTTTAGAGTTGTGAAAACTGATACAATTCCTCCGCATAGTATTGGCACCAAAATTAAGTGGTTAGCGGTTGCAATATTTTTAGGATTATCAGTTGCATCATTTTTAACTCAAACCACTTTTTTGATTACGGATTATATTGGGGGTGATATAAATATTGCCACGTTATTAAACTCCAAAAATAATAACAATCAAGGAATAGTAATGAATGTGCCAAAAACTGAATCATTAGGATCTGATGATGGAGTAAATGCCGCTTCATCTAGTTCTTATAATGAAAGCATCTCAACAAAGCAACAATATAAATTAAATGATATAAAAAACTTTCCTGCCTTATCGTCAAAATCTTTTTTAATTGCTGATATTAGGAGCGGTGAAATAATAAGACAAAGTCAGGATGATGGAAGATATCCAATCGCATCTGTTTCTAAATTGATGACATCACTTATTGCTCAACAAAAAATGGATCAAACAAAGATGGCCATCGTTTCAAGAAGTTCTTACAATACATTTGGTACGCAAGGGGAATTACTTTTGGGGGAATCAATTAGGGTTGGAGATTTGATGTATCCTTTGCTTATGGAATCAAGTAACGATGCGGCGGAGGTTTTGGCTGATGCTTATGGTCATGAAAAATTTATGTCTGAAATGAATAAGAAATCCGTTGCTTTGGGAATGTCTGATACTTATTACGAAGATCCAAGTGGTCTTTCGCCAAAAAACACATCTACAGCTGAAGATCAATTTAAATTAATAAAATATATTTTTGAAAATGAGCCTGTGATATTTGATATGACACGCGTTAGGCAGTTTGAGATTTTAAAACATAAATGGTTTAACAAAAATAAAATACTAAATATTCCAGAGTTTGTTGGAGGTAAGAATGGATTTATCGATGAATCAAGGCAAACCACCGCTTCTATTTTTGATGTACAAATTGCTAAGGGTGGCAAGAAGACAATCGCAATTGTTTTGCTAAGAACTAATGATAGGGAGGGGGATGTGGTGAAGATAATAAATTTCCTAAAGAAGAATGCATATTATGAGGAGGTTTTGGAATAAAGTACGCACGAGTGAGGTAACAATATGGGTTATTATGTAATATATCATATATGATATATCGCTATTGACATGTAATTTTGAATAGATTAAAATATAAGTGACGAAGACAAGGTCTTTGACAATCACCCCTCTTGAGAAGGTCGGATTGCCAAAGGCCTTTTCTCATTTGATTTTCTCAGGGGGGATGAGTTAGCAATGAGCTGACAATATACGTCTAGTCAGCGTATATATCAGGTCCCCCTTAATTTTCCAACCAATATGT